>VGXL01000033.1 GCA_016873315.1 Phycisphaerae bacterium | reverse complement strand
GCTCGCACGCGCGCCCTTGAAACGCAAGCGTTTCGGTTGACGAGCGCCGCGCGCGAAGTAGACTGCGCGCGTCGGGCCCTGCCCTGCACTCGCACGGATCGCGGAGAAAGACCATGCAGACTAGGACGTCTCGTCGCGCGTCATCGCGCACCTCCACTGCCAGGACAACAACATCTCGGGGCGCTTCATCGAACTTCGCGCGCAGTTCGCGCGGTGCATCGTCGCGCTCGAAGCCTTCGCGCGCAGCACGCACGAAGCGCTGGGAAACGCCGCTGCGTCGCGCGTTCTTCAGCGACGCTGGACTCTTCGCAGCGTCGATGGGTGTGAGCATCGATGCGTGCGTGGCGCATGTTCGTGCGCTCGAGCCCGATGCGGGCTTCAGCGTGTTCGAAGTCGACACGATCCGTGCATCGGTGCTCGATCTTGCGCTCGTCGTGGGTTGCGTGCAGCACGCGCCGCAGGCGTGGAGCGAGTTGCGCTTGCAGCACACATGGCGGTTGCGCGAAGCGATCAACACATGGTCGCCCACCCGCGATGGCGGTCTGAAGATTGAGCGCTTCTGGTCCGATCTGCAAGCCGCGACCGATCGCGGCGATGGACTGCAGGCGTGGGACCCGCGTCGACCACTCTCGCGTTGGCTTGCCGACCTGCTCTTCGGTCAGGTCCAGTCCTCGCACGAGCTCGCGCCAACGCATCGCGCGGCACCTGCGCGCGCACTCGAGTCGCTTGACATCGTCGAGGAACCGCGTACCCTTCGCTTCCCCCTGATTGCTGCGGTGCCGTGATCGGCCGCCCGGTCAGGGGCCAATTCGGTTCGCCACCTTAGCTCAGTTGGTAGAGCACCGCATTGAAAATGCGGGTGTCCGCGGTTCAAGTCCGCGAGGTGGCATCAACGACGCGGCGCCCAGTGAATCTGGGCGCCGCGTTGCGTTGCTGGGTCGCCTCACCGAGTGCTCGGTTCAGGGCGACCGCCAAGGGGGTCCAGTTGAACACCACCCCGCACGGTTCGCGCGTCCAAGCCGACGGCGCGCATGGGGTAGTGTCGTTCGAGTGCTGCAGCGAGTTCCTCGCTGTCGACGATCGTGAAGATGACGGATCGACCCAAGATCGCGCTGGCAAATCGCGCCGCTCGGGCCATGTGTTGGGTGGTGGTCGCCGCGACCAGGGCCTCGTCATCGATCGAGAGCGGGACCAGCCGAAACTGCCACGCCTGCCGCGCATCCACGAGCGCGAGCGCTTTGGGATCGGGGTTCGACAGCGTCTGTCGCGAGGTCGCCTGGATCTGCCGGTATTGGTCGATCCACGCGGCCTCGATGAGTGACGGATCGATGCCGCAGATTTCTTCGGCAAGCGCGCCGAACGGGCGACCATCTTGCTTCTGGCGCGAGAGCACTCGCTCCACTTCGCGCTCGGTCATCACGCCTTGCGCCACGAGCAGTTCGCCCAGTCGTGGCACGCTGCGGATGAATTCGATTGGGTCCATCGTGCTTCCCTCCGCCGGATGCATCGGGCCCATCGATGGGCGACTTTCGCCTGACGGAGGGGAATTGGCCAAGTTTGTCCCCCGCTGTCCGCCGTGTCGGTGCCGATAGGCTCCTTCCGGTGACTGCGTCCGTGCCCCACGCCCTTCAAGTGCAGGTCGAATCATGGCTCGGCAGCCGAGCTGGTGACCAAGGACCAGTTCGCGGGCGCGCATCGCTGCGGCATGTCGAATCGATGCACGCCATGCTGCGAGCCGGTCCATCGGCGACGGGATTCTGGGGTGCACTCGCCGAAGCCCAAGTGATCGCGGCCGCGCTCACGGCCGGTGCGTCGACAGAACTCCATGTGCCCACGCACGAGGGGCGAACCTGCGACCTCGTCGCCACACGCGGATCGAGCACGCTGTGGGTGCATGTGAAATCGCTTGCACCTGAAGCGGCGCGAGACGATGCACCGATCGAGCGCCGTCGCGCTGTTCAGGAGGAACTCGTCGCAGCGCTGCGTGGCGTCGAGAGCGTGGCGCGTGGCGTCGTCGTTTCGGTCGAGGCGCTCGCGCCGATCGTCTCTTCAGCGCCCAATGTCGAGGCCGCGCAGGACTTTCTGCACCGCGCATCGATCGGCGATGCACTCCTGGTGCGATCCGCCGCGGGCGATGTGCTCGGTCGTCTCTGCGTGCTCTCGCCGTGGGATGGTGGTCATGTCGCAATCGCGCCCGGCGATGTGCAGCAGCCCGGGCAACAGCGCGATCGCATCGATCGACTCATGCGCAAGGCCTGCGCGCAGTTCATGCCTGGCGCGCGCAACCTGGTGGCGATCGCTGCGATGCCAGAGCAGGAACTCGCCATCGATTGGGCGCTCCTTGGCACGCCGATCGAACGATGGGATCGATTCCCCCGTCGCGGCGAACGCGTGGCGTTTGGGCGAGCGGATGACGGGTTCTGGTCGCGCGGTCGTGAACCAATGTGTCGGTTGACCGCGTGGATGGCACCGTGGCCGCGCGCCGGCCGCGCGTGGTTGCGTGATGCGGCGAACGATGATGCGTCAGCGTTCGTGCGCGATCTATGCGCCGAACAGCCGCTCGTGCAGCGGGATCCGGGCAGTTCGCTCAGCTGATGTGGCTGGCCAGAGGCGCTTCAGCGCGACGATCGCTGGCTCTCCGTCGATGACCGCTTTCACGCCCTGCGCCAAGAGCACTTCGACATGTCGCCGCGCCAGATCCGCCGTCAGCGTGACGGTGCCGTCGTCGCCGTAGTCGCGGTCGCGCGCGTGGCCGCGCTTTTCGAGCATGTCCACTGTCTTGCCGGCCGAGAGCGGAAGCTGAATCCGCACCGTCACGACGGGGCCGAGCATCTGCGTGCGCACGGCGTCGGCGAGCGTGTCGAGTCCTTCACCGGAGCGCGCGCTCACTTCGACGGCACCCGGGCACGCGCGGCGCAGACGCTCAAGCCGCTCCCGCGGATCGGCGATGCCGCCGTGCACCTTGGCGTACTCGGCCCAACTCGTCCCACCCTGCGGCGTCGGATCGTCGTTCGACTCGGGCTCATCGTCCGCGGTGGATACAGCGGGACCTGACAGCCGCTCGCGTTCGCGGTCGGTCAAGGCGTCCCACTGCGCGCACTGCTCGGCCACCCGATCGAGCTTGTTGAGCACGACGATGCGCGGTTGGTCACTCGCACCAATCTCGCCCAGGACCTCCTTCACAGTGCCGAGCTGACGCTCGGCGTGCGGATCGCCCGCGTCGAGCAGAATCAAGAGCACATGCCCGGCGATCGCATCCTCGAGCGTGCTGCGAAAGCTCGCCACAAGATGGTGCGGAAGGCGGCGGATGAAGCCGACGGTGTCGCTGAGCAAGCACGACTCGCCGCCGCCGAGTTGCCACGACTCGACACGCGTGTGCAGCGTGGCGAACAACTGGTCGTTGGCGAACGCCCCGCCAGCGGTCAGCGCGTTAAAGAGACTGCTCTTTCCAGCATTCGTGTAGCCCACGATGCCGACGGTGAAGTGATCGGCGCGGCGGCTGGCGACTTCGCGCGTGCGGCGCAGTTGCACCTCGGCGAGTTCACGCTTGAGTTGCGAGAGTCGACGCTGCACGAGCCGGCGGTCGATTTCGATCTGCTTTTCCCCGGGGCCGCGCGTCCCCACGCCCATCGGCGCGCCGCCCGTGACCTGACCCAAGTGGGACCACATCGCGCGCAGACGCGGCGCCGTGTACTCAAGCTGGGCGATCTCGACTTGCAGCTGCGCCGCGCGCGTCGTGGCCCGACCCGCGAAGATGTCCAGCACGAGTTCGCTGCGGTCGAGCACCTTGCACTTGACCGCCTCTTCGAGCGCTTGGAGTTGGCTCGGCGACAGATCGTTGTCGAGGAGCACCACTTTGGCGCCGAGCTCTTGGACCATCGCGGCAAGGGCCTCGACCTTGCCCTTGCCAAGGTAACTGTGTGGGTCGGGCTTCGAGCGCCGCTGCGTCAACTCTCCGACGACGCGCACGCCAGCCGTCTCCGCGAGCGCGCGCAGTTCCGACAACGGATCCGGATCGTGCTCATCCTCGCGGGCGAGCACGCCGGCCACGATCGCGCGTTCACGGCGGATGTCGATCTCGTCACGAAGTCCTTGCTCCACGAAGTCGATTCTAGGGGCGATGCGCCACGATGCCGTACGCTGCGGGCATGCTTGTCTTGGGCATTGAGACCAGTTGCGACGAGACCGCGGCGAGCGTGGTCGAGTGGACTGCGGGCGCGCTGAAGGTGCGCTCGAATGTGGTCGCGAGCCAAGAAGCGCTGCATGCACCGTACGGCGGCGTCGTGCCCGAACTGGCCAGCCGTGCCCACCTCGACTGCATCGTGCCGACCCTTGAACGCGCGCTCGAGCACGCGGGCGTTGGTTGGAAGGACCTCGACCGCGTGGGCGTCGCGCACTGCCCGGGGCTCATCGGCAGCTTGCTCGTGGGCGTCAGCGCTGCGAAGGGTCTTGCGTGGTCCCTCGGCAAGCCAGTCGTCCCCGTCGATCATGTCGTTGCGCACTTGGCGGCGTGCTTGCTCGACCGCCCGATGCCGGCTTGGCCCGCACTGGGACTTGTTGCCAGCGGCGGACACACGAGCGTCTTTCGACTCGACGGACCCACTGAACCACAGCTGATCGGTTGGACGATCGACGATGCGATCGGCGAAGCGTTCGACAAGGCCGCAGCCATGCTGGGTTTGGGCTACCCGGGCGGGCCGAACATCGAGCGCGAAGCCGCAGGCGGTGATCCGCAGGCCGTGCGGCTGCCGAGCGCGTACTTACGCCGGGAGGGCGTTCAGTTTTCCTTCAGCGGTTTGAAGACCGCGCTCCTCTACGCCGCTCGTGGCGTCCCTGGCACCCCGCGCCGACCATCGCCGCAAGCCCCACCGCTCACTCCCGAGCGTGTGCGTGATCTTGCCGCAAGCTTTCAACAGGCGGCCGTCGCGAGCATCATTGAGGGTCTCGATGCCGCGCTCCTGCACGCGGGCGAACGCCCCCGCTCATTGCTCGTGGGCGGCGGCGTCAGCGCGAATCACGCGCTGCGCGCGGCGCTCGAAGCATGGTCCGCATCGCACGGGATCGAGTGCCGCGTCCCGATCATGGCCCACTGCATCGACAACGCGGCCATGATCGCGGGGCTCGCCGCGCTCATGCCGGCGCCGAGTGGCATCGGCGATCTTGGCTTCGTCGCCGAGCCCATGAGCAGGATCGCCCGCGGCGCGCGTGGACCGCAGAGAAAGGCATCGTGAGCTACCGCATCCCCTACGTCGATCCTCGCCTGACCATGCTGAAGGCGCCGCACCCGGCCACGCTCGAGGAGTCCGAGCTCCTGAAGCAGTGCACGGTCGAGTTCGGCCGCGTCGGCGGGCCCGGCGGTCAGCACCGCAATCGCGTTGACACCGCGTGTTGGGTCCAGCACACGGCGACCGGCATCGAAGCGCAGGGAACAGAGCGACGAAGCCAGGGACAGAACAAGGGCATGGCGATTTGGCGCGTGCGCTTGAAGCTCGCCGTGCACTGCCGCACGCCGACCAATCGCGACCGCCACGAATGCAGCGAACTGTGGTGTCGGCGCCGTCAAGGCGAGAAGATGAGCGTGAACCCAGAGCACGAGGACTACCCGGCGCTGCTCGCCGAGGCGCTCGATGTGATCGTGGCGCGCCGCTACGACGTGGCCGGCGCCGCGGGCGTGCTCGGCATCACGATGAGCCAACTCAGCCGACTCGTGCGCCACCACAAGCACGCGTTCGGCATGCTCAACGACGGCCGCAAGGCCGTGGGTTTGGCGCCGCTGCGGAGCTGAATCGCGGAGCGAGCCCTCCACGGCACCAGCCCCAGTCAGTGCCGGGCCGACTCTCGCCACCGTCCTGAACCAACCGCTCCCCTACACTCAACCCGTGCCCGATCCACTGCTGGCCATCGCTGCCGGTGCTCTCGTGGGTGCGTTCGTGGGGCTCACGGGCGTGGGCGGTGGCGCGATCATGACGCCGATCCTGGTCCTGGGCTTCGGCATCGATCCGGTCGTCGCGATTGCCACGGACCTGCTCTTCGCGTCGATCGTGAAGATCGCAGCGGGCACCGTGCACTTTCGCGGGCAACATGTCGACATGCAGGTCGTGCGTCGACTCTGGCTCGGCAGCATTCCTGCCTGCATCGTGGTCGGTTCGGTGCTGGCCATCTCCATCGAGCCCGATGAGAAACGCTTCGTCGTTCGCGTGATGGGCGCGCTGATCATGATCTCGGGGCTGTCGATGCTCTTGGGCCACCTGGTGCAGAAGCTCAGCACAGCAAAGCGGCTCGCGGACCCCGAGCGCTTCAAGCGTCCGCAGGCCGCGTTGACCGTGGCGGCCGGTGCGCTGCTCGGTTCGGTGATCGCAGCGACCTCGATCGGCGCGGGGGCGATCGGCGCGGTGCTCCTGCGCGCGCTCTATCCCCTGCGCATGACACCGATCCGGCTCGTCGCGACGGACACGGTCTTCGCGATTCCTGTGGCGCTCGTTGCGGGCGGATCGTTCGCCGTGCAGGGCCGCACGGATTGGTCGCTCTTGTGGATGCTGCTTGTTGGCGCACTGCCCCTCGCCATCGTCTGCAGCATGCTGGCCGCGCGGCTCGATGCGCGCTGGCTCAAGTCGATCGTGGGGCTCACGCTGCTGGGCATCGCAATCAAGATGCTCGTGGCCTGAACCAATCCCCACGACGCGTGACTTGAGCCATGGCATGCCGCTAGGCTTCATGCCATGCCCACGACCGAACGGCTTCGCGCGCTGATCGCCCAAGAGTTGCCGTCGCTCATCGCGCTTCGGCGCGATCTTCATGCGCACCCCGAGACCGCCTTCGAGGAACGACGCACGAGCGAGGTCGTGAAGCGTGAACTCGCCGCTGCAGGCATCGAGCATCGTGGGGGCTTGGCGCGCGGTACCGGCGTGCTCGCACACATCGCTGCTGCGGGCGATCGCGCGACGGCCCTTCGCGCTGACATGGATGCGCTGCCGATCACCGAAGCGACCGGCGCTGCGTGGGCAAGCACGACACCCGGCCGCATGCATGCGTGCGGGCACGACGGACACACCACCATCCTGGTCGGCGCCGCGCGCGTGCTCGCCACGCTCGGGCGCGAGGGTCAGCTCCAGCATCCGATCACGCTGCTTTTCCAACCGGCCGAGGAAGGTGGCGGCGGTGGTCGCGACATGATCGAGAGCGGCGCCCTCGATGGATCAGTGCTTGGTCCGCCGGTCGAGCGCATCATGGGACTGCACTGCTGGCCGTGGCTCGAGACTGGCGCGGTCGCTCTGCGCGCTGGTCCCGTCATGGCGAGTTCGGACGAAATCAAGATCGTCGTGCACGGCACCGGTTCGCATGCGGCGCTTCCTCACACCGGTCGCGATGCCGTGCTCGCCGCAAGCGCGATTGTCGTTGCGCTGCAACAGATCGTGTCGCGCACGATCGATCCGCTCGATGCTGCGGTCGTGGGGATCAGTTCGATCCACGGCGGCACCGCCGGCAATGTGATGCCCGGTCATGTCGATCTGCTCGGAACCATGCGAACGCTGCGCGAGTCGACCCGCGCAGAAGTCAAGGAACGCATCGAGCGCGTGGCCATGAACACCGCCCTTGCGCATGGCTGCACGGCGACCGTGGCGTTCCGCGATGGGTATCCCCCCACGGTCAACGACGAAGCGCTCACGGATCTCACGCGTCGTCAGCTTGCGAGCGCCGTCGGTGTTGAGAACACGCGCTTGATGCCCTCGCCCGTCATGGGAGCCGAGGACTTCAGCTACTACGGCCAGCGCGTTCCCGCGTGTTACATCGTGCTTGGGACCGGTCGCGATGGCGCGCCGGTGCATCCGTTGCACTCGCCGAAGTTTGACTTCAACGACGACGCCATCGCCACCGGCGTGATGGCGATGTGCGCCATGGCGTTGGCGCCAAAGCGCTGAGCCGATCAGCCTCAACCTGTCCAGGCGCTCAGCAGAACGCCCAGGTCTGCGCCATCCACGACGCCACTCTGATTGAGGTCAGCAGCGGCGTTCGCTGTGCCCCATGCTGAGAGCAGGATTCCCAGGTCAGCGCCATCCACTCGTCCATCCAGATTGATGTCGCTCCAGTTCACGGTGCCACCACGAGTGAGTGCCGAGGCCGGGATCACGGCCTTCGCCACGCCGGGTCCCTGCCATCGAAGGATCATGCCGGCGCCGCCGCCATTCTCGAAGAACGCCAGGCGCACCGGGTGCTTTCCAGCAGCAAGCGCAATCGTGTTCGATCGCTCGACCATGGCGTGCAGCCCATCGTTGTCCATGAGCAGCTGGTCACCGATCCAGAGTCGCGATCCGTCATCGCTCTCGATGAAGAGCGTCCACTCCGCCGATGCTGGAACATTGATCCAGCCGGTCCACACAGCACCGACGGTGTCGGCTCGCTGGCTGTCGGCGAAGTTGCCACCAGTCGACGGATAGTTCACTTGGTTGGAGAAGAAGGTTCGGTACGGCGTCAGCTGCGCGAAGTCAGGCAGCACGGACGGTGGCGCGGCGCTCAGGTCGTAGTAGTCCACGAGGAGCGATGCCACATCACCCTGGACCGGTGTGGCCGCGCGCAACGGCTTGACCTGCACACGGATTTCGCCCCATGCGATGGCCCCCGAGGTTTCCTCGATGGCGTACGGGATCACATCATTGCCAGTCGCGGACGCTGGCGCGGTGTAGCGCAGCACCGAGCCCGTCGTGCCCACGCGTTCGACCACGCCACCGAGCGCGGTGGTGGGCGCGAAGAACCGCAGTGCAATCGCCTCGCAGTTGACTGGGATGTCGTTCACGAGCGGATCGATCGTCACCGCTTGGCTCGGCAGTGCGGTGATCGCATCGATCATGGTCTGCGGCGGCAGCGACGATCCTTCCTCGACGCAACCGTTGCCATCGAGGTGCGCGTGCATCGAGGCGATGCAGGTCGGGTGCAGTTCCATCCGCACATTCGAGAGCCCGCCCGGGCAGATGTGGCAGTAGCTCATGATCGTTCCAAGGCCCTGATCGGCCACCGCGCAATCCTGCGGATTCGATCCACATCCGTCGACGGCTGGGCTGTAGTCGTGCGTGTGCGGGGATCCAAAGTTGTGGCCGATCTCGTGCGCGACCACCATCAGGTCCCAGTTGGAGTGGGAGTTGTGAACGATCGGGTATGGGAATGAGCCCGCGAGGTCGGCGCTGAGTCCGAAACCGTAACTTTGGTTGCACACGACGCTGAGCCATGCGACGCCGCCGCCGAGCCCGCGCCCAGAGAGAAAGTGCGCGAGTTCGCGCGGCTGTGCGCTCATGTTCGCAGCCCAATGGTCGCGGAACGCGCCGAGTTGAGATCCCGTCGAGGTCGCCGACCACGGGTCGTCCGGCGTGCTCCACAAACGCAGGTAATTCACGCCAATGCGCGTGTTCAGCGAGGTGACATAGATCTCGTTCACGGCGCCCATGAGGACGGCGGTGTAGGCGGTCGCAGCCGAGGTGCTTCCTCCGAAGAGCGACTGCAGGTACTCGTGATCCGTCTCGACGGCCATGCGCACCTGCCGACAGGGCGCTCCCGCGAGTGATCCATCCGGGGGCGTCGCGATTGGAGACTCGACGCCGGGGACGGGCAGCGCGCCGCATGTGAACTTTGGCGTGGGCACCAGGCCAGGTGGCAGTGCTCCAAGATCGTAGAACAGCGTTGGCACATTTGAACCGAAGGCACCGCTCGAGAGAATGAAGGTGCGGCCCTGTGCGAGCACATAGCCGTAGTGGCCAAAGGCACTGATGGCGATGTAGGCGCGCGAGCCAGGTTCTCCGTCGACTGAACCCATGAAGCAATCCACGGCGGGAGCGTCGAGGGCGGCCTCGGTCTTCTCTCCCTGCGCGACGACCAGGATGGCATCGTCCATGAAGGGCTGCACTCGAGTCAGCGTCAGGTCGACGGCGCGCCCCGGCGCAATGGGAACGCCCTGCCAGCGCTGAAGATCGTTCGCCCGTGCACCGGCCCAGGCGACCGCATCGAGCCGGACCACCGAGGCGGCCGGCGCAAGCGCCGGGGCAAGTTCGACCCCGTCGCGAACGATCGGACTCGGGATCGGTTGGGCGGGGCATGGGGCCACCTGTCCGAGAAGCAACGCAGCAAGGATCGCTGGAACGGGCATGGACCTACGGTAGCCCGCGCCCGGGGAGGCGCGAATCAGGGTGAGAATCACGACCGATTTTTCAGAGGGTTTCCAGGTTCTTCGGTTGGGGAGCGTCACACTGCACGCTTCGATCCGTTCGCTTGACACCGAACACCTGTTCGGTCTACCCTAACACCTACCGAACGGAATCGGCGCCTCGATCCAACCCACCGTGACCACCTCGTGAAAGGACTCACCATGTCAGCTCCCACCACCGTCAAGTCGACCGTCCCCACCAAGTCCAACGAATCCGTCGCGCGCGCCGCAACCCGCGCGCCCGAACAAGCGAAAGCCGTTACAACTCGAAGCGCGTCGGGCACGGATGCCTCGTCGGCCTCCACGACCTCGCGCCTCGAAGGCAGCACTGCGCAAGCAACCGCGCAGGGAACCACCAGTCAGGGGAGCACCATGGCCAAGCCGTCCACCGTGTCCGTTACCGCACCCGCCCCGGGCAAGTCACTCAACGCGGGCAGCGGCGAGACCGGCCACCGCACGGTTGAACCCAAGCCCTTCGTGTCCGATGCCTCCGCAGGCGATCCGCGCACCAACGCACTCGATGCCAAGGGCAAGCTCAAGGCGCTCGAAGCGGCCATGGGCCAGATCGAAAAGTCCTTCGGCAAGGGCTCGATCATGAAGCTTGACGGCGAGAACATCACGCCGATTCCCGCGGTCTCCACGGGTGCGCTCAGCCTGGACTTGGCACTCGGTGGGCGTGGCCTGCCGCGCGGCCGCATCATTGAAGTGTTCGGCCCCGAATCCAGCGGCAAGACGACGCTGGCCCTCACCGTCGTTGCCAATGCGCAACGCACGGGTGGCACCGCGGCCTTCATCGATGCCGAGCACGCGCTCGATCCATCGTGGGCCAAGAAGCTGGGCGTGAATCTGGATGAAATGCTCGTGTCGCAGCCCGACACCGGTGAGCAGGCGCTTGAAATCTGCGAAATGCTCGTCCGTTCCAACGCGGTCGATGTGATCGTCGTCGACTCCGTCGCCGCCCTCATCCCACGCGCTGAAATCGAAGGCGAAATGGGCGACAGCCATGTCGGTCTCCAGGCCCGACTCATGAGCCAAGCTCTGCGCAAGCTCACCGGTGCCATCGCCAAGAGCGAGACCATCGTGATCTTCATCAACCAGCTGCGCGAAAAGATCGGCGTCATGTTCGGCAGCCCCGAAACCACCACCGGCGGCCGCGCGCTCAAGTTCTACTCCTCGGTGCGCGTCGACATCCGTCGCATCGGCGCGATCAAGGATGGTGAACGCAATGTGGGCAACCGCGTGCGCACCAAGATCGTCAAGAACAAGATCGCTCCCCCGTTCCGCGAAGCTGAGTTCGACATCATGTTCGACGAGGGCATCTCGTGGGTCGGTGATCTGCTCGACCTGGCCGTCAACGCCAACGTGGTCGAAAAGAGCGGCGCTTGGTTCAGCTTCAAGGATGTCCGACTCGGCCAGGGCCGCGAAGCGTCCAAGCAGTTCCTTCGCGAGAACCGCGACCTCGTGATCGAGATCCGCAAGGGTGTCCTGGCATTCCGCGCGGCCAACCCCAACGCTCCGCTCGTGAAGAGCAAGAGCGAGTAAACCGACGACGGATCCGTGCGCAGCCCCGTCCGGCCGAACCGGGCGGGGTTGCCCGATTGGAACGCCCTTCCGCGACAATCAGTCGATCGCTATACTTGCCGCCCCACTCGCGGTTGTGGCGGAACTGGCAGACGCGCTAGATTCAGGTTCTAGTGGGGTAAAACCCGTGGAGGTTCAAGTCCTCTCAACCGCATTCCCGCCCTGGGCTCACGCCCGGGGCGGTTTCGTTTGTGGCGCTCATCCGCGCTTGGACTGAATGCTCTTCAGGAGCGAGTGCCAACTCGCGATGAAGGCGTCCCGACCCTCGGTCTGCAGCTGATCAGCGAGTTTCGCCAAGTCGACGCCGTGCGCCATCGCGCCCTTGAGCACCTCTGCCGTCGCTGGGTCGCCAGGTGCGAAGCATGCCTTGAGCGTGCCCGCGTTGGCCAAGCCATGCAACGCATCCTCGGGCATCGTGTTCACGGTGCCCGGGCTGCAGAGCGCCTCGACATAGAACGACTTGGGCAGGGCCGGATCCTTCGTGCCGGTGCTCGCATAGAGCAGCCGCTGCGGCCTTGCACCCCGAGCCCGCAAGGCGTCGAAGCGATCGCCAGAGAAGAGATCGAGGAATCGGTCGTAGCACGCACGCCCCATCGCGATACCGACGCGGTTGCGCAGGCCTTCGGGCAGGCTCGCCGTGGACTTGTCCCAGCGGCTGATGAAGACGCTCGCCACACTCGAGGTATCCGGCGCAAGCCCCGCGGCGACGCGTTGCTCCAGTCCCTTGATGTACGCAAGCACCGTGGCTTCGTACTGGGCCACATCAAAGAGCAGCGTCACGTTGACCGGGACGCCGCGAGCGATGAGTTCGGTGATCGCGGGCAAACCCTCGGGCGTGCCGGGCACCTTGATGTACAGGTTGGGGCGCCCCGCGCGTGCGTGCAGCGCCACCGCAGCATCGACCGTGCTCTGCGTGTCATTGGCCAGAAGCGGGCTCACTTCTAGGCTCACCCAACCATCCACGCCACCAGTGCGCTGATGGATCGGCAGGAACAGGTCGCAGGCGCGGCACAGATCCTCGAGCGCCAGATCGAAGAAGGTGGCATCCGCGTCGAGCCCGCGCGATGCGCAGGCCTTGACCTGCGCGTCGTACTCCGAGCCTGAACCGATGGCCTTCTCGAAGATGGTCGGGTTGCTCGTCAGACCCGTAATGCCAAGCCCATCGATCGTGCGCCCGAGCGAACCATCGTCGAGCATGCGGCGCGTGATGTTGTCCTGCCAAGGGCTCTGGCCAAGAAGGTTCAGCAAGGCGGTCTGCTTCATGCGGCCAACTGTACCCGCGGCGCAGGCCATGACCGGGGTACAGTCAGATCATGCCGAGCGCGCCCAACGATGCCTGCTCCCTTCCGCTGCGAAGCCGTTTGTGCGAGTGCGCATCGTGGAAGACGCTCCTGGCGCATCACCGCAGCGCTGGTCCAGTCGATCTGCGCGCCGCCTTCGCAACCGAGCCCGGTCGCGCCACGCGCTGCACTGCCTCGGGCGCAGGGTGGACGCTCGACTGGTCCAAGCAGCTCATGCAGCCAGGCACGATGCCGCTTCTCCTCGCCCTTGCGCGCGAGCGACAGGTGCCCGAACGCTTCGCGGCCATGCTCGGCGGCGCACGGCTGAATTGGACCGAGGGCCGCTCGGTCCTCCACACTGCCCTGCGCGCGCCTGTCTCATCATCGATTCCGCTCGATGGCCACGATGTGGTGCCGGGCGTGCACGACACACTCCGACGCATGGAGCACTTCAGCAACGCCGTGCGCGTGGGTCAGTGGACCGGCGCGACCGGAAAGCGCATCCGCCATGTCATCAACATCGGCATCGGCGGCAGCGATCTCGGTCCGGCGATGGCCTACCAAGCCTTGCAGCCTTGGCGCACGCGCGAACTCGACTGCCGATTCGTGAGCAATGTTGACGGCAACGACCTGGCCATCGCGCTAGGCGGGATCGATCCCGAAGAAACGCTCTTCATCGTCTGCAGCAAGACCTTCACGACGCAGGAAACGATGGAAAACGCCGGCACCGCACGCGCCTGGCTGGTGTCAGCGCTTGGCGAAGCCGCGGTGGGCAAGCACTTCGTGGCCGTCAGCACCAACCTGGAAAAAGTGCGTTCGTTCGGCATCGATCCTGACCACATGTTCGGATTCTGGGATTGGGTCGGCGGCCGCTACAGCATGGACAGCGCGATTGGGCTGAGCACGATGGTGGCGGTCGGGCCGGATCACTTCCACGAGATGCTCGGTGGATTCCGCGCCATGGACGAGCACGCGCGCATGAGCCCGCTCGAGTCCAATGTGCCTGTGCTGATGGGCATGATCGGCGTCTGGAACGCCAGCGTGCTCGGGTTGCCGGCCCTCGCGGTCCTTCCGTACGACCAACTGCTCGCGCGCTTCCCGGCTTATCTTCAACAATTGCTCATGGAATCAAACGGCAAGCGCGTGGATGACCATGGCGACACCGTGTCCTGGCCGACATGCCCTGTCGTCTTCGGCGAGGCTGGCACCAACGGCCAGCACGCCTTCTATCAGATGCTTCACCAAGGCACGACGGTCGTGCCGATCGACTTCATCTGCTTCCGCACTGCGGCGCACCCAATTGGCCGACACCGGATGCTGCTCAACGCGAACGCGATCGCGCAGGCGCAGGCGTTCGCGTTCGGCCACACAGCAGACGAAGTGCGCGCGCAGGGCACGAAGGATGCCCTCGTCCCCCATCGCTCATTCCCGGGCAATCGACCAAGTTCGTTCCTGTGGTCCCCCGCCCTCACGCCCGCGTCCTTCGGCGCGCTCATCGCGCTCTACGAACACTCAACCTTCGTGCAGGGCATCGTCTGGGGCATCAATTCGTTCGACCAGTGGGGCGTCGAACTCGGCAAGTCGCTGGCGGTCGATGTCATCAAGGGGCTCGAGGATGCCAGCGCGGCCTCCACCCACGATTCGAGCACCGATGCGCTCATCCGCGCGCTCCGCGCCAATTCGGTCTGATCCATGCAGGCGTACCTCGACTGCAACGCGACGACGCAGCCCCTGCCCGAGGTCATCGACGCGATGCACTCGTGCCTTCGCGATCGATGGGCCAATCCGAGCAGCGTGCACCGCGCGGGTGTGGATGCGCGTCATGCCATCGAACTCGCGCGCGAGCAGGTGGCCGGCCTGATCGGGTGCGCTCCGCGCGCCGTCACCTTCACTTCTGGCGGGACCGAAGCCGCGCAACGCGTGATCCTTGGCGCGATCGCCGCGCGATCCGAGCGACCCGCCATCGCGACCAGCGCCCTTGAACACAGCGCCGTGCGCGACCTCGCTCAGTCGCTCGAGGCTCGTGGCACCACGGTCCACTGGCTGCGCCACCACGCTGATGGCGTGGTCGATCTCGACGCGCTCGATGCGCTTCTTGCCGAACACGGCGCCGCGATCTCAGTGTTGAGCTTGATGTGGGCGAACAATGAGACCGGCGTGATCCAGCCGATCGCCGAGGTCGCGGCACGATGCCGCGCGGCCGGCGTCGTGTTTCACACCGACGCTGTGCAATGGACCGGCCGTGAGCGCACGGATTGGTCCGCGCTGGGCATCGATGCGCTGACCTGCAGCGCGCACAAACTCCATGGACCCAAGGGTGTGGGTGCGATCGCCATGCGCACTGGCGCGCCCATCGAGCCGATCTTGCCCGGCGGTCCGCAAGAGCTTGGCCGTCGCGCGGGCACTGAGAATGTGCCTGGCATCGTCGGCTTTGGTGTCGCGGCTGAAGCCGCTCGCGCATGGATCGAAGGCGATGCGGCGAATGCGCCCTGCCGCCGGATGATCACCACGCTTGAGCGTGCGATCCTGGCCGCCGTGCCCGGTTCGATCGTCAACGCGGCCGCATCACCGCGACTCTGGAACACCACAAGCGTCGCCTTTCCAGGACTCGAAGCCGAGGCGATCCTGCTGCTTCTGTCAGAGCGCGGCGTCGCGGCCAGTGCTGGTGCAGCGTGCTCGAGTGGATCACTCGAACCATCGCCCGTGCTTCGCGCAATGGGTGTGCCTGAACCGGTCGCTCACGGCACGATTCGTCTGAGCGTGTCCAGACTGACGACTGCGGATGAGATCGATCACGCGATGCGTCTGATTCCCGCGTGCATCGAACGGCTTGGGCTCAGTAGTTCGGCGTCGGTGCGCGGAAGTCGCTGAGGTCGACTGACTTCATCCAGTCGATCGTGTTCTGAAGCCCTTCAGCAAGCTGAATCTTCGGTTCCCATCCCAGACGCTCACGAGCGAGCGAGATGTCGGGGCGGCGCTGCTTGGGATCATCGGGCGGCAAGGGTCGGCTGGCACCCAGGCGCGCCTTGCCACCGGTCATCGCAATCGTCTTCTGAGCAAGTTCCAAGATCGTGAACTCGTTGGGGTTGCCCAGATTCACTGGCCCAGTGAAGTCAGCCGGCGAGTCCATCAGGCGCAGGAATCCTTCGATCAAGTCGCTCACATAACAGAACGAACGGCTCTGCGATCCGTCGCCGAACAGCGTGATCGTGTCGCCGGCCAATCCCTGGCGGATGAAGTTGCTCACGACGCGACCGTCGTAGGGATGCATGCGCGGACCGTAGGTGTTGAAGATGCGCGCGACCTTGATCTGCACACCGTGCATGCGGTGGTAGTCGAACATCAGGGTCTCGGCTGCGCGCTTGCCTTCGTCGTAACACGCGCGGGGACCAATCGGGTTCACGCAACCCCGGTAGCTCTCGACCTGCGGGTGTACTTCGGGATCGCCGTAGACCTCGCTGGTGCTCGCGTGGAAGATCCTGGCCCGCAGTCGCTTGGCCAAGCCCAGGCAATTCATCGCTCCGAGGAACGACGTCTTCAAGGTCTTGATCGGGTTGTACTGGTAGTGACCAGGCGCAGCCGGGCACGCGAGGTTGTAGATCTGGTCGACCTCGAAGTGGAACGGATTGATCACATCGTGGCGAACGAACTCGAAGTTCGGACGGCCGAGCAGATGCGCAATGTTGGACTTCTGGCTGGTGAAAAGATTGTCCAGGCAGATCACATCGTGACCGGCCTCGACCAGACGGTCGCACAGATGGCTGCCCAGGAAACCCGCTCCGCCCGTGACGAGGATGCGCTTGTGCATGCGCCCGCGAGTGTATCGGTTCTGCCACAATGCCCCCATGGCGGCTGGCGATGGCGACGCGCGCGTGATCCATGGCTGCATGAGCGGCACGAGCTGCGACGGCATCGATGTCGCAGCCGTTGCGATCGAAGGCCACGGCTGGTCGATGCGCCCCCGCTTTCTCGCTGGCGCGTCACTCCCCTACGACGAAGCGATGCCGGGACTCGCCGCACGCGTGCGATCGGCGCTTCGACAGGAACCCACGACCGCGGGCAACCTCGCGAGGCTCGGGCATGATCTGGCGCACGCCCATGTGCGAGCGCTTCGCGAACTCGCCCGCAACGCCGCAGCGCCCACGGCGATCGCCATGCACGGGCAGACGCTCTTCCATGCGCCGCCGGTGTCGTGGCAACTCTGCGCGCCCTGGCCCGTCGCCGAAGCCTTCGGTGTTCCGGTGCTGCATGATCTGCGCGGCGCCGACCTTGCTGCTGGCGGTCAAGGTGCTCCGCTCACGCCAACGAGCGACTTTCTCATGTACGCCGGGAACGCGCCGACGGCGGTCGTCAACCTTGGCGGGTTCGCGAACGCGACGGTCCTTCCGCCTCGCTCCGGCGATCCGTCCACCGTGCGTGGCTTCGATGTCTGCCTCTGCAATCAGTTGCTCGATGAACTCGCGCGCACGCGGCTCGGCCAGCCGTGCGATTGGGATGGCCGTGCGGCAAGCTCGGGCAAGGTCGACAGCGCGGCGAAGCACGAACTTGTGGCATTGCTGTCTGCGCAAGCGCAGTCGGGGCGGAGTCTGGGCACATCGGATGAATCGGTGGCGACAGCGTCGCGGATGCTCGCGCATCGTGCACCGGCCGATGCGTGCGCCACAGCAGTGTCGGCGATCGCCCACACGATCCTGACGGTGCTTGGGCAGCATGAAGTTCATCACCTTGCGCTCGCTGGTGGCGGCGTCCTGAACCTGTCCTTGGACGCGGCACTGCGCGCTGGAATCCCCGGCGGTGCACCATCCACTGCGGCAGCGTGGCCCCCGGCGTACCGCGAAGCGGCCGCGATGGCGATCCTTGGAGCACTGGCCCTTGATGGCGTGCCACCCGGCCTGCCTGCCGTGACCAAGCGACGCAACCATGCCGGGTGCTGCTGCACCACGATCAGTCCGTAGTCGCCCGCCAAGTCCGTCGTGCTTTCCCTGACCGCCGCGCACGGTGCTCCCGCCATGCGTGGATCGCCGCCATAATCCGCGCATGCCCGCGACTGCGCTGATCGTCGAGGATGAGCACGAGATCGCCGACCTGGTGAAGTTCCATCTCGAACGCGACGGGATGCAGGTCAGCGTGGCGCGCAACGGTCGCAAGGCGATCGAGATGGTGCAGGCCGCAGGCTTCGACCTGATCGTGCTCGACCTCATGCTTCCGGACCTCGACGGACTGGAAATCTGCCGACGACTGAAGGGACAGGATCGAACAAAGGACATCCCCGTCGTCATGCTCACCGCGCGCGGCGAGGAGTCAGACATTGTGGCCGGGCTCGAAATGGGGGCGGACGACTATGTCACCAAGCCCTTCAGCCCGCGCGTCCTCATGGCGCGACTGCGCACCTCGCTGCGCAAGCACGGCGGTGCACTGCCCGACGAGCGCATCAGTCTCGTCGATGGCCGATTGCTCATTGATCGTGAGCGCCACCTCGTGACCGTCGATGGCCACGCGATCGAACTCACGCTCACGGAGTTCGGGATCCTGCGCGCCTTGGCGCTGCGTCCCGGATTCGTGCGCACGCGAGATCAACTCATCAGCGCCGTGCATGGCCGCAACACCCTGCTCTCAAGCAGGACCGTCGATGTGCATGTGACGGCCGTTCGGCGAAAGCTCGGTCCATTGGGAGATTGCGTGCAGACCGTGCGCGGCGTGGGCTATCGGTTCCGCGATCCGGGCGAGGCGACCGAGTGACTCGCCCGAGCGTCGGCATGCTCTTCGTCGCCTTCGCCAACTCCCTCGGCACGAGCACCGCGCGATAGCCTTCGCGCATGACGAATGTGCCGACCTCGGCGCTGCGCATGCTGTCCTGGGCCACGCTCGTGGTTGGGGGTTCGATGGGCATCGCAGCGTGGACCGAAGTCGCGCCCGTCGGACCGATGATCGCTGGCGCACTGGCGTGCGGCGTCGTGGCGATCGTCGTGCGACACGCCATCCGTGCGCGCGACCTGCGCATGATCGAAGCAGCGCTCGATGCGTTGGCCGACGGTCGATTGCCAGCGCGATTCGAGCGGCCTGAGCATGGCGAGGCGCTTCGAGTCTCGCGCGCACTCGGCCGCGCCCAGCGCGAAGTGTCCACCGCATGTTCCAGGCTGACCGTGGCCCGCGATGAAGTGCAGAACATGCTCGAAGCGCTCGGCAACGGGCTGGTGGCTCTGGACCGGGAGCAGCGAATCCGCAGCGCCAACCGCATCGCCGAGCAATTGCTCGGGCTCTCAGGGGACTATCGCGGTCGACTGCTCCAAGAGGTCACGCGCCAGCCGGATCTGAGCCGATTCGTGAGCGAGGCTCTGGCGGCGAACGAGCATCTCAGCGCCGAGATCCGCCTGGACGGACCGGACCCACTGGTGGTGCAGGTCGCCGGCCATCCACTGCCGGGTCGCGATGGTGGACTGCTCGTGGTGCTCGACGACATCACACGACTCAAGCGGCTCGAGTCGATGCGCACTGACTTCGCCGCCAACGTCAGCCACGAACTCCGCACGCCCATCACGAACATCAAGGGCTATGTGGAGACGCTTCAGGACATCGGCTACGACGATCCGCAACAGGTTGGTCGCTTCATCGAGATCATCCATCGCAACACGCACCGACTGTCGATGCTGGTCGAGGACCTGCTGAGCTTGGCATCGCTGGAACAGGTCGATGCACGGACTTGCCTTGAATTCGAGGAGTTCGAGCTCAGCCAGACGCTCACCGCCGTGCACGCCGAACTCGGCGACGCCGCTCGTGCCAAGCAGGTCGAGCTCTCGGTCTCGTGCGCATCCACCATCCGGGTCGTCGCCAATCGAACGCTGCTCCATCAGGCCGTGGCGAATCTGGTGTCCAACGCGATCAAGTACTCGCCTTCGGGTTCACGCGTCGATATGGTCGGTCGCCTCGGCGGCGCGTCCATTGAAATCGCGGTCGTGGACAACGGCCCTGGCATTCCCGCCAAGC
Organism: Phycisphaerae bacterium; assembly: GCA_016873315.1. Lineage (GTDB taxonomy): Bacteria > Planctomycetota > Phycisphaerae > Phycisphaerales > SM1A02 > SYIB01. Next base: position 1,147 of record VGXL01000033.1, on the reverse strand, counting down.
ACCTGCCGAGGATCTTTGAACGGTTCTACCGCGTCGACAAGGCGCGAAGCCGCGAACTGGGCGGAACGGGCCTAGGCCTGGCGCTGGTCAAGCACATCGCACTGGCGCATGGGGGCTCGGTCGACGCCCAAAGCGCGGCGGGCAGTGGGTCGCGGTTCACGATCCGGCTGCCACTGGCCAACTCCAGCACGCCCATGCCCGTCGAGGCACCTTAACCCAACCTGAACAGGGGCCGTGTTAGGGTCTCCTCTTCGACCAAAGGACATCCCATGATCCTCACGACGCTCACCGTCATGCTTGCTGCCGTACTTCCGCAGACCCCCAACGCGACCAAGCCTTCGGGCCCGGTCCGACTCGACGGGTCGAGCACGGTCTTCCTGATTTCTGAAGCAGCCGCAGAGGAGTTCAAGAAGGTCGCCCCCAAGGTCAACGTCTCGGTGGGCATGTCCGGCACGGGCGGCGGCTTCAAGCGCTTCTGCGCCGGTGAGATCGATGTGACTGCGGCGAGCCGCGCGATCAAGTCCGGCGAGGTCGAGCTCGCTCGCAAGAACAACATCGAGTTCGTCGAGATTCCGGTGGCCTTCGATGGCCTTTCGGTCGTCGTCAACAAGGCCAACACCTGGGCCACCTCGCTGACGATCGCCGACCTCAGGCGCATCTACGTCGACGGCGGCGTGAAGACCTGGAGCGAACTGAATCCCGCCTGGCCCAACGAGGCCATCCAGATCTTCAGCCCCGGCACCGACTCAGGCACCTTCGACTACTTCAAGGAAACGGTGATCGGCAAGGACGGCAAGGTCCGTGGCGACATGAGCGTCAGCGAGGACGACAACGTGCTCGTGCGCGGCATTCTCGACAACAAGAACGCCATCGGTTTCTTCGGCATCGCCTACCTGTTGGAGAACGAGGGCAAGCTGCGCGGCGTGGCGATCGACGGCGGCAAGGGTCCGGTGGCGCCGAGCCCCCAGACGGTCGAAGACGGCACCTACGCGCCGTTGGGTCGTCCGCTCTTCTACTACGTCAACGCAGCGTCGCTGAGCAAGCCTCAGGTCGTGGCCTTCGTCGACTACCTCATCGAGAAGACCCCTGAACTCGCGCCGGAAGTGGGCTACATCAAGTTCCCCGCGGATCTGCAGTCGATGGTGCG
>VGXL01000032.1 GCA_016873315.1 Phycisphaerae bacterium | reverse complement strand
GCGCCGGCCTGATCACGCGGGGCACGGAAGGCGCGACGGCCGTCACGATTCCGCCCGCTCGGTTCGGTGCGCACATCGGAGCTGGTCTGATCGCTGCGGACATCGACGAACTGACAGCAGCGCTCGTGACCAGCACGGCTGGCGATGGCGCGGTCGACATGGGTGCGTGGGGCAGTGGAGGCATGAACAACCTGACGCCGCTCTGGCTTCTGAAGTACCTGCCCAACATGCTGGCGTGCCATGTCACGATCATCCACGACTGCCAGGGGCCGTCGAACACGATCACCTGCGGTGAGTCGAGCGCGCTGCTCTCGCTTGGCGAAAGCATGCGCGTGATCGGCCGCGGCGATGCGGATGCGTGCCTCTCTGGCGGCGCTGAAAGTCGCGTGAATCAGATGGGGCTGATGCGCTATTGGTCCAGCGGCCGTCTGCGCGCCGTGCCCGCGGCTGGGCACGGTCCGGACCTCGTGCGCCCCTTCGATGACCAAGCCTGCGGATCTGTGCTCGGCGAGGGCGGCGGGATTCTCGTCGTTGAGTCGGCCGACTCCGCGACGCGTCGTGGCAAGGCGCCCTTGGCTGTGCTCGCTGGCTTCGGCGCCAGCCAATCCGTCTGCGCGGACACGCTTGGCATGGATCTTTCGCAGACCGGCGAGGACATCGCGGCCGCGATCGAATCAGCGCTCGACGACGCCGGCATGAACGCCAGCGACATCGATGCGATCGTGCCGACGGGCTGCGCGGTGCCAGAAGTCGATGCCGGTGAGCGCGCTGCGCTCGAACGCGTGTTCGGCGCCAGACTCTCGTCCCTGCCGATCGCAACGGTTGTGCCCAACGCTGGATTCTGCGGCGCGGGAACAGGCGCGCTCGCAGCATGTGCTGGTGTGCAGATGCTGGCGACGCAGTCGATCCCTGCGCGATTGAACGCGAACGCCACGCCCGGACTTGATGCTGCTGCGGCGCCGACGCGACCCGCCGCGCTGCGGGCGGTGCTGGTGCTGACCACGAGCCTTGGTGGCCAGAACGCCGCCATCATCCTGCGGAGGGCGTCATGAGCGTGCGCATCGTCGTCACTGGCATGGGTTGGGTCACGCCCCTTGGCCATGATCTCGAGGGCGTCTGGGGTCGCATGATGCGATCCGAGTGCGGCATGGCGCCGATCACGCGGTTCGACGCGCGGACCTTCCCGACAACCTTCGCTGCAGAAGTGCGTGACTACGACGTCAACGCGTTCGTGAAGCACCCGCAGGCGCACGCGACCGCTGGCCTGAACAGCAAGTATGCGCTCGGCGCTGCTCGTCAGGCCTGGGCGCAAGCTGGGCTCGACGCGCATCCAGCGCCGAGTCTGCGCCGCGTGGGCATGTACTTGGGCGCTGGCGAGGGTGTGGTCGACACCGCTAACTACTTCGCTGCGAATGTGGCGGGCTGGGATGCCGCGACCGGTCGCGTCGGCGGTGCGTGGTTCGATGCGGCGCGCCGCATGCTCGATCCGGCCCGCGAAGTCGAGCAGGAACCCAACATGCCGCTCGCGCACTTGGCGCGGGAGTTCGGAATCAGAGGGCCGAGCTACAACTGCCTGACCGCCTGCGCGGCAAGCACGCAAGCGATCGGCGAGGCGTGCAGCATCCTGCGCCGCGGCGATGCCGACGCGATGCTCGCCGGCGGCACGCACACGATGATCCACCCGCTCGGGATCACGGGCTTCAACCGCTTGACTGCGCTCAGCACCTTCAAGGGCGATCCAACGAAGGCCAGCCGTCCGTTCGACATCGGCCGCGATGGCTTCGTCATGGGCGAGGGCAGCGGCATGGTCGTGCTCGAAACGCTTGAACACGCGATGGCGCGCGGGGCCACGCCGCTGGCTGAGTTGATCGGTTACGGCTCGAGCGCTGACGCGTTCCGCATCACCGACATTCAACCCGACGGCCGGGGCGCCGCCGCTGCGATGACCCAAGCGCTCGCGCAAGCTGGCATCGATCCGCACAAGCGGCTTGACGATGGCCGTCCGCCGATTCAGTACATCAGCGCGCACGGCACGGGCACGAAGGAGAATGACTCCATCGAGACGATCGGCGTCAAGCGCGTCTTCGGCGAACTGGCGCCGTCGATCCCGATGAGTTCCATCAAGAGCATGATGGGGCACCTCATCGCGGCAGCTGGCGCGGTGGAGTTCATCACCTGCGTGCAGTCGATCCGTCACGGCATGCTGCCGCCGACGATCAACTACGCGAACCCCGATCCTGAACTCGATCTGGACTATGTGCCCAACACCGCGCGCGCAGCGAAGGTCGACACCTGCCTGAGCAATTCGTTCGGTTTCGGTGGGCAGAATGACACGGTCATCGTGACGCGTTGGCGGGGCGCATGAGCCAGTCGGGCCGGCGCCGCGGCTTGCTGCTGATGGCAGCGGGCGTCGCGGTGCTTGCCATCGGCGGTGGCGGCCTCATCCTGTCTCAGGTCAAGCCAACAGCGTGGACGATGGCCCGAGCGCGGGCGACCTCCGACAAGGCGGATGCACGCGCGGCCGAGTTCGAGAAGGCGCTCGCCGCTGCGGTCCATCAGGTGCGGGGTCCAGAACCCTGGGCGATCGCGATCGATCCAGCCGACCTGAACGGTTGGCTTGCGCAGCGTTGGCGTGCCTGGGCGGAGTTCGCGCAGGACGCGATCCCCGATGATCTTCGCGAGCAACCGCTGGAGCATGTGGCGCTGGCCATCGAGCAGGAGGGCTCGCTGCTGGTCATGCTTGCCCGGCATGGACGGGTCGATTGGTGCAGGCTCACGGTGGTGGGTGAGCCCGGTTCAGTCGGAGTTGAGGTGACGGGAGTCGGCGTGGGCGCGCTGCCCGTTCCAGTCGCGATCGCCGACAGTTTGGCTGGGGATCTTGGGAGCCTTCGTGACGGAGTGCCCCCGGTGACCCTGGCGGATGGTCGCACCGTCCGCGTGCTGGACCTTGCCTTCCAGGACGGCTCGATCGTCGTGCAATGTCGGACCGACGCGGCACCGCCGTGACCGAGCCGGGCGACCGACCTCGCCGCTAGACTTCCGGATCCATGCCGCAGATCACGATCAACGGGAAGCCGATGGAGTTCCAGAAGGGCCAGACCATCCTTCAGGTCGCCCTGGCGAACGATGAACAGGTCCCGCACTACTGCTACCACGACTCGCTGTCGATCCCGGCCAATTGCCGCATTTGTCTGGCCGAAATCTGGCAGCCCAATCCCAAGACCGGCAAGCTCGAGTCGGCGGGTCGCCTGAGCCCGACCTGTCACACGCACGCGTCTGAGGGCATGGTCGTCTACACCGACTCCGACAAGGCCAAGGCCAATCAGAAGGCCGTGATGGAGTACCTGCTCATCAATCACCCCGTCGACTGCGCGATCTGCGATCAAGCGGGCGAGTGCGGGCTGCAGGACTACTCGCATGAGTACGGCCGCGGCGAGAGCCGCTTCGTCGAGGAGAAGATCAAGAACCCCAAGAAGCAGGTCGGGCCGAACATCCTGCTCTACAGCGATCGATGCATCATGTGCACGCGCTGCGTGCGATTCACGCGCGAAGTCACGCAGACCCATGAACTGATGGTCGAGGGGCGCGGCGGCACCGAGATGATCGATGTTTTCCCGGGCATGGCGCTCGACAACGAGCTCGCCAGCAACGTCATCGATCTCTGCCCGGTCGGCGCGTTGCTCGACAAGGACTTCCTCTTTCAACAGCGCGTGTGGTTCCTGACCAAGACGCCATCGATCGATGGCATCACCTCGAGCGGCGACAACATCAGCGTCGAGCACAACGACGGCCGCGTCTATCGCATCAAGCCTCGCCGCAACGCTGCGGTGAACCAGTGGTGGATCACCGACGAGGTGCGCTACGGCTGGAAGTTCGTGCACCGCGAGGATCGGCTCGCCTTGCCACTGCTGAAGGGCCAGCCCGCCGGCGATGCCGCGCACGCTGCCCAAGCGTGGACGAAGGCGATCGAAACGGCGAGCACTGTGTTGGCGCAGGGCGCCGCGGCAGGCCGCCTCGCGCTGCTCGTGAGCCCGATGCTCTCGTGCGAGGATGCGTACCTCCTTGCGCACACCGTGCTCGCGCACGATGCGAACGCCGTGCTCGGCGTCGGCCCGATTCCGGTCGACGGCCAGGACAAGACCTTCCCCAACGGCTTCGTCGTGCGCGCCGAGAAGGCCCCCAACGCGCGCGGCGTGCGCATGGCGCTCGAAGCCGTCGCGGCGTCATTCGCTGGCCGATCCGCCAGCGCGGTGCATGACGCGGCTGCCTGGTGCGCTGCCGTCCAGTCCGCTGGCGCCAAGGCGTGCGTCGTCACGGGCAACTACCCCAGCGCTTGGCAATCCGACGAACTCGTGCGCGCCGTCCATGGTCGCGCGCTCGTCCTGATCGACACCTTGCCGGATCGACTGACGAATTCGGCCGACATCGTGCTGCCATCGTGCACCTGGGTTGAGAAGCCCGGCTCCTTTGTCAACGCCAACGGGTTGCTTCAAGGCTTCAAGGCGGCGATCGCACCAACCGACTTCGCGCGCAGCGAAGCGCAGATCGCGATCGACGTCGATGCGCGTCGCCGGCACACCCGCGGAACACCGTTCGCTGTGTCGACGGTCCGCGCCGAGATGGCTCGCACCAAGGGGCTCGAGGCGTTCACCGCCGACATCGATCCAGTGACCAAGGTCGCGACCGTGCAGTCCGACATGGAGCTCGTGGCGCTCTGACGCGTCCGGCGAGCCGATGGTGTCCATGAGCCCATCCCGCGGCCGCGGCGTCTCCGCGCGGCTGTCCGATGTCCGTGAAGTCTGGTCGTTGGCGTGGCCGACGGTCGTCACGATGACCTCGTACACGATGATGCAGTTCGTCGACAGCCTGATGGTGGCGCAGGTCGGCATGGTCGAGCTGGCAGCGCAGGGCAACGGCGGTGTGTGGAGCTGGGCACCCACATCCTTCCTGGTTGGCCTCATCACGTTGGTGAATACCTTTGTGAGCCAATCGCTGGGCGCCAAGCGCCTGCACGATGCGGCGAGTTACGCATGGAGCGGTCTGTGGATTGCGCTCATCAGTTGGCTGGTGTTGCTCCTGCCACTCGCGCTGTTCGGCCTTCCGGCGCTCTTCGCTTCGATGGGGCATGAGCCTCGCGTGCAGGAACTTGAGACGCAGTACGCAGGCATCTTGGTCGGCGCGGGGATCGTCACGCTTGCGGGAAAGGCGATGTCGAACTTCTTCTTCGGCATCCACCGGCCGAAGATCGTCGCGGTCGCAGCGATCGTGGGGAATGTCGTCAATGTGGTGGGAAACTTCATTCTGATCTACGGCGAACGGGGCCTGCCATCGCTTGGATTGCCGGGCATTCCCGGAACTCAGGCCTATGGTGTCGCTGGCGCGGCGATCGCGACGGTGATGGGCTCACTCGTCGAGTTCCTCATTCCGTTCGTGGTGTTCCTTGGCCCGAAGTTGCATGCCGAGCTCGGAACACGATCGGCCTGGCGACCGCACTGGCGCATGGTTGCAGGTCTCATTCGGACTGGCGTTCCCAACGGAGTCCAGTTCAGCAACGAGATGGTCTGTTGGGCGCTCTTCATGAGCTCGCTCGTGGGTCGATTCGGCACGGATCATCTGGCAGCGGGGTGGAGCGTGCTGCGCTTCATGCACCTGTCGTTCATGCCAGCGGTCGGCTTCAGCGTGGCGACGGCAAGCCTGGTCGGAAAATCCATCGGCGCTGGTCGGCCCGACGATGCTGTGCGTCAGACGCACGCTGCGTTCGCCGTCTCGCTCGTCTACATGACGATCTGGGGCATCGTCATGCTCATCTGGCGCCATGACATGGTGGCGATCTTCGCGGACTCGGGCGATGTCCCCGACGAGCAAGTTGCGCGAATCGTTGGCATCGGCGGCACGCTCATGATCTGCGCGGCCATCTTCCAGACGTTTGATGCGCTCGGGATCATCTTCACCGGCGCTCTGCGCGGCGCCGGCGACACGCTCGTGCCTGGCATTGCGACCGTGACCCTGAGCTGGGGACTGATCGTGGGCGGCGGCATGGCGCTCGTGGCGTGGTTCCCGCAGTGGGAGAGCACTGGACCGTGGATCGCGGCGACGGCCTACATCGTCATCTACGGCCTGTTCATGGCCTGGCGCTTCGAGTCGGGCCGCTGGCGGTCGATTCGGCTGCTCGGCGCGGCACCTGAGCCTGCCCCCGGGCTTGAACCGGGCGGGTCCGGCAGCGTCGGCAGCGGTTCTTGAGCATCGCGCGGGTCCCGCTATCATCCCCGGGCTCGGCCCCGGATGCCCGGCGCCGCACGAATCATCCCGAGGAGCGCTGACCCATGACCACCGCCACCGTGGCCGCCACCACCCATCCCGTGATCGCCGAACAGGCCGAGCAGTTCCTGAAGTCCGGCCATCGCATGAAGGCCATCGACCTGCTCCGTCCCATCGCCACCACTGGCGAAGATGCGGCGTTGGCCGTGCGTCTGGCGTCCATGCTCGAGTCGGTCGGTGAAGACGAAGAGGCGATCTCGCTCCTGGAGCGCGTCTGCCGCATGCCGTCGCCGCCGATCAACGCGCTGGTGAACTTGGCGATCATGTACGAGGACGCGGGCGACTACCTGCGTGCCGAGCGTTGCCTGCGCAAGGTGCTTGAGACCGAGCCCGCCCACGAGCGCGCGCGCTTGTTCCTGAAGGATGTGCTCGCCAGCCGCGACTGCCTCTACGACGAGGATCAGGCGCGCGACGACGCCAAGCGCAACCAGATGCTCGATCAGCCCGTCACCGACTTCGAACTGTCGGTGCGCGCCCGCAACTGCCTCAAGAAGATGCAGATTCGTTCGCTTGGCGATCTGCTCAAGATCACCGAGAGCGAGCTGCTGGCGTACAAGAACTTCGGCGAAACCAGCCTGATCGAGATCAAGCAGATGCTCGCCGCGCGCGGGCTGCGCTTGGGTCAGGGTCTTGAGGGCGCCGGCTACGCCCGCGTCCGCAACGAGATCTACGAGCGGCTCAAGGAGCAGGTCGGCGCGGAAGTGCTTGAAAAGTCCGTGGCGTCGCTCGAGTTCAGCGTGCGTTGCCGCAAGGCACTGCAGATGCTTGGCGTGCAGACGCTGGGCGATCTGGCCAGCCGGACCGAGGCCGAACTCATGGGCGTGAAGAACTTCGGCCAAACCAGCCTCGACGAGATCCGCGAGCGCTTGGCCGATCACGGCCTGGGCCTGCGCACGCTCGAGAGCTGATCGCTGCGCGCGACTGCGATTCTCAAGCGGCTTGATGCTGCCTGTCGATTCCTGCCGTAGCGGCGCCGTCGTGCCGCGCGGAGGTTTTGCATGGCTGGCAACGAGGGTGTGGCAACATGGATGCGGCGATGCTTGATCGCCGCCTGCGGATGGGTCGTGGCGGCCTCGTGCTCGTCGCCGTCAGCGCCGAAGGAAGTGCCCACGAAGGCCGCGCCACCGGTGAGCATGGATCGGCAGGGACCGACCGCGCCAGTGGTCGCCGAAGCGCCATCGCCTGAACCAGCGAAGCCCGCGCCCGCGCCGGCGTTCGCGCCGCGCTTCGATCCGCCGCGTCCCGCGCCGCCCAAGGTCGAGCCGACGGTGCGCGTGCGCGTGGGGACCCGACTTCGAAAACCGCAGTCGTTCGCGTGTCCTTCGGGCGAGTTCACGGTTTCGGTCGGCACCGAGCGATGGACGGCCGCCGCACCAGTGCGCGTCACCGCGACGGGAACAGGGTGGCAGGTGGCGGCCAAGGGGGGCGCACGATCGTTCGCTGCGGGACCGCTGGTGCTGAAGCCGATCGGCAAGGCATCGATCGACTGGGACGGTGCGGGTTGGCCAGGCGTGGCCACGCTCGTCGCGCTGCCCGAAGGCCTGGATGTCATCATGGATGTTGGCGTCGAGGAGTATCTGCCGGGCGTCCTGGCGAAGGAGCTCTACCCGCAGTGGGACGAGGATGCGTTCCGCGCGCAGGCGGTTGCGGCGCGCAGTTGGGTGCTCGTCGAGGAGTCGCGCTGGGAGGGTCGTCGCCACTACGACGTCACAAGCGGCGAGTCGAGCCAGGCGTGGTCGGGCCACACGCGCAACGCTCGCGCACGCGAGGCAGTCTCGGCAACACGCGGCATGGTGCTCGTCTATCAGGGCACTGTCGTCCCCGCGTTCTATTCGAGTTCGTGCGGCGGCCGCGGCGCCAACGCATTCGGCAGCGTGACCTCGAATCCCGAACACGACATTCCGCCGGTGCGCTCAGGTGATCAGCCTGCGCGAACGGGCTGCTGCGAATCATCGTCGTTCAAGGCCTCGGCCAACTATCGGTGGAGCGCCACGATCACGGCCGCCACGGTGAAGCAAGCGATCCGCGAGTACGGCCAACGCAACGGATTTCCCACCTGGGCGGGCATCGATCTTCCCGTGGCGATCGACATCGCCCAGACGGCGACCAATGGCCGGCCGATCGAGTACCGACTTCGATTCAAAGACCGCAATCCTGTCATGATTCCCGCAGCGAAGTTGCGCGAGGCGATCAACGGCGGCATCCCAGGTGAAGGTGGTTCGCGCACGCTCAAGAGCGATGACTTCACCGTGGCGGCGACACCGAAGGGCTTGGTCTTTACGGGTCGTGGATTCGGTCACGGCGTGGGCATGTGCCAGCACGGCGCTCAGGCGACCGCCAAGGCCGGCAAGAGTTGGGAGCAGATCCTTGAGCGCTACTATCCGAGCGCCCAATGCGTCCGCGCGTGGTAACGCGCAGCCGGCATCGTGCCTTCGCCATCGATCCAGCATGTTCACCGGCATCGTCCAACATGTGGGCCGCATCACGGCCGTCGCGCCCAGCAGCGCCGGCGTGCGGCTGACCGTCGATCCATGCGGTTGGTCACACCAACCTGCGCGCGGCGACTCGATTGCCGTCTCGGGGATCTGCCTGACCGTCGTCGATGCACAGCCCGCGGCGTGGAGTTTCGATGTCGTTCCGCAGACGCTTGCGTTGACGACGCTCAGTGCAGCATCGAGCGGCCGCCGCGTCAACCTTGAGCACGCGACGCTCGCGTCGACGCCCATGGGCGGTCACATCGTGCAGGGGCATGTCGACGGTCTCGGCCGCGTGGCGTCGATCATGTCCAGCGGCCAGTGGCGCGTGCGCATCGAAGTTCCCGCGGCGATCGCCGCGTGCATCGTGGCGCAGGGATCGATCGCTGTCGACGGCGTTTCCTTGACGGTGGCCGATGCCGCACGCGATGGTGCATGGTTCGAGGTGGCGCTGATTCCGGAAACGCTCGAACGCACGACGCTTGCGGCTCTTGCCGTGGGTGACGCCGTCAACCTTGAAGCGGATCACCTGTCCAAGCTCATTGCCCACCATGTCGCGCGGCAGACGGCGCTTCGCGGCGAGCGCGTCGATCCAGTCGATTGATTACTGCCGATCGATGCAGACGAGTGTGACATCGTCGTGCAACGGCGTGCCCGCGCACGCCTCTTCGGTCTCACGCCCGACCGCGTCGCAGAATGCTTGCGGCTCGCTCACATGGCGCTGGCGTGCGAACGACTGCAGGTAGCGATCGTTGGGTAGGCGGTGCTTCTGGCGCAGGACAGCAGCGTCGGGGAAGGCCTGCTCGAACCCGTCCGAGTACAGCAGCAGTCGATCGCCCGGCGCGAGTTCGAGTTCGCATTCGCCAAAGGTCGTGCCCTCGAACACACCGAGTAGACCACCCGTCGTGCCGTGGGACTCGAAGCCGCCGCCTGCGCGCGCGTGCAGCACTGGTGGATGACCAGCGCAACTGAACTGGACGTGTCCCGAGTGCACATCGATCACCGCGTACACGGCGGTCGCAAACCGCGACGCGTGTTCGGAGCGCGCGAGCATCTCGGCGTTGAGTCGCTCCAGACTCTCGGCCGGACTCAGCAATCGGTACGCGTTGCCAGCGATGTCCTTCGTCGGCAGCGCCCGACCGATGACGAGCGTCATCAGCGCCGCCGGGACACCGTGGCCCACCGCATCGGTGATGAAGATGCCCAGCCGTCGCTCATCGAGCCGCATGACGTTGTACAGGTCGCCGCTGACGAATTCCGCTGGTTTCCAAAGCGCGCCCAAGCGAATCGAGCCGAGCGCCGGCAGGGAACGGGGCAGGAAATCCCGCTGCACGCTCGAGGCCAACTGCAATTCGTCGGTGATCCGATTCACTTCGGCACGCAGGTCGCCGCTGCTGGCGTTGGCCGCAATCGTCTCGCGTCGCATGCGGTCCACATCGATCTGCCGCTCCAGGAGCCCCAGCAACATGCCCGCGACAAACTCCGGCGTCGCATCGGCGGGGGCGCGCGCCACGATCGGTTCGCCCGCATCATCGGCGCCGAGGCAGAGCACGGGAACATGGCGTGCCAGAGCATCTTCGACCAAGCCTCGCACCTGCTGGTCCGCGCTCGCGGAGCCCAAGACGAGCACCGCTTCGGCGCGACGGACGCGACCGCTCGCTTGCGCCGCGTACGCATCGCCGCCTTCACAGGTGAACGGTCCCATCTCGCCCAGCGTGCGGGCAACTGCTGCGGCCGTCGTTCCATCCCGTGCGGCAAGCACCGTGACAGCGCGCGGTCTCACTTGGCAAGTTCCTTCAGCGCCTTGGCATCGAGCGTGACCTTCGTGCCGGGCTCGATCTTCAATCGTTTGATTGTGCCGGCCTTGAGTTCGATGACGAATTGGGCTGGCCTGCCGCTGGGATAGCGACGAAGCCGGTCGAAGTACGCCTGCTCGCTCTCGCCATTGCCGCGGGGCATCTCGGCCACCATGGTGTAGGCACTGACGACGAATCCTTGCGGATCGACATACAGAATGTCCATGTCGGTGATGCAGTCACGCATCCAGAAGCCCTGATGCGCGGGTGCCTTGAACGCGAAGATCATGCCGCCGTGGTCGGGGATCGACGCCACGCCGCCTAGGCCTCGTGCGCGCGTTGCATCGTCGGCAGAGATCGTGAGCGTGAACGACTCGCCCCTGATTTCGACCGTGCCCGGATCCGAGCCGCCGCATGCACAGAGCAGGGCGGTCATGGCCATCACGAGGATCATCACGGTCCGTGGCATAGCCAGCGGACGATATCCGGCGTCACGCACAGGCGTGCCCGGGTCGAGACAAGCGAACGCAGTGCGTTGGGTGCCACGCCGGCCATGAGCTCGGCCGGCGACGATTCGCCCGCCAAGCCAGCGCCGTTGCACCAGTGCAGGATGAGTCGTCGGATGCGTCCGGGCGTCGCACCAGCTGCGGCCAACGAGCGGAGCGAAAGCGCGTCATGGCGCTTGGCCAGTCGACGATCCGACTCATCCACGACGAGCGGAAGGTGCCACCAGTGCGGACGGTCGCCGCCGAGCGCGTCGATCAGGATCGACTGAAGCACTGCACTCTCCAAGAGATCCTGCCCGCGGACGACTTCGCTCACGCCTGCGGCAAGATCATCGACCACGACGGCGAGCTGGTAGCTCGGCACACCGGCTTTCATCCAGACGAGCGGATCGCCCCAGACCAACGAGGGATCGAGCGTGCGATCGCCGTGCAGTTGGTCGCGGATCGTCCGCTCACCAGCGGGGCAGGCAAAGCGATGGTTGCACGCCAGGTTTGCGAAACCCCATGCTTCGCCCGGCGGCGGACGAAGGGACGGTGGAAACCGAAGGACCGCGTCGCCTTCGTTGGGCGCGTTGGCTTCGGTCGGTTCGTTGGTCGCGGCACACTCGGCGCTGGCCGCGCGGACCTGCGCGCGGGAGTGCGGGGCTTCGAAGACGAGCCCGCGAACCGCGAGCGCGTGCATCGCGTGGCGGTGCCGATCAAGATGGTCCGATTGCAGTTCGGGCGCCCCGTCCCAGCTCACGCCGAGCCACTCCAAGCACCAGAGCGCATCGAGCCGAGCATCGCCGGAAGCCCTTGTGGCGTCGAGATCTTCAAGGCGAAGCCGGATCGTCCAACCGTGGGCGCGTGCGAGCGCCCAGGTGCACAGAAAGCTCCACGCGTGCCCAAGGTGCAGGTGGCCGGTTGGGCTCGGTGCCAAGCGTGTGACGGGCGGTGCCATCGGCGGCGAATATAGTCCTCGCATGCACCGCTTCTCTGACGCCGAAGTCGACGCCGCGCTCAGCAAACTTCCTGAGTGGTCGCGCGTGGGCGAGTGCATCCAACGCACCTATGCGTTCGAGGACTTTGTGCAGTCGATGACCTTCGTGAACGGCATCGCGCAGCATGCCGAAGCCGTGCAGCATCACCCGGACTTTCTCGTGCGTTGGTCCAAGGTCACCTTGAGCCTGTCGACGCACGATGTTGGTGGGATTTCAGAGAAGGATGCGCTCTTTGCGGCGCACGCCGACGCGGCCGCGGCGGCCTTCAGCACGCGCTGACGAGCGCAGGTGAAGTCGCGACGCGACGCGCCAGTCCATCACTTCGCCAGTCCATCGCGTCGCCGACCAACACGACGCAAGCCGATCACATCGATCAGGCGATCGAAACGCGCAGCGGTGCGAGCGCATCGCGAAGGAGCGTGGCCCGAGCCGCCGATTGCTGCTCCATCGTCTCCATCGGATCGTTCGGGCGCGCCAAAGCCAGGTGGGCCGGTTGGACCTGCAGGAGCAAGCGGTGCACGAGCGTCGAATCGATCGCTTCGGTCAAGCCGCTGGCGATGCCAAATCGCAGCCGACCAAGCAGCTTGATCGCTTCATCCAGCGGCATCAAGCGCGCGTGCGTGAGCACCGCCGCGGCGCGAATGAACCGGTCACGCGCGGCGGCGGTGGCCTTGGAACGATAGGTCTCTCGCGCGAGCCGTTCATAGCGAATCACTTGCGGAATGATGCGGTCCCGAAGTTCGCCCACGATCTCTTCGTCGCGCATGCCCAGCGTGATCTGATTGCTGAGCTGGAAGAAGTCGCCCATCGGCTCCGATCCCTCGCCGTGGAAGCCGCGCAGGACCAGATGCATGTCCCTGACGGCCCGACGAACGCGATCGAGTTCCGAGGTCAACCGCAGGGCCGGCAAGTGGAGCATGACGCTCACGCGGATGCCGCAACCCACATTGGTGGGGCACGCGGTCAGGTAGCCCCAACGATGGTGCCACGCAAACTCGAGCGCCGTCTCGGCACCACGGTCAAAGGCACTCGCTGCCGCGTAGCACTCATCGATGCGCAGACCGGAGTACATCGCCTGAATGCGAAGGTGGTCCTCTTCGTTGACCATCACCGAAAGGGTTTCGTCAGCCGAGATGCCGACCGCGCGCGGTGCATCCGACGCTGCGAACTGCTTGCTCACCAAGTGTCGTTCGACCATCTGCGTCCGACGCTCGGCGGGGCAAGCCTGAAGGTCGACCCAACCCAACATGCGGCCCCATGCAGCCCCTTGCGCGCGATCGCGGACCATCGACACGACTTCGCGGCGCTGCGTGGTCGACGCACGACTCGTGAATGGGAATCCCGCTAGGTTTCGTGCCAAGCGCACGCGACTGGCGACGACGACATCAGCGTCACGGCCGACCGGACCGAGCCACGGGCCACCATTCTCGATGGGCTTCATGCCGATTGCCCCGCCACGCCGTCGACCTCACGCAACGCGTTCCGGACTCTCGCCGCCACTTCGTACCGTTCAGCGGCGACGGCCTGTTCAAGGTCGTTGAGCAGGCGGGCGCGATAGGCCTGACGGGCCTCGGCGTCATCCCGTCGGGCGGGCGCGCGACCACAGTGGACCGAGGCGCCGCCTTGGGCGCGCTGGATCGCTTGGTCGATCACCGGCGACAAGGCGTCGAAACACACGGAGCAGCCCGCGAGGTTGTGCTTGCGAAACTCCGCCAGCGTCATACCGCAACCGCCGCAAGCGGGCTGGTGGCGCTGGCCACTCAGTTGCGTGGCAAGCAGGTCGGCGATCGGCGCGCTGGCCGGCACATGGTGCAACTGCATCATCGCGTGCTCGGCGCAGAGATGCACGGTCGTCTGCACGCCGGCGGAGATCACCGTCTCATGCACGACAGCGGGCTTGTCGCACTGGTCGCACTTCATCGTCACGAAGTGTATGCATCGACCACGACCGAGCGGATCCGTGCAAGTTCTTCCAGCAGTTTCGTCGCGGCAGCCAGCGGTTGGCAGGTGGCCCGGTCGCTGAAGGCTCGTGCGGGATCGGGATGGCACTCCAGGAAGACCGCATCCACCCCGGCGGCGATGGCCGCGCGGGCCAGGAGCGCTGCGCGATCTGGACGGCCCCCGGTCATGGCGCCCTCTGCGCCGGGCAACTGGGTGCTGTGGGTGACATCGAAACAGACCGGCACGCCTAGGTCGGCCATGTCCTGAAGCCCCGGGAAATCGTTGACCAACCGGTGATAGCCGAAAAAGGTGCCGCGCTCGGTCAGCATGACATGACGCGCCCCGCCTTCGCGCACCTTGGCGACGGCGTTCTTCATTTCGGCGGGGGCCATGAACTGGCCCTTCTTGACATTCACCGCTCGACCCGTCTGGGCCGCCGCCAGCAGCAGATCCGTTTGACGGCAGAGGAACGCTGGGATCTGCAGAATGTCCACGGCCTGCGCCGCGCGCGCAGCGTGTTGCGGTTCGTGGATGTCCGTCGTCGTGGGCACGCCGAGCTGGTCGCGCAGTGCGGCGATCATGTCGCAACCGCGGTCGAGTCCTGGACCGCGGGGGCTTGACGCGCTCGACCGATTTGCCTTGTCGAAACTGGCCTTGAAGACGAACGCGAAGCCCAGCGCAGCGCACGCGTCGCGCATGGTTGTGCCAATGCGCAGGTTCGTTTGGTCATCTTCGAGCACGCACGGTCCAGCGATCACCGTGAGCGGGCGCGGGCGGCGGGGGCCGAAGGCGAGTTCAAGGTCAAGGAGGCTGTTGGCGTAGGCGGTACCCATTCCCGGCATTGTGACGCAAGGCCGCACGGCGTGCGTTCCGGGGGATTCCGGGACTTTCCCTTGATGAACCCCCCGAAGAATCCGATCGTCCATGTGGAAGCGGGCCGAGGGAGCCCGAAGGAGGCACGATGGACCGATTTCCGTATGAGCCGGCGGCATTCACCGAGGAGATTGCGCGGCACATCAAGACCGCATGGCGTGACCGAAAGGTCGAAGTCATCGACGCTCTGAAGCTGTTGGTCGATGGCCGCCGCATGGGTCTTGAAAACCTGTATCGCCTCGTCATGCAGGACCCTGAGCGTGCCACGGAGGTGGTCGGCGCGTACTTCCAAAAAGTCTTCGAAGGAGATCATCTTGCGACCGCGGCTCTGCCCTTGGCGGTGGCCCGACCGCGCATCATGCCGCGCTTGCAGCCTGAGTCGATCTTCGATTCGGTCGACCGCGAACAGGTCGCGCACATGCCGTTCGTGAATGGGACCGTGATCGTCTTTGTGATCGACCTTCCCGACATGACCGTCAGCATCAGCACGGAGCAACTCGTTCGTTGGGGACTGACGACCGACGAACTCGAGGAAGTGGCGCGCGTGAACCTGGGTTCGTACGCACCCGAACTGAATGTGCAAATCATGCAGTCCGGCGATGGTGGCAGGGCCGCGGTCGTGAGTCTTCGCGATGGCTACGACGCCGCGCGGCTGCTCCTGACGCACCTGCATGAGCGGCTCGCGCCAGAACTCAAGGGCGACTTCCTCGTCGCGACGCCAGCACGGGACATCTTCGTAGCCATGAGCCGTGGTCCCGGGCAGTTCATTGACCGCATCATGGGACGCATCGACGAGGACTACCGTCGCTTGCCGTACCCGATCACACGAAACTTGTTCTATGTCACGCGCGATGGCGTCGCGGGAACAGCCGAAGCGGCTTGATCGATCAGCGCACGCGTTCGATCGTCGATCCGCTCTGCATGGAGAAGTTCACAAGGTCGCCGGTCGCGAACTCGCTCGCGGCCTGACCTTGCGGCATCGTGATCCACATCGGCACGACGACATCGGCCAGCACCATGTTGGCGCGCGTGTCGGTGGCGATCACTCGGCCTTGGACATTGCGCGGATGACCCTCGCTTGGCTCGACGAAGATGCCGCCTGCCTTGGGGTGGTGCATCTTCAGCGCGGTGGCACGGAAGCGCGCGTGGACGCGTTCGCCCGCGACGAAGGCGCACTGTGGGCACTGGGGAAGGAACGCCAGCTGGTACTGCGTGCCGGGAATCTTCACGACGATGCCGTCGGACGAAGTGGTGGTCACGAGGACGCGGGCCGTGTCGGTCAGCACGGGATTCATGGTCGCGCAAGCCTAGCACGATGCCGTGGGCGCGGGCCCGCGGCGAGCCGTTGGTTCACCGGCGGGATCCCATCGACAGGAAGTTGCTCAGGAGTCTTGGCCCCTCGATCGTGAGGAAACTCTCGGGATGGAACTGCACGCCCTCCATCGGCTCGGCGCCGGCAGGGGACTTCCATCGCAGGCCCATGACCTCGCCGCGTGCGGTCCACGCGCTGACCTCAAAGTCGGCGGGAACGGTGTCGCGCCGGATCACCAAGGAGTGGTACCGCGTCGCTTCGAACGGATCCGAGAGTCCAGCGAAGACGCCGCGTCCATCGTGATGGACCAAGCTCGTCTTCCCGTGAACGGGGATGTCGTTGCGCTCGACGATCATGCCGTGCAGTTCGCCGATGGTTTGGTGGCCCAAGCACACGCCCAGAATCGGCACGCGACCACGCAGCGCAGCGATGATCGATGGACACGCGCCGGACTCCTTCGGAGTGCACGGGCCGGGCGAGATCACCAAGTGCGTGGGGGCCATCGCCACCGCGCGAGCGGCGTCGATGGCATCGTTCCGGATGACCTCGACCCTCAGCGAAGGATCGATCTCGCCAAAGCGCTGGACGAGGTTCCAGGTGAACGAGTCGTAGTTGTCGATGAGGAGCAGCACGGCAAAGCTCGGACGATCATTCGTCGCGTGCGTTCAGCACCTTCTTGCGCGTGGCGCCCTCGCCGTAGACCGCCATCTCACCAAATCCGTCAGCATCGATGCCGATGCGAGCAACGCGCACGCCGGCGTTGTCGCGGATCGCGAGCGCGCCGCCCGGCGCGTTGCTGGCCTTCCCAAGGATCACGACCGGGCGACCTTCCGGCCCCATCAGGTTCAACAGGCCACCCGATGCCGTACCGCCGAGGCCGGCAATGACGCGCGTGGTGTGCAGGAGCTGCAAGGCGCCGCCGCCATCGGCACCAGTTTCGAGCAGCACATTGGGCTGCTTGCCGTCGGCGAGCAGCAACTTGCCGGTGCCGTCCTCGCGCACAAGAATGGAGCCCACTTCAGAACCAGCGTCGTTGTGCACGACGACGAACCCACCGCCCGCGCGCGAACCGACCGTCGCGGCCGGTTGCCCATTCGAGCCCAGCACTTGGAAGAGTCCAGACATCTGTTCGACGGCGGCGCGCACGATCGGCTTGTTGTCCGCATCGGTGAGCGCGATCTGGGTCAGACCCGTCGCGGCGTCGAGCGCTGCGGTGCCCTTGCCGTCGGCGGCGTTGGCCTCGATGCGCGCACCTTCTGCGGTGGCGTACAGGCTGCCGACCACACGACCCTGCGCATTCCACATGATGAAGTCGCCGCCGTGTTCATTCGCACCCAAGCGCGCAACATTCGCGCCGGAGCTCGACCAAAGGCTCAGCCGACCTGCACCCTCGGTCGTGTCCGCGAGCATGACGACCTTGCCGGCGTCGTCGACGATCTCGAGCCTGCGCGCCTTGATCGTTTCGCTGTTCAGCGCTGTGGCTGCAAGCACGAATGTCGCGACGAGGCCAGCGCAGAGCACGATGGACGCGCGCCGCCACCGCCGCGCGCCGCGCTCAAGGGATTCGACATGCGATTCAAGGGCGGTCAGTCGTGCTTCGAGGTCCTGCATGGTGGGGCTCCGTGGAGAATGGACGGGCTAGGATAGCCCCCGGCTCCGCAGCGCGGACCCAAGGAGACCATCGTGGCGCGACGCAAGACCGGACGACTCGGGGTTGGGCTGATCGGCACGAAGTTCATGGGAAGAGCCCACTCGCACGCATGGGCGAGCGCGGGATCGTTCTTCGATCTTCCGCTGGCGATAGACCTCGTGACCGTGGCGGGAAGGGACCCGGCCGAGACGCATGAGTTCGGAAAGCGTTGGGGTTGGCGAAAGAGCGTCGCGCAGTGGCAGCTTGCGGTGCTTGATGCCGAGGTCGATCTGGTCGATGTGAGCACGCCCAACCATGTGCACGCCGACATGGCGATCGCCGCTTTGGAAGCCGGCAAGCATGTGGCTTGCGAGAAGCCGCTTGCGGGCACGCTTGCCGACGCACGCGCCATGGTGAAGGCCGCGAAGCTGGCCAAGGGCCAGAGGACTTTCGTCTGGTTCAACTACCGCCGATGCCCGGCGGTCGCGCTCGCGCACCAACTTGTGCGGGATGGACGGTTGGGCAAGCTGTTCCATGTTCGGGCGAGCTACCTGCAGGACTGGGGCGGACCCGACACGCCGCTGCTCTGGCGATTCCAGGCGAACCAGGCTGGCAGCGGTGCACACGGCGACTTGAACGCGCACATCATCGACATGGCGCGCTTCGTGACCGGCCAGGAGTTCACCGAAGTGAGCGGCGCGATCGAGCACACCTTCGTGAAGGAGCGGGCGATCGTCGATGCCGCCGGCGGCGCGATCTCTGGCAAGGGCGCGAAGGCAAGAGGCAAGCGCACCGGGCGCAGCACCGTCGATGATGCCGTGCTGTTCTTGGCACGATTCAGTGGTGGCGCGATCGGCAGCTTCGAAGCGACGCGATTGGCCACGGGGAACAAGAATCGCAATCAGATCGAAGTGAATGGCGAACTGGGCTCCGTGAAGTTTGACTTCGAACGGATGAACGAGCTCCAGTGGTGGGACAACACCGCGCCCAAGGCGCTCCAAGGTTGGACCACGATCATGTGCACCGAAGGCGTGCATCCGTACGCGGGCAACTATTGGCCCCCGGCGCACCTCATCGGCTATGAGCAGGGCTTCGTCAGTATGGCGGCCGACATCGCGATGGTGCTCGGCGGCTGCAAGCCAGTCGTGCCGCTTCCCAACTTTGAGGATGCGCTGAAGACGCAGTGTGTGCTCGAAGCTGCCGTGATGAGCGCGCGTGAGCGCCGTCCCGTGTCGCTGAAGGAACTGGGCTGAGGTACCTTTCCCAGCCCATGGATCCGAGCGTTCAGGACCAGCCCGTTGCGAGCATCGATCGCCACGCGCCGCCCACGGCTGCAGCGCATGTTGCGGCGGAGGCTGCAGCGCAGGCTGCGACGGAAGTTGCCGCGCAGGTGCCCATCGAATCTGCAGCGCATGTTGCGATGGAGGCCGCAGCGTCTGCAGGGCGAGCCGCCGAGGCGCTTTTCTCGCTTCAGCGACCTGACGGACATTGGTGCGCCGAACTCGAGGGCGACAGCATCCTTGAGAGCGAGTACATGCTGATGAAGTTCATCCTCGGCCAAGAGCGCGAACCGATGGCCGATGGGCGCGATGGCTGGGGAGTCATGCAAGAACTTGCCGCTGCGCTTCGCGAACAGCAGCGTGCTGACGGCGGTTGGGGCCAGTACCCAGGCAGCGCCGCCGATGTCAGTTCCTGCGTGAAGGCGTGGGTTTGCCTGCGGCTGATGGGCGACGACGAACACGCTCCGCACATGCGGCGAGCCGCCGCGATGATCCGTGCGTGCGGCGGTGCAGAAGCCTGCAACAGTTTCACGAACTTCTACCTCGCTGCGCTTGGGCTGATCCCTTGGATGGCCGTCCCAGCGATTCCGCCTGAAGTCGTTTGGCTTCCGAACTGGTTCCCGTTCCACCTTTCCAAGGTGAGCGCGTGGAGCCGCACGATGATCTTGCCGCTTGCGATCGTGAGCACGCTCCGACCAACGCGACGGGTGAAGTTGACACTCGATCCGATCACGCGCGACCAGGGCGCGCTGCGCCGGCTCACGATGCGGCGCGAAGTGCCCGCTGCATGGCGTGCGTTCTTTCGCGCAATCGATCTGGGCCTGAAGGGTGCGGGTGCTTTGATCGGCATGGCGCCGCGGCGCGCGGCGATTCGTGCCGCCTTCGAGTGGATCATGAAGCGCGCGAGCCAGGATGGCACTGCGCGCACCGAGGGGATCGGCGCGATCTTCCCGCCTATGGTCTATCTGCAGATCGTCTTCAAGGCGCTCGGCATCGATCGCAGCGATCCGCGAGTGCAGCTCGCCGAGCGTGACCTCGATGCCTTCTTCCTGCGCGATGCGCGCGGCACGCGACTGCAGCCCTGCTTCAGCCCAGTGTGGGATACGGGGATCGGGCTCTATGCGCTGACGGATGCAGGATTCGACGCGAGCGATCCACGGGTCGCCAAGTCGTGCGCCTGGCTCGAAGCGCAGGAAGTCACGCATGTGGGCGACTGGGCGATCCACTGTGCGCCCGGGACGAGCGCGGGTGGTTGGTGCTTTGAGTACGCCAACGCGTGGTATCCAGACTGCGACGACACGGCAATGGTCGCGATGGCTCTGCACCGCGCTCGACATGGTTCGAGTGGTGCCGGCGACCGAGGCGTGCGCTGGATCAAAGCCATGCAGAACGACGATGGCGGCTGGGCTGCCTTCGATCGCACCGCGCATCGCCAGTGGATGGAGTATGTGCCGTTCGCAGACCACAATGCGATGCAGGATCCATCGTGCCCGGACATCACCGGTCGTGTGCTCGAGTGCTTGTCGTGGCACGGCGCGCGCTGCGGCGATGAAGTTGTGGATCGCGCGATCCGCTACATCCAATCCCATCAGTTGCCGCAAGGGTGCTTCTTCGGCCGCTGGGGCGTGAACTACATCTACGGCACTTGGCAGGCGGTCATCGGGCCGATCCGTTGCGGCGAACCGCGTGGTGCAGCGTGGATCCGCCGAGCCGGCGCATGGATGAAGTCCGTGCAGAAGCCCGACGGCAGCTTCGGTGAGAGTGCCGACACCTACGAGGATCCCTCGCTCATGGGCACCGGCCCGAGCACGGCGAGCCAGACCGCGTGGGGCGCCATGGTGCTGCACGAGATCTACGGCGCCGATGATCCCGATCTGGCGCGCGCGATCGCGTGGCTCGCGCGAACGCAGCTCACGCCTGAGCAGGCTGGCGACGCCGCGGCGAATCCCGACGGTGATCCCGCGGGCAGCTGGCGCGAGACCGAGTTCACCGGCACGGGTTTCCCGAAGGTCTTCTACCTGCGGTACCACCTGTATCGCCTGTACTTCCCCCTGATGGCCCTCGGCCGCTACGTGCGCGCGCACGGCGCGGCGTAAGTGCATCGCCGAAGGTTGTCGCGCGCTGCGCGGCTTGTCCGGTCGCTGCGGGGGTCGCCGGCTGGGGCAACTTCGACGAATTCCGCAATCCGGAGTGTGGCGACTCAGGACTCGCGATTAGCCTTTTGGACAAAGGAGGTCCGACGATGCGTACTGAACCACAACATGTCGTGCACAGGATCCTGACGGGACTCGTGACGATTCCATGCGCCCTGCTCCTGACCGCTGCAACCCATGCCCAATGCCCGGCTGACCTGACGG
>VGXL01000031.1 GCA_016873315.1 Phycisphaerae bacterium | reverse complement strand
CGAACGCTGCGACGCATGGAGGCCGCATGATCGGTTTCCTGCGATCGCAGATCTTCAACCTGATCGCCGCAACGCTCCTGACGCTGGCGATCTGGATGCTCGCTGCCGAGCGAACGAGCGTGACCGAGTCCTTCTCTGGTCGCGTGCAAGTTCAGGTGCCCGTGGGTGCCGCGGTCTACCTGACCAAGGGAACCACCAAGGAAACCGTCGAGGTTCGCGTGAACGGTTCGCGATCGGCAGTCGACCGCGCACGGCGCGCATTGGCGGCGGGCATCGAACTCGATGTGGCGCCGACCAACGCGGGCGACTTCGAGGTCGATCTCGCCAACGCGTTGCAGGCTGCTTCACAACCGATGCGGGACCTTGCGATCCTGTCGGTCGAGCCCGCCTCGATGCGGCTGACCGTGGGCACGATCGTGACCGTGAAGGCCGGCATCGCGCTGCCACTGCGTCCAGAAGAGATCGAGGGCGAGGCGACGGTCGAACCAACTGAGGCATCCGTGCGACTCCCCGCCGAGGCCGCCGCTGCATGGCCGGAACCACGCAAGGTCAACGCGCTCCTCGAACTGTCGAGCTTCGGAACCGACCAACCCACGAGCGTGACGGCGGCACTCCGAGCACCCACCGAACTGGCGACCTGGGCCGATCATGTGACCATTGTGCCGGCTGAAGCCACAGTCAAGGCACGACTTCGCCGCGATCGCGGCATGGTCGTGATTCCGCGCGTTCCACTGCGGATCAATGCCAGCCCACGGGCTTTCAATGAATACACCGTGCGTCTGGAAGGCGAGCCCGCGGTGCTGCAGGTCGAGGTCAGCGGACCCCGCGCAGCGGTCGCCGCGCTCGAAGACTGGAGCGGCACCGTCTACGCACAGGTCGACCTTGCCGACCGGCAACTCGCCCCTGGTGAATTGATCCTTCCGATCTCGCACTGGAATCTTCCGCCCGGACTCGAGCCAACGCGCGCTGGTGAGGACCCTGCGGCCAGCGTGGCGATTCGACTGGTCCTGGTTCCCATTGGTGCGGCGGTGCTGCCCGCGACTGAGACTGCGCCCGCGCGCTCTGTTCCGACTCGGCCAGACGAGTGACTCGCCCCAACGCGTGAGTCAGCCCAACGCGTGAGTCACGCCGCGCGGACGATCGCGCACCACAGCTTCTTGCCACGGCGCACGAGTACAGCGCGTCCATGCATGAGGTCGCGCTCGGTGAGCACCGTCTCTGGCGCAGCCTTCACGCCATTCACAAGAACGCTGCCCGCCTGAATGAATTCGCGAGCCTCGCGCTTGCTTGCCGCGAGCACCTTGCTGTCGGCCAGTGCATCGACAAGGGGAATGCCGGCAGCGAGCCGTTCAGCCGGCACCGCCCACGAGGGCACTTCACCCGCAACATCGGCAACCTGGCCTGCATCGAGCTGGAGCACATCGCCACTGAAGAGCGCCTTGGCGGTCGCCCCGGCGCGCGCGCACTCCTGCGCGCCGTGGAGCAGCGTGACGAGCTCGTCGGCGAGCGCGCGATGCGCGTCGCGCCCGCCGGGATTCGCAGCGTGCGCGGACTCAAGCTCGGCAACGCGGTCCTTGCTCAGGAACGTCAGCCACCGAAGGAACTTCACGACATCTGCGTCGGCGGAATTCAGCAGGTACTGGTGCAGCCGGTACGGCGTCGTGCGATCCGCCGTCAACCACACGGCACCCTGTTCGCTCTTGCCGAATTTTCCGCCATCGGCCTTGGTCAGCAGTTGCGCCGTCACGCCGAAGGACGCCGCGGGTGCATCGCCCTCGCGTGCACCGCAGCGACGAATCAGATCGATGCCGCTGACGATGTTGCCGAACTGATCGCTGCCACCAAGTTGAACCGTGCAGTGCTGGCTGCGATGCAAGTGCAGGAAGTCATACGCCTGCAGGATCATGTAGCTGAACTCGGTGTAGCTGATGCCCTGCTCGCGACTGTTGAGCCGGCTCGACACCGAATCGCGCACGATCATCTGATTCACGCTGAAGTGCTTGCCGACATCGCGCAGGACCTCGATGTAGCCGAGCCGTCCAAGCCACTCGCCGTTGTCGACGACGATCGCCGCGTGTGGACCGGTGAAGTCCAGCATGCGCTCGAAAATCCGACGCTGTCCAGCGATGTTGGTCTTGACCTGTTCAGGATCGAGCAACTGGCGTTCGGCGCTCTTGCCGCTCGGATCACCGATCAGCCCGGTGCCGCCGCCCACGACCACGATCGGCCGGTGCCCGGCGCGCTGCCAATGCGCGAGCAACTTCAACGCGACGAAGTTCCCCAGCGTCAGGCTGTCGGCCGTGGGATCAAATCCGCAGTAGGCGGTCCGCGATCCGCTCGCCAAGTGGGCCTCGATGCCCTCGCCCGCCGTCTGGGAGAGCATGCCGCGCCAACGCAGTTCATCGAGGAAGGACTGGGCCATCCCTCTATTGATAGAGGAACGCTGCCCGCCATGGGGCGGCAGCCGGCATTACCGGACAATCTCGTTCCTCATCGTGGTTGCCGTCGACGGACGGTCGGCGCTCCGTGGCACGGCGCCGCCGCTCGTCGTCCCACCTGGTGCCGCCAGGATTCCGCATCCACGCCCCTTGCGGATCGGCCACGGACCCGCTAGCCTGCGCGACTC
The DNA here is from genome assembly GCA_016873315.1 of Phycisphaerae bacterium. Classification (GTDB taxonomy): domain Bacteria; phylum Planctomycetota; class Phycisphaerae; order Phycisphaerales; family SM1A02; genus SYIB01. The sequence continues at coordinate 19,225 of VGXL01000031.1, read as the reverse complement.
ACAATTCAGTACCGCACGAACTACTACGCACCCTTCGCTGACCGGCGAAGGGCCCCGAGACCGGCGGAGGTCTGGCGTGGTGGGAGGTTCAAACGATGGCAAAGAAAGTCACAAAGGTCTTCAAGATCATGGCCCCCGGCGGCAAGGCAACCCCTGCCCCGCCGCTCGGTCCCGTCCTTGGCGCCAACGGCGTCAACCCCGGCCAGTTCATCACCAAGTTCAACGATGCCACGCGCGAGCTCAACGGCCGCGTCGTCGGTTGCATCGTCACGGTCTACTCGGACCGCACCTTCGATCTCGAGATCAAGTCGAGCCCAGCCAGCGAGCTGATCAAGGCCGAACTCAAGCTCGAGAAGGGTTCGGGCGAACCGAACACCAAGAAGGTCGGCAAGATCACGCAAGCTCAGCTTCGCAAGATCGCCGAAGGCAAGATGAAGGACATGAACGCCGCGACGGTCGAAGCCGCTATGCGGGTGATCGCAGGCAGCGCACGCTCAATGGGCGTGACGGTGGAGAACTAATCCCATGGCCAAGAAGGTCGTCATCGGACACTCGAAGCGCGTGCGCTTCAACAACGATCGCCTCGTTTCGCAGGCGCTTGCCCCCAACGACGCGGTCAAGGCGCTGCGTCAGTACAAGGCCCCCAAGTTCGACCAGACGGTGAACGTGGTGGTGCACCTGGGCATCGATCCCAAGGCCGCCGATCAGGCGCTGCGTGGTTCGATCGCGTTCCCCAAGGGCGTCGGCAAGAGCGCGCGAGTCGTGTGCTTCTGCAACGCTGACAAGGTTGCCGCAGCCAAGGCTGCCGGCGCCATCGAAGCGGGCGCGGACGAACTCGTCAGCAAGATTGAAGGCGGTTGGATGGACTTCGATGTCGCCGTCGCCAGCCCCGACATGATGCGCGTGGTCTCCAAGCTCGGCAAAGTGCTTGGACCCAAGGGACTCATGCCGAGCCCCAAGGCCGGCACGGTCGCCGCTGATGTCGTCAACGCCGTCAAGGAATACTCGGCCGGCAAGACCGAGTACCGCAACGACGACGGCGGCAACGTCCACTGCATCATCGGGAAGATGAGCTTCAAGGACGAAGACCTCGCCGAGAACCTCAACCACTTCATTCAGGTGATCACCAAGGCCAAGCCCGCTTCGGCCAAGGGGACCTACATCCGCAAGTGCGTCATCGCCGCGTCGATGAGCCCTGGCATCCAGGTCGCCCTCTGAGCCACGAAGGAACACACCCATGAGCAAGACCATCAAGGACATGATCGTCCGTGAATACAAGAAGCGCTTCACGGGCGTCGACAGCGCCGTCCTCGTCGAGCTGCGCGGCATGGCCGGCACCGACAACACCGGCCTTCGCCTGAAGATGCACGCCAAGCAGGTGCGCGTCACCGTCGTGAAGAATGCACTGGCGCGCAAGGCGTTCGAGGGCACCGCTCTCGAAGTCCTCGCCCCCGGCCTGAGCGGCCCGACCGCAGTGGTGTACGGCGGCGACTCCGTCGTCGGCATCGCTCGCGACCTCGTGAAGATGGCCAAGGACCAAGAAGCACTCGTCCTCAAGGGCGCGTGCATCGACGGCACCTGGTTCGGCGGCGACGCCGGCGTCAAGCGCTTGAGCGAATTCCCGACCAAGGAAGAAGCACAGGCCAAGGTCGTCACCCTCGTCCTGTCCCCCGCACGCAAGCTCATGGGCGCCGTCAAGGGCCCGGGTGGCCGCGTGATGGGCATCGTCAAAGAAATCGAATCGCGCCTGGAGAAGGGCGAAACCATCGCAGCCCAGGCGGGCTGATTCACACAGACCACATCAACCGCTGACCACTGGCCCCTCGGGGTTAAAAGCGCGGCGTTCGCGCTCCTCTGGAAAGCACGATTTGGAGAGTTCACCATGTCCGAGACTGAAACCAAGACGTTCGAAGCGAAGATCACCCAGCTGGGCGACTCGATTGCCTCCCTCACCCTGAAGGAAGCCGTCGACCTGGCTGATTACATGAAGGACAAGTACGGCATCGAGCCCGCCGCCGGCGGAGCGGTCGTGATGGCTGGCGGTGGTGGCGATGCTGCCCCGGCTGCCGCTGCGCAGACCGAATTCGATGTCGTCCTCGAAGGCTGCCCGGCCGACAAGAAGATCGGCGTCATCAAGGCGGTTCGCGAAGCGACCGGCCTGGGTCTCGCCGAAGCCAAGGCCCTCGTCGATGGCGCCCCCAAGGCCATCAAGGAGAAGGTCGAGAAGGCCGAAGCCGACAAGGTCAAGGCTGCCCTCGAGGCCGCCGGCGCCAAGGTCGCGGTCAAGTGACCCGAGGGCTGGCCCCCGGCCAGCTTGCCCAATCAGCATCGAGCCAGGCGCCCCGGACTCCGGGGCGCCTGTGCCGTTTTGGGTGCCTCCTAGGCCTCTGATTCGGCCTCCATGTCGGGGCACTCGGCCCACGGTTCCGAGTTGCAGAAATCGCGGCTTTCCCCCTATACTCCGGGACTTGGCGTTGGGACCCAATAGCACGATGAGGCCGATGCGGGCAGGTTGCGTAGTCAACCATGTCCCGTTCGTTGCTCTCGAGGTGCAGGCCCTTCGTCGCGCGCACCCCAACGAGTGAACGACAACATGGCGAACAAGAACGTGCGTGACTTCTCTAAGCGCGGCGATGCCGTCGCGGTCCCTGCTCTCGATCGCGTTCAACGCAACGCATACGAGCGCTTCCTGCAGCTGGGCAAGGACCCGGCCGACCGCGATGCGCTTGTGGGCCTCGAGAGCCTGCTGCGCGAAGTCTTCCCCATCGCGAGTTACGACGACGCGATGAAGATCGAGTACGTCCACTACTACTTCGGCGAACCCCAGCACACCGAAGACGAGTGCCGCGAGCTCCGCCTCACCTACGGCATGCCGCTTCGCGTGAAGCTCCGCATGACCCGCGAGGGCAGCACGGAGGTCATCGAAGAGGACATCTACCTCGGCGACATCCCGATCATGCTCCGCGGCGGTGAGTTCATCGTGAACGGTGCCGAGCGCGTCATCGTGTCGCAGCTGCACCGCTCGCCCGGCGTCGACTTCTCGATCGCCAGTTCGATCGGTGATCGCCCGCTGCACTCGGCGCGCATCATCCCCGAGCGCGGCTCGTGGCTCGAACTCGAAGTGAACAAGAAGGATGTTCTGGCGATGCGCATCGACCAGAGCACCAAGCTCGCCGCGACCACCTTCCTGCGCGCGCTTGATGAACGATTCGGCTCAACCGAAACCATCCTCAAGGCGTTTTACGACATCGAAGATGTGCGCGTCGAGAAGATCAAGCCCGAGTTCTATTCTGCCGAACTCATCGTCGACAGCGACACCGGCGAAGAGCTCTGCAAGGTCGGCGTTCCGTTTGGCGAGAAGACCGCCGAGATCCTTCGTCAGAGCGCGAAGGTTCTCAAGTCGGTCCGCTGCATCGTCAACCCCGGCGACCCGCTCATCCTGAACACGCTCGCCGAAGAGCGTCTGGACTTCTTGGCCGAAGCCACCGAGCACGAAGCTGCGCTGCTTCGCATCTACGGTCGCCTCCGTCCGGGCAACCCGCCGCAGATCGACAAGGCGCGCGATCTCTTCAACGAGAAGTTCTTCGACGACAACCGCTACCGCCTCGGTCGCGTCGGTCGCTTCCGCATCAACCGTAAGTTCGAGGACGATCCGGCCTACAAGGTCGTTGGCGAGAAGGCCGACAAGGCCATGTGCCTGCGCGCCGAGGATTTCCTTGCGGTGATCCGCTACATGCTCGAACTGCGCAAGCCGGTCGAGAGCAGCAAGCGTCGCGCTCATGTGGATGACATCGACCACTTGGGCAACCGCCGCCTGCGCACGCTCGATGAGCTGTCGGTCGAGGAGATGCGCAAGGGCTTCCTGAAGCTCAAGCGCACCGTGCAGGAGCGCATGAATGTCAAGGACCCGACCGACACGGCAGTGAAGATCGCCGATCTGGTCAACACCAAGAGCGTGTCGAGCGCGATCGAGTTCTTCTTCGGCCGCAGCGAGCTCTCGCAGGTGGTCGACCAGACGAACCCCCTGTCGATGCTGGTCCACGAACGCCGCCTCTCGGCCCTTGGCCCGGGCGGCCTGAACCGCAAGCGCGCCGGCTTCGAGGTGCGCGACGTGCACATCTCCCACTACGGCCGCATCTGCCCGATCGAGACGCCGGAAGGCACCAACATCGGTCTCATCGCGAGCCTGAGCATCTACAGCAAGGTCGACAACTACGGCTTCCTGCTCACGCCCTACCGCGTCGTCAAGGGCGGCAAGGCCAGCGGCGACACGGCGTACCTGCGCGCCGACGAGGAACTCAAGCGCGTGCTGGCTCCCAGCGACACGCTGAGCCCCGAGGGACGCATCACCGACGATTTGGTCCTCGCCCGCAAGAACGGCGAACTCGTCGAGGTCGAGAAGGGCGAGGTCGAGTACTCCGATGTCAGCCCCAAGCAGATCGTCGGCGTGTCGGCCAGCATGATCCCCTTCCTCGAGCATGACGACGCCAACCGTGCGCTCATGGGTTCGAACATGCAGCGCCAGGCCGTGCCGCTGGTCAAGGTCGAGCCACCGTGCGTGGCGACCGGCATGGAACGGGTCGCGGGCGCAGCGAGCGGCATGGTGATCCGTGCCGAGCGTGGCGGCGTGGTCACCTATGTGGACTCGGAGCGCATCATCATCGACAACGCCGATGAGTATGTGCTCCGCAAGTTCGTGGGTCTCAACGAGCGCACCTGCCAGAACCAGAAGCCGGTCGTGAAGCCCGGCGTGAGGGTTCGCAAGGACGAGATCATCGCCGACGGCGCAAGCACCCGCCTGGGCGAGCTCTCGATCGGCAAGAACGCGCTCGTCGCCTTCAACACCTACGACGGCTACAACTTCGAAGACGCCATCGTCATCAACGAGCGCATCGTGCGCGATGATGTGTTCACCTCGATCCACATCGAGTCGTTCGAAGTCGAAATCCGCGACACGAAGCTCGGCCGCGAAGAGTTCACGGCGGACATCCCCAACGTGAGCGAGAAGCAGCTGGCAAACCTCGACGAGCACGGCGTGATCCGCGTCGGCACTCGCGTCGGCCCTGGCGACATCCTCGTCGGTAAGGTCAGCCCCAAGAGCAAGAGCGAACTCACTCCTGAAGAGAAGCTCCTGCACGCGATCTTCGGTCGCGCGGGCGAAGACGTGAAGAACGATTCGCTCGAAGTGCCCGCGGGCACCGAGGGCATCGTGATTGGCGCCAAGCGGTTCAGCCGCCGCACGCACCAGAGCGAAGACCAGAAGAAGCAGCTGAAGAAGGACATCGCCGCCTACGAGTCGTCGATGGAGCGTCGAATCGTTGATCTCTTCCGCCAGATGGCGTCGGAAATCAATCGCCTGACCGGCAGCGAGATGGTCGACCCCAACACCCGCCAGAAGGTCGGTGTGAGCGACATCACCGAAGTCATCATGGAACAGGTCGATGGCTTCAGCGACAAGTGGATCAAGGGCTCGAAGGACGCCCGCGACCAGGCGCTCGTGGTCTTCGGCCAGTTCTGGCCTCGCATCCAGAACTACCGCAAGGAGAAGGACCGCAAGGTCGGGCACATGAAGCGCGGCGACGAACTCGCCAGCGGCGTGCTCGAAATGGTCAAGGTCTACCTCGCCACCAAGCGCCAACTCTCGGTTGGTGACAAGATGGCCGGCCGCCACGGCAACAAGGGCGTCATCGCTCGCATCGTGCCGGAAGCGGACATGCCGTTCCTTGAGGACGGCACCACGGTCGATGTGCTGCTCAACCCGCTCGGGGTGCCCAGCCGCATGAACGTGGGCCAGATCCTTGAGACGCACCTTGGCTGGGCGGCGCAGGTCCTTGGCTTCCAAGCCATGACGCCTGTGTTCGACGGCGCCACCGAAGCCGAAATCTTGGCGGCGGTCACCGAAGCCAACGCGCACGTCAAGAACCGCGTCGAGGAGTTCGAGCGCACTGGCAAGAACCCAGGCACGCCGCGCGAACTGCTCGCGCGTATGCCCGAGGACTTCAAGATCCAGCTCTACGACGGCCGCACTGGCGAGCCGTTCACCCAGCGCACCACCGTGGGCTTCATGTACATGCTGAAGCTTCACCACCTCGTGGATGACAAGATCCACGCGCGTGCCACGGGCCCCTACAGCCTCATCACCCAGCAACCGCTGGGCGGCAAGGCTCGCACGGGCGGTCAGCGCTTCGGTGAGATGGAAGTGTGGGGCCTCGAGGCGTACGGCGCTGCCTATGTCCTCCAGGAACTGCTCACCGTCAAGAGCGATGACATTGAAGGCCGCCAGAAGATCTACGAGTCCATGGTGAAGGGCACCAACACCCTCCAGGCAGGCATGCCCGTGGTCTTCCACGTGCTCTGCCAGGAAATCAAGGGACTCGGCATGAACATCCAAGTCGAGAAGAAGGAAGGCGGCGAGCCGGCACTCCCCATGGTGTGACCGACAGCCCACTTCCCCCACCCCGACTCGAACCGTCCAGAACACGACCGACACACCACTGCCTCGGAGACCGGACCATGACCCTTGCAGAGAGCGTCTACGACCGCGTGAACGACTACGCCTCGGTGAAGATCACCCTTGCCAGCCCCAACGACATCCGTTCGTGGAGCTTCGGCGAAGTCAAGAAGCCCGAAACCATCAACTACCGCACCTACCGGCCCGAACGAGACGGCCTGTTCTGCGAACGCATCTTCGGCCCCGAGCGCGACTACGAGTGCGCGTGCGGTAAGTACAAGGGCACGAAGTTCAAGGGCATCATCTGCGACCGCTGCGGCGTCAAGGTCACGCACAGCCGCGTGCGCCGTGCCCGCATGGGCCACATCAACCTTTCGGCCCCGGTCGTGCACATCTGGTTCTTCAAGGCCATGCCCAGCCGCCTCGGCAACCTCCTGGCCATGAAGACCAGCGACCTCGAGAAGATCATTTACTTCCAGGACTGGGTGGTCATCGATCCGGGTGATACCGACCTGCAGGTCAAGCAGGTCCTGACCGACGACGAGTACCGCGAGGCATACGCCAAGTACGGCCCCCGCTTCAACGCCATGATGGGCGCGGAAGCCGTTCGCGAACTGCTCGACCCGTCCCGGCTCGACCTCAGTGAATTGGCCGTCACGCTGCGTGACGACATCAACAAGACCAAGAGCAAGCAGAAGCAGAAGGACCTGTCGAAGCGGCTCAAGATCGTCGAGCAGATCAAGGGTTCTGAGAACGATCCCAAGTGGATGGTTCTCGATGTGGTGCCGGTGATCCCGCCTGACCTGCGTCCGCTGGTCATGCTCGAGAGCGGCAACTTCGCCACGAGCGATCTCAACGACCTGTACCGCCGCATCATCAACCGCAACAACCGCCTCAAGAAGTTGATGGACCTCAATGCCCCCGAGGTCATCATCCGCAACGAGAAGCGCATGCTGCAGCAAGCCGTCGACGCGCTGTTCGACAACGGCCGCTGCCGCCGACCGGTGCTCGGCTCGAGCAACCGCCCTCTCAAGTCGATCACCGACATGATCAAGGGCAAGCAGGGTCGCTTCCGCGAGAACCTGCTCGGCAAGCGCGTTGACTACTCGGCCCGTTCGGTCATCGTCGTCGGCCCCGAACTCAAGCTCTGGCAGTGCGGCCTTCCGAAGAAGATCGCGCTCGAGTTGTTCCAGCCGTTCATCATCCGCAAGCTCAAGGAGCGTGGTCTCGCTGACACGATCAAGAGCGCCAAGCGCATGCTCGAGCGTCGCGACCCCGAAGTGTGGGACATTCTCGAGCAGGTCATCCGCAACCACCCGGTGCTTCTGAACCGCGCGCCGACCCTCCACCGCATGGGTATCCAGGCGTTCGAGCCGGTGCTCGTGGAAGGCAACGCGATCATGATCCACCCGCTGGTGTGCGCGGGCTACAACGCCGACTTCGACGGCGACCAGATGGCCGTCCACCTGCCGCTGTCCGTCGAGGCGCAGGCCGAAGCGCATGTGCTCATGATGAGCACGCACAACATCTTCAGCCCCGCCAACGGCAACCCGATCGTCAGCCCGTCGCAGGACATCATCATGGGGGTCTACTTCCTCACGGTGCAGCCCTTCGACATGCCCGCCGACGAACAGGGCGCCACGCGCCGCTTCAAGGACGTGACCGAAGCGATCCTCGCCCACGACATGGGTCAGATCACGCTGCACGATCCGATCTCGGTGCGTCTGCCGCGGTTCAAGGAAGTGGTGGCGGGCCAGACCGACGCCGCCAAGCCGATGCCGGCCTCGGGCCGTCTGGTGACCACGCTCGGCCGCATTCTGCTGAGCGAGATCCTGTCCGACGGCATGCCGTTCTACAACTGCGTGCTCGGCAAGAAGGGCGCAGCGCGCGTGATCGATGACACCTTCGCCCGCTTGGGCAAGGCCGCCACGATCAAGCTGCTCGATGACCTGAAGGAAATCGGCTTCAAGACGAGCACTCGCTCGGGCCTCTCCTTCGCCATCAGCGACCTGCGCATTCCCAACGACAAGGACAAGCTCATCGCCGCCACGCAGAAGAAGGCCGAAGCCGCGATGCGCAAGTACGAGGACGGCAACATCACCGACGAGGAGCGCCGCAACGAGGTGCTCGACCAGTGGGCGAAGTGCCGTGACCAACTCTCGGGCATGCTCATCGACACGCTGAAGCAGGATCGTCGCGAGCCGGGCACCGGTCACGAGATGCCCATCCTGGGCAAGGACGAGAAGCCGGCCGCGAGCGACAAGGGCAAGCGTTACTTGAACCCCGTGTACCTCTTCATGGACTCGGGCGCGCGTGGCAACAAGAGCCAGATGCAGCAGCTCGCCGGCATGCGCGGCCTCATGGCCAAGCCGAGCGGCGAGATCATCGAAACGCCCATCAAGAGCAACTTCCGCGAAGGTCTGAAGGTGCTCGAGTACTTCAGCTCGACGCACGGCACCCGCAAGGGTCTGGCCGACACCGCGCTCAAGACCGCCGACTCCGGTTACCTCACGCGCAAGCTCTGCGATGTGGCCCAGAGCGTGGTGGTGCTTGAGCACGACTGCGGCACGAACCGCGGCGTCCGCAAGGCGCCGGTGTATAAGGGTGACGAAGTCGATGTGCCGTTGCGCGAGCTCATCAAGGGCCGCACGGCGTGCGAATCGGTCGTCGATCCGCGCACCGACAAGGTGGTCGTGAAGAAGGGTCAGCTCATCACTCCGGCGATCGCCGCGGCGATCGAGGAACTCGGCGTGCCGGCACTCATGGTCCGCAGCCCGCTCACCTGCGAAACGCCTCGCGGCGTCTGCGCAAAGTGCTACGGCATGGACATGAGCAACGGCAAGATCGTCGAAGAAGGCCTGGCGGTCGGCATCATCGCCGCGCAGTCCATCGGCGAGCCCGGCACGCAGCTCACGATGCGCACCTTCCACACGGGCGGCATCGCGTTCACCAGCTCGACTGAAGCCAACTGGAAGGCCACCTTCGCCGGCACCGTCGAGGTGCGTGACTGCAATGAAGTCGAGTTCGAAGGAAAGTTGGTCGTCCTGCGCAAGACCGGCGTCATCGCGATCGTGGATGCGAAGGGCCGTGAGCTCGATCACTTCAAGGTGCCCTACGGCGCGACCCTCTCGGCCCGGAACGGCACCACCGTCAAGAAGGGCGACCTCCTTCTCGAGTGGGACCCCCACTCCACCCCCGTCCTCGCCGAGAAGTCCGGCGTCGTCCGCTTCCGCGATGTGGCCGAAGGCGAAACGATCCGCGTCGAAGGCAAGGGTGCCAAGCGCGAAGTCATCGTCGTCGAACACACCGGTGACAAGCACCCGCGCGTCACCATCGAGGATGCCCAAGGTCATGTGCTCGACCTGCACCACCTGCCGGCGAAGTGCCGCATCGTGGTCGAAGACGGCCAGAGCGTCGCGGCCGGTGCCGAGCTCGCCGTCCAGTCGAAGGGCGAGGAACGCCGCAGCGCCGACATCGTCGGTGGTCTGCCCCGCGTCACCGAGATCTTCGAAGCGCGTCTGCCCCGCGACCCGGCCGTCATGGCGCGCGTCGCTGGTCGCGTCGAGCTCCTGCCCAACGAGCGCAAGGGCAAGATGACCATTCGCATCCATGTCGAGGGTGCGAAGGACATGCACGAGGACCACCATGCCCTGCAGGGCAAGCGACTGCTCGTCCACTCGGGCGACACGGTCGAGGCTGGTCAGCCGCTGACCGACGGTGCGCGTACCCCCGCCGAAATCCTGGCGATCAACGGCGAAGAAGCCCTGTACCAGTACATGCTGGACGAAATCCAGAACGTGTACCGCGCACAGGGCGTGCCCATCGCCGACAAGCACATCGAAGTCATCCTTCGCCAGATGCTCTCGAAGGTGCGCGTTGCCGATCCGGGCGACAGCGACCTGCTGCCCAACGACGTCATTGAGCGCTACCGCCATGCGCAGGTCAACCAAGACCTCGCTGGATCGCTCAAGGTCGTCGACGCGGGTGGCACGCTGCTTGTCAACGGCAAGGTCTATCCCAAGGACGAAGTCAAGGAAGCCAACGCCACCGCCGAAGAGGCCGGTCGCGAGCCTGCCAAGACCGTCAAGACCAAGCCGGCGCGCGTGCGCACCCTGCTCCTGGGTATCACCAAGGCCAGCCTCCAGAGCGAGTCGTTCCTCTCGGGTGCGAGCTTCCAGGAGACCACCAAGGTGCTCACCGAAGCTGCGCTCAAGGGCGCGGTCGACACGCTGCAGGGTCTCAAGGAGAACGTCCTGCTGGGTCACCTGATCCCGGCCGGCACGGGCTTCGAGCCCTACGCGACGCTGCGCATCCGCAAGCTCGTCGACGAGCCGGCGGGCAGCGAGTCCAGCGACTACGGCTACTTGGCCGGCGCCACCGACGAGGCGGAACTGCACGGCGCCGAGCGTCCGGGTGAAAGCCCGACGATCAGCGACCTCTCAGCCTTCACGCCCCAGGAGCAGTTCGTGGCCGAAGGCGGCGAGTCCTCTGACGCGTCCGACGACGGCGAGTGAATGGATTGACACGATCGCCGAGCGCGATCGCACGATGGAACCCTTCAGGCCCCGGCACCCGCCGGGGCCTTTCTCATGGGTCTCTCATGCGTCTCTCATGCGTCTCGCATCGGTTTCTCATGCGTCTCGCATGCCCTTCTCATGGGCGCTGCGGGGCTAGACTCGCCGCATGGCCGAGGAGTGGTACAAAGATGGGCTTCGGTTCGAGTGCACCATGTGCGGCAACTGCTGCACCGGAGGCGAGGGTGCGGTCTGGTTCACACCTGACGAAGGCAAGGCCATGGCCGAGGACCTTGGCCTGACCCACGATGAATTCCTCGCCCGTTACTCGCGAGTCGTTCGGGACCGCCGCAGCCTGACCGAGCACTCCACGCCGCACGGCATGGACTGCACCTTCCTCGACCGCCAGACGATCCCAGGCAAGGCGCTCTGCAAGGTCTATCGATCGCGACCGAGCCAGTGCCGAACCTGGCCGTTCTGGCCGGACAACCTTGCGAGCCGCCGGGCCTGGGTCATGGCCAAGAAGCACGCGCCGTGCCCAGGAATGGACCAAGGCAAGCTCGTGCCGATCGAGCAGATCAGAATCCAACGGGACCTTGATCAACGCGACAACGGCGAAGCACCATGGTGATGGACGCGGCGGTGGTCGCTCGCTGGCGCACTGCTGCGGCGAGCGACGACGCGCAGGCCACGATCGCCGGGCTCCAGAACGAGATCGCCGCGGAGATCCTTCGACAGCGACCGGTCTGCATCAGCAGTGGCCGATGCTGTCGCTTCGAGGCCCACGGACATCGGCTGTACCTCACGGGCCTTGAGACGGCATGGACCTGGGCAAGGCTCACGCGTCGACCGTCCATGCGTGAAGTCGAGATGGCGGTGCATGATGGATCCTGCCCGTTCCTTCTCAGTGGTTGCAGCGTGCATGAGGTCCGTCCGACTGGGTGCCGCATCTACTTCTGCGAGCGCGATCCGGCCGGCTGGCAGTCGGCGCTGGCTGAGCGATGTCACCGCGAGATCAGGTCACTGCACGATCGGCTTGATGTGCCCTATTGCTATGCCGAATGGCGCTCGCTCCTGGCCGGATTCGCGGCCGCCGAAACCACTTCGTGATCGGCGCACGCGGCCCTACCATCGCGTCATGGATACCTATCGGATCAGGACCGATCTTGAGCGCGCGAAGGTCGGTTCGTACGCATTGCCGCTTGGTCTCGAGCCAGTCAATCTTCCTGAACCCACACAGGGCTATGTGGTGAACATGAACATCGCGGAAGGCGAGGAACCCGACACCTACGCGTTCCATGTCGTGGTGAGCCACGACCGCCTCAAGCCGCTGATCCAAGACGCCTTCGACCTGATGCCCGAACTCGTGATGCCGATCGTCGAAGTCGGCTCCCGCGACGCCTACCGGAATCTCGATGTCTACCTCGGGCGCAAGGAACTGCCCTTCGATGAGTTCGAGGCGGTCTGGAAGGAATACGAGCCCATCATCTACGAGGACGCCTCGATCGGCGTGGGCTGCAATGCCGAAGAGCCGTTCGTCGAAGTGTTCATGGATTCGTGGAAGGGACTGTGCATCACCGTGCCCGTGTCGATGCGCCGCCAGGTCCAACGACTGCTGCAACGCCATGGCCTGCGTGAGGTGCAGGAGACTTGGCCCGAGTCGCTTGAACGGGCCACTGAGCCGCCCACCAAGCCGCGCGAAGTCCTTGCGCTCGATGACCTCAAGTGCCCAGACCTCGACGACATCATGATGCAGTTGCGGGATGCGCTCGACCTTGACCTCAACATCGATCCTGCCGCCAACCTTGACGAAGGCGGGCGCGAACTCGGCATGACGCTTTGGTTCGCGACCGTGCTGGCCGGCCGCGTGGGACACCGGGACAAGGGGGCCTATGTGTCGCTGTGGGTGACTGCGGGCTCGATGACCGAACTCGAGGACATCGCGGTGCGCGAGGTGGAAAAGCTCAACGGCTACACCTTCGATGGCTTCTACACATGCGATCGAGTGGCCTTCGACGACCGCCCCGAGGAACTCAGCGACCTGCCCCCGCGGCGACTGATCGCCCAGGTCCACCAGGTCAGCGTCGACGAGTGGTGAGTCCGCGCTGCGTGCGTCGAGCCCTGCATGACGATGGCGAGCGCCGCGGGCGTGGCACCAACGGCGGAACGAGTGCGATCATCCCTCGCCGAGATAGGCGCGGCGAATGCGATCGTCGTCCAGGAGCTCCGCCCCAGGTCCCGAAAAAGTCGTTCGTCCGGTCTCAAGCACATACGCGCGATGCGAAAGCTTGAGTGCAGCGCGGGCGTTCTGTTCGACCAAGAGCACCGTGAGCCCCTCACGGTTCAGCTCCTTGACGGCTTCGAAGATGCGCGCGACCAGCATTGGCGCGATCCCCATGCTCGGTTCGTCCATCATCAGCAGGCGTGGTCGGCTCATCAGCGCGCGGCCGATGGCCAGCATCTGTTGTTCGCCGCCAGAGAGCGTTCCAGCGAGCTGCCCGGCGCGGTCTTCAAGCACGGGGAAGAGTTCATGCACATGCGAGAGATCGGGCCCAAGATCGTCGCTGCGCAGATAGGCGCCCATTTCAAGATTCTCACGAACAGTCAGGCGCGGGAAGACCCTGCGCCCCTCCGGAACCTGAGCAAGGCCGGCGGCAACGATGCGATCGGCGCGCTCGCCGTTGATTCTTCGGCCGTCGAACTCGACCGTCCCTGCGGTCGCCCGAACGATGCCCGAGATGGCCATCAGCGTCGTGCTCTTGCCGGCACCGTTGGCGCCGATGAGCGAGACAATCTCGCCGGCGCGCACCTCCAGGTTGACATCACGCAGAGCCTCGATGGCGCCGTATCGCGCAGCCAGTCCCTGCAGGCGGAGCATCACCGGCGGCGTGCCGACTGAAGCGAAAGCCGGGGAGCCCGCGCTCATCCTTCGCCCTCCGTCCCAAGGTAGGCCTCGATGCAACGGCGGTCAGCTTGAATCTGCGCTGGCGCGCCCTGCCCAATCAGCTTGCCGTACTGCAAGACCACGATGCGGTCACTGATGCCCATGACGAGCTTCATGTGGTGCTCGATCAGGATCACCGTCACGCCACGGTCACGCACGCGGCGGATGAGCTCCATCAGTTCGACGACCTCGGATGGATTCATGCCCGCCGCAGGCTCATCGAGCAGGAGCACCGCCGGCTTGCTGGCCAACGCTCGAGCGATCTCCAAACGACGACGGTGTCCATACGGAAGGCTGCCTGCCGCTTCGTGCGCGCGCTCCGCAAGGCCGACGAACTCCAACAACTCAAGCGCCTCGCGCTCAGTCCATGCGCGCTCGCGGGCGAAGGCGGGCAGGCGCAAGAGGTTGGTCCAGAATCCGCTCGTCATGCGGCTGTCCATGCCGACGAGCACATTCTCAATCAGGCTCAAATCTGTAAAGAGCCGGATGTTCTGGAAGGTTCGTGCAAGACCTGCGCGCGCGATCAGGTCTGGCGTTCGGCGCGATCGCTGCCAGAGTGCCGCGACCGTGCCGGCTCCCAATCCTGCTCCGAGCAGCGCAGGCAGCACGCCCCACGCGAACGGGACCGCGCGCGCCGCGTCGAGCACATCGCCAGCGGCCTTGCCCCATGGAAATGGCTGGTCCAGCATGTAGTTCGCGGCAATGCCGACGGTCCACAACTCCTGGATGTTGATGACCATGAACGAACTCAGTCCAGCAAGGACCGCCACCAATGCCGCACGGAGTCCCAGCCGCACATCGGGCTCGAGCCGGACCGGCGAGCCCCGGAATCGGACGGAGCCTTCGCTGGGGTCGTAGACGCCGGTGATCGCATTGAAGAGCGTGGTCTTCCCAGCGCCGTTGGGGCCGATCACCGCGAAGATCTGTCCCTGTTCGACATTGAACGAGACATCATCGACGGCCGTGAGGCCGCCGAATCGCATGGTGATCCCGCGGACTTCGAGCAGGCTCATCCACTGCTCCCTTCGAGCCGCGGTGGCAGCAGTCCATCGGGCTTCAGGCGAACCACCAGGATCAGCGCGAGCCCGAAGATCAGGTACTTCCAGTTGTTCGGGCTCACGAGCACATTGGATGCGCTTCCGAAACCGGCGGCACCCGCCCAGTCGGCGAGCTTCACCAGCACCAGCGAGTTCAACCCGACCATCACGACGGCGCCAACGAGAGTTCCCGCAACGCTGCCCATGCCCCCCACAATCACAATGCACAGCGCGAGGATCGACACCTGAAAGTCGTAACTCGCAGGCTCTCCGGTCGAACTCAGGAGCGCCGCGAAGAGCGCACCGCCGAGCGCAGCGAGCGCGCTTCCGGTGGCGAAGGCCACCATCTTCGTGCGCTTGGGCGGAATGCCCATGCACTCGCTCGCGAGCGCATCTTCGCGAATCGAGAGCCAAGCACGGCCGGATCGGCTGCGTTCGAGCCGACGCACCGCAAGAACCGCGAGCAACACGAAACTGAGCAGCAGCCAGTACCAACCACGCTCTTCCTGCAAGTCCAGGCTCCACGATCCGAAGGTCGGTCGAGGGAGCGGATTGATCCCCTGCGTTCCCTTGGTGACGGCATCGAGATTCTTGAGGACATCGAGCGTGATCTCGCCGAAGCCCATGGTGACGATGGCGAGGTAATCGCCCTTCAGCCCGAGCGTGGGAGCTCCAAGGAGGAAGCCCGCCAGCGCTCCGAACGCCACGGTGGCCAAGGTCCCCCACCAGAAACCGATCTGGAACGGATAGATGTCGCTCGTCAGGATGGCGAAGGTGTACGCACCGATCGCCATGAACGCCGCCATGCCAAGATTCAGGAGGCCCGTGAAGCCCGTGACCACATTCAGGCCCAGCCCCACGAGTGAGAAGACGAAGATCGTCTGGAAGGCGTCGTAGAACTGGCCGCTCGACCCCATGAACAGCGGCAAGACCGCCATGACCACGAAGTACACCAGGATCGGCAGCGGCACGCGACGCATCAGACCTTCTCCTTCGCGCGCGAACCGAGCAGGCCGCTTGGACGGAAGATGAGGATCAGCACGAGGATGCCGAAGACGATCGTGTTGGTCCATCGCGTCTCGAAATACGCATCGCTCATCGAACGGACGAGACCGATCACCAGTGCCCCCGCCACGGCACCGGGCATGCTTCCGATCCCACCGAGCACGGCAGCGGTGAACGCATCCATGCCCGCGCGGTAGCCCATCTGGAACGAAATGGTGTTGTTGTAGAGCGAGTAGATCACGCTCGCGAAGCCGCCGAGTGCGCCACCGATGAGGAAGGTCGCCCCGATCACGCGGTCAGTATCGATGCCCATCAACCGCGCCGCGACGGGGTTCTGCGCCGTCGCGCGCATGGCCTTGCCCAGTCGCGTCCGCGTGACGATCCATGTCAGCCCGATCATCAAGGGCACCGTCACGGCCCACACCAACACATCCTTGGGCGTGAACTGCACGAGCGATGACTCGCCGAGCAGATTGGAGTTAGGGACGAGTGCGGGAAAGTCCTTGGGCGCCGCGGCTGCCACGCCACCGGCGAAGACATCCATGGGCAACCCGCCCCAGAAGAGCCCGAGATTCACCAAGATGAAGCTCGCGCCGATCGCACTCACGAGGAGGGACAACTTGCTCGCGTCGCGCAGCGGCTTGTAGGCCAGTCGATCGATGCCCCAATTCAAAGCGCCGCAGAACCCCGCCGAGGCGATGAGCATGATCACGACTGCGGCCCATGCCGACGCGCCAGACCAGTCACCCAGCCCGAACATGCCAAGCATCGTCAGCGCCAAGAACGCCCCGAGCATGAAGAGGTCGCCGTGAGCGAAGTTGATCAGCTCGATGATGCCGTACACCATCGTGTAGCCGATGGCGATCAGCGCAATGATCATGCCATTGGACAGGCCGGTGATGAGCTGCTGCAGGAAGAAGTCAACCCATTCCATCGGTCAGCCCTGGTGGCGGTCATGCTCCATGGTGCGGTAGCGCACTGTCGTCTCCGGCGCCATCGACGCCACGCATCGCAACGCGCGATTCACTCGGGCTTCGCGCCCCCGGTCGGCGCGTCCCCGGCACGATGCACGAAGACGAACTTGCCATCCTTTACGGCGTTGATGCTCATGACGCGGTTGGTGGTGTCACCGTTGACATCAAAGCTCCAGATGCCGAGCGCGCCGTCAAAGTCCTTCGTGGACGAAACGGCCTTGAGGATCGCGGCGCGATCCTTGGTCGGGGCCCGCTTGATCGCGTCGAGCAGGACGCGCGCGGACTCGTAGCCATACACCGCGTAGGCCTCGGGATCGAAGCCGAACATCTTTCGGTAGCCCTCGCGGAACTCGGCACCGCGTCCGGTGAGTTCAGACGGCGGCAGCCCACCGAAGGTCACGAAGGTGTTGCCCTCGAGGTTGGCAGCGCCGGCGGCCTGAATGAACGCTTCTTCGCAGCAGCCATCCGGAACGACCAAGATGCCGGTGAATCCCACCGATCGCAGGTCCTTCGCCACCTGACCGCCGTTGCTTTGCGTGGTGCCGCCGAAGAAGACAGCATCGGCCTTGGAGAACTTCACCTTCTGGCACAGCGACTTGTAGTTGCTGGCTTTCGTGTCGATCCCTTCGAATCCGGCGACAGTGATCCCAAGCTCCTTCGCGCGCTTCTGGAAGACATCGGCGATGCCCTTGCCGTAGAGCTCGCGATCGTGCAGGATGAAGACCTTCTTCGCACCCGAACTCGCAACATGTTCTGCGGCCACCGCACCCTGCAGGTCATCGGTGGGTACGACGCGGAAGTAGTTGATGGAGCCGCTCGGACGGTAGATGGCGGGTTCGTTGGCCTCGCCCATGCCGGGCTTGGTCAGGCCCGAGTAGGTGTTGGCGGGGCTGATCATGACGAGACCGGCCTTATTCAGTTCCGGCATCGCGATCTTGGCCGCACCACTGTTGAAGGTGCCGATGTAGCCGACGATCGTTGGATCGGTCACGGCCCTGTTGGCGTTCTGCGCCTCGACGGTCGGGTCCCAATTGCCGCGCTGGGGGCTGGCGTCATCCCAGTCCTCGTAGACAATCTCGTAGCCATCGATCTTTCCACCGACTTCCGCGATGGCCATCTTGATGCCGTTCACGATCGAGCCGGTCTGCGCGTTCGCACTACCAGTGCGCGGCAGGCTGCTGACGATCTTCAGGGTCCCGGACTGGGCCAGCGCGCCGGCGGTGGTGGCCAGAGCGAGAGCGGCGGCAAGCATGGCGGTCTTCAGGGTCATCGAGGGTCTCCAGGTGAGTGCCGGATGGTAGGGCGAATGCCCCCCTCGCGCCGAACAGTTGGGGCTCGTCGAGCGCTGAGCGGGCATCCATGGCACCATGCTCGCGTGCACAGTCCTGCCGACATGGCCGATCGGTTGCATGCGGGCTTCGCGCACTTGGTGGCACGGCTCGGTACGGAGGAGCCGCCCTGTTCGCTCGACGCCCTGAGTGATCGAGAGATCGTCGCGCACGCCGCGAACTCGGTCCGCGGCGGAGCACCCTGGACGGGACTTGATCATCCCTACCCCGGCTTCGAAGCACCGAATGGACACCGCCACGCGAAGGCGCCTCGGTGCGGCATCGTGCTCGCTCCGTGCGAAGTCCGTTGTGCCGAGGATGCTCCCAGTCTCTTCACTGATGCGATGAGCACGCCCGAAGAAGCCTGCTGGGTGGAGCTCGTGCTGGCGCGAGAGTGGCACCAGTTCGAACGGTGCCCGCGCTATGCCTCCGCGTTCACGGATCGCGCCATGCGTCTGGTGGCGCAACTGGCCACCGATGATCGCATCGTGCATGCGCGGCTTGGCTGGATCATGCTCACCTCGAACGAAGAGCGAGCGCGCACTGATCTTGCGTCGTGGGAACGATTGGCCCTGGCCGAAGGGCTGCCGATCGGGGCGCCTTCGATCCGTTCGCTGCCGATGCCGGATCTTCAGGGCAACGCGACATGCATCACGGCGATCGTGCCGGTGCAGCGCCTCTGACCGCGGCCAGCGTTTCAGTGATCTCGGGCGTCGACAGTGGTCCCTTCGCGAGCACACGAAGGATGAGCGCGGCAGCCTCAGGACCGGGGCGGTGTCCCGAATAGACCGCCATCATGCGACGAAGCTCCGCGGAAGTCGCTGCCGCGCGGCGAGAATCCTTGAGGAACTCGTCGGCTGCGTCAGCGAACGCCTGAGCACCAAACGGCGTGGGGACGAACTCTGGGACGACTTCCGCGCCAGCAATGATGTTGGGCAGGAGCCGGTACGGCGCGCGCAGCACGAGCTTGGA
>VGXL01000030.1 GCA_016873315.1 Phycisphaerae bacterium | reverse complement strand
TCGACCAAGGCCACCGTCATGCGCGTGAGCATGGACGCTCCCGCGTAGTCGGCGCCGACCGTGCGTCGATACCAGAGCAGCGTGTCGTAGTTCGAGTGGTAGCTCGTCCCTTGCGAGCCGCCTGCGAAAAGGCCGATCGATGGCACACCGGCATGGCACAGAAACGGCTGGTGATCGCTGCCGCCACCAAGATCGCCCAGCGGAAGCGCACCATCTTTGGCGCCCAGGTCAAAGAGGGATCGAGCGGGATCGACCGCGCTCGGCACCCGCTTGGCCGCATCCTGCACGATGCCCCGGAGTGATGGGCTCGCCGACGCGCCGAAGTTCACCCCCATCGCAGCCATGTCGAGATTGATGTAGCCCACGCAGCGCTCTTCGAGCATCGCGCGCTCGCGCTCAACCCACTCCGTGCTGCCGACCATGCCGAACTCCTCGGCGCCCCACGCACAGAACAGCGTGTCACGCGCCGGGCCGCGTCCGGCCTTGGCCTGCATCGCGCACTCGCGCGCCGCCTCCATGAGCACGATCGTGCCAGCGAGCGGGTCCGCGGCACCGAAACCCCATGCATCGTGATGGCAGCCGACGACCACGAGGCCGCCGTCCGCAACGCGACCCGGCAAGCGCGCGATCACATTGGCTGACTGGACCACGGCGGGCTCATGCGCCACCGCCACCCTGACGCGCAGTTCAGGGCCACCCGTGAGCAGCGTGGGGCCCTCGAAGCCCGTGGCCCATGAAGGATCGAAGAGCGGCGCACCGCGCATGCGGCGCACGATCTCGCGTGCGGCACCCCAGCCGATGGGCTGCACGGGAATCCTCGGCAATCCGACCGATGCAGGATCGAGCCGCTCGGCATGCTCGGTCGCCTCGCGTCCGGGCGTGAGCGGATCGCCTGAGTAGGGCAGCGTGTTGATGCTGCCGCGCTGGATGCAACTCGCGTTCGCCCACCCACCATCCGGCCAGGTCGCGCCCTTGGCGGGACCGCTGTCTCGTGGATCCGTAAAGATGATGAGCGCGATCGCGCCCGATTCTTCAGCGAATCGCGCCTTGAAGCCGCGGAAGTTCCCACCGTATCGCGCTAAGCAGATCTTCCCCTTCAGGTCGACCCCCTGCTTGCGAAGCCGTGCAAAGTCCCCCCGAGTGCCATAGTTCACATAGACCACTTCGCCGGTCACATCACCGCGCCCGCTGTACGCATTCCACGCGAAGGTCAGACCGGCATGCGCGAGCTGCGGATCGATCGCTAGGTTCTCTTCGCGAACGGCAAGCCGCATCACGCCGCGACGCGCGCCCCGCGCGGTCGGCTCGGCGAGCGGCATATCCGCCGGTGTTTCCACGATCTCCACGATCGGTTCGCGCGGCCGCGGTAGGTACGCCCAGAATGGATGGACCTCGACCTCGAGTCCCATCTGGCGGAATGAGCTCGCGATCGACTCGATGACCTTGGCATCGCCAGGCGTGCCAGCCATGTGTGGCTCAGCCGCAAGCAACTCATGCCACGCTGCGAGGCGCGCGCCCATCGACTCGGCTGCCGGCGCCGCCGAAGGCCCAACACTCTGCGCAAGGGCAACCGACGCAATCAGCGTGACGATCATCACACCACGCTAGCACGGGCGCGCGACGAACCAATGCTCGTCAGCCTCGCGTGCTTGCGCTCGTCCTACCGCGACCTCGGGCTCCGCTCCGACCGAGCACCCCACCGCGCTCAGTGAGCGCTGGCCTTACCGCTCGCCGCTGTGCCGAAGATCGCCGGCCATGGGTTGACGTTGTGGCACGCGCGGCCGGTCTTCTCGACGTAGTCCTGGTGGTACTCCTCGGCCAGGAAGAACTCGCGCGCCATCTCAACCTGCGTGACGATCGGCTTCTTGAACGCGTTGCGCGCGGTCAGGTCAGCGACGAATGCCTTGGCTTGTTCGAGTTGCTCCGGACTCGTGCAGAAGATGGCGCTGCGGTACTGCTCACCGACGTCAGGACCCTGGCGATTCAGCGTCGTCGGATCGTGCATCTGGAAGAAGCCCTCGAGCAACTGTCGAAAGGAGATGACGGTCGGGTCGAAGACCACCTTCACGCTCTCTGCATGGCCAGTCGTGTCGGTGCAGACTTCCTTGTAGGTGGGGTCCTTGGTCTTTCCCTGTTGGTAGCCGCTCACGGCGCTGATCACGCCGGGCGCTTGCTGGAAGGTGTGCTCGACACCCCAGAAGCAGCCGCCGGCGAAGTATGCGGTTTCGGTTTTCACGGGTTCTCCTCCTGCGGGCCACGGCTGGCCCTGGTCAACGAACTGCAGGCTCGCGCTGTTCAGGCAGTATCGCAAGCCTGTGGGTCGTGGTCCATCCTGAAACACGTGACCCAAATGCGCGCCGCAGCGGGCGCAGTTGATCTCGGTGCGCTCCATGCCGTGACTTGAGTCATTGCGCTCGGCGACGTGCGCAGGATCGAACGGCGAGTAGAAGCTGGGCCAGCCCGTGCCCGAATTGAACTTGTGCGCGCTCGTAAAGAGCGGCAAGCCGCACACGACGCAGCAGTAGGCGCCGTCTTTCTTGTTGTCGAGCAGGTTGCCACAGAAGGCTGGCTCCGTGCCCGAGTTCTGCGTCACGCGGAATTGTTCGGGCGTGAGCTTGATGGCGAGTTCGTCCACTTTGGACTTGGGGTACGGCGTGATCTCCCAACCGGCGCGTGAGTAGATGTGCTTGGTCGTGGATGGCTTCATGTCGGTGCGCGGGGTCTTCGGCGCGGTCGTGGGCTGAGCAGTCTCGGTGTTCGGCGCAATCGGCAGATCGTCGATCACTCCACGCCGCATGCCCTCGCGGGCGGCAAACGCGCCGTACACGACGACGCTGGCGACGAGCGCCACAGTGGCGAACAGGCGTCGGCTCATGCGAACAGGATAGAACCAGCAGACAAACATCGTCACACGACATTCGATTCTGCGTTGAGTTCGTGCTGGATTCAGGTGCTTCTTTCGTGTCGCGTGTTGCATCTGCGCCCGGGCACCGTACGATTCCTTCTCTTTGACAACTCGGGCCCGACCTGGCTTCGACCGGCCATGTCGATCATGCAGTGGCGCGTCGTGGAGCATCCCGGCCACGTAAAAAGGATGCAACACTTACGACTGCCAACACGCAGTACGCACTTGCGGCCTAATTAGTGCCGCACGGCAAACCCCTGACGTCCGATGAGGGGGGCGCCGAAACACATCGGGCTGGGTTCCTGGGGCTGGCATGCTTCCGGGAGCCGACACTCGCATGCCATGGTCCACGCCATGCGGCCACCCAGCAGCGGCGCGGACCGAGATGGAAGAGGTGGATACACGCGTAGATGCTGCATGGCCGCTGGTTCGGCACGGGGGTTCAACTCCCCCCGGGTCCACTCGCGCCCTCCCCCCGGAGGGCGCTTTCGTTTTTGAAGCGTCGTGCCGTGCGCTCAATGCTCCCAGTCATATGTTCGATCGGGACTCGGCACCGGCATCGGTCCCGGCAGCGTGACTTGCGCTTCGCCGAGCACAGTGCCCGTCGCGAACGCAAGATCGACCAGCGATGTCTCGTACTGCGCGGCGGCTTCGACTTCGCGCGACTGCGCATCAGCAAGTCGCGCCGCCGCGTCGAGCACTTCCACGCTCGTGCGCAAGCCGACATCGAATTGACGCTGCTCGGCGAGCAGCGTGCGGTCGGCGAAGCTCGCTTCGAGTCGTGCAGCGACCACGCGCCGCCATGCACCGCGCACATTGTCGACCGCGTCGTGGACTTCCTGCGTGATGGTCTGAACGCGGCTCTCCTTGGTCGCCAAGCGCTGCAGTCGGCGCGTAATCGCCTGGCTCAAACGCGCGCGTCGCGCCTCGTTGCCCAGAGGGATGCTGGCGTTCACGCTGGCGATGAACGGGTCCGCATCGCCAAGGTTGCCATACGCCGAAGCAAGTCCGCTGTCGTCGCCGAGCACCTGATACTGGTAGTCCATCGTGAAGAGCGGCAGCGCTTCGTTGCGTGCAAGTGCCACGCGCTCAGCGTCGATCGCCAACTGCAGTTCCAAGTCCAAGAGCTCCATGCGATTCGTGATCGCCATGCGCGTGAGCTTGGCAGGATCGAGATCCAGCCCAAGCGGATCGCTGGGCGTGGTCGGATCGAGCATGGTCGGACCATCGACCGGAAACTGCGATGCATTCATGAAGCGCTTGAGCGCGCGCGCACGAAGGCGCAACTGATTGTCGGCGACGATGAGCTGCTCGATCGTGCGGCCGATACCACTTTGGGCGCGAAGCACTTCGATGGGCGCCACTTCACCCTGGTCCACGCGACGCCGTGCCCGTGCGAGTTGCTCTTCCGCCAGGGCGTGCTGCCGTTCGCGCACTTCCATGATGCGACGCGCTGCATAGAGCTGCCAATACGCCTTCTCGGCGTTGGCGAGAATGCGAATCGTCTCGAGCAGCGTGCGAGCGTCGACCTGCTGCGACTCCATCTTCGCCATGACGATGCTCGCCGTGTTCGCGCGCAGGCCGAAGCCCCGCAGCAGTGGCATCGAGAGGTCGAGTTGGAAGCCCGCCTCCCACGGTTCGTCCGACAACAGGCTGTCCGCCTGATTGAAGAGCGTGCCGACATTGAGGACGCCGCCGGTCGCGAGCGGGAAGTCGATCCCGAGCGAACCAGAGTTGTTGGCCGTGGCAACGCCCGCCTCCAGGTTCTCCATCAGCGTGTTGTCGTTGTAGGTGTAGTTGGCCTTCAGCACCGCTTCGAACTTGGCGACCTCGGCGTCGAGCGCGGTCACGCCGAGTGTGGGATTGAACTGCTGCACCCGCACATCGAGGTTGTTCTCGAGCGACCACTGGCGGACGTCAGCGAGCGACACATTGGCACGCTCGGGATACGCGGGCGCTGCGTAGTCACGCTTGCTGGCTTCATCGACGGCGGTCTCGAGTTTCTCGGGCGCGGTCGCGGACACAGTCGCTGGCGTCAACACCGGCGGCTGTGCGAGACGGGCTGGATCCACATCCGGCAGCAGCGGAGCGTCGACATAATCGCGTCCGTTGCATCCCGCAACAATCATCGTGGCGAGCAAGACAGAGTGGAGTCGCTCATTCATGGCGAAGGGCCTCGATGGGATCGAGCTGGGCTGCCTTGATGGCCGGAAAGAGACCGAACAGCACGCCCACGAGCGCACTAAAGAGGAAGCTGCCGAGCACGGCCCAGAACGGGACGCTGGCCTGCTCGAGTTGCGCGCCCGGAATGTGGGTGAGTCCGAAGGCCATCAGTTTGCCGCACGCGACGCCGATGAAGCCGCCGCTGAAGCAGAGCACGACGGCCTCGAGCAGGAACTGCACCATGATCGCGCGACCAGTCGCACCGACCGCCTTGCGCAGGCCGATCTCGCGTGTGCGCTCGCTCACCGAGACGAGCATGATGTTCATGATGCCGATGCCGCCCACGAGCAAACTGATCCCGACAATCCCCCCCGCCACGGCCGTGATCCCGGCCGAGAGCGTCTTGAACTGCTCGATGTATCGATCGATCGCCTCGACGCGAAAGGTCTCGGGGTCGCTGGCCCGCAGCCCGCGCGCCTTGCGCAGGATGAAGCGGCACTCAGCGATCGCCTCGTCGGCCTGCCCAGCGTCCTTCAACAGCGCGCTGATGCGCAGGAACGGTGTTCGATCAGGCGTGAGCTTCATCGCAAGCGAGAACGGGATGAAGACTTCACTCGCCTGCGTGTCGAAGCCGAACATCCTGGATTGCAGCGTCTCGACCACGCCCACGATCAGGAATCGACGGCCCGCGACGAGCACGGTCGACCCCGTGGGATCATTGGGCAGGCGCAGTTCCTCGATCGCACGGTCGTTGACCAGGCAGACCTGGCGCGCGTTGTCCTCATCAACCTGCCCGAACGCGCGACCCTCGATCACGCGCCGGCCCTCGATCGCGTGCCAGTCGGGCCAGATGCCCACGATCTGCATCGACTCAAGCTTTTTCGACTCGCTCTCGACCGCACCGGAGATCTCGACGATCGGCGTGAGCGCCTTGAGCGAGGTCGCCTGATCGCGCAGTTCGATCGCCTCGGATGGCTTGAGCCGCACGCTGTCCCACGGGTACTTGTTGCGGGGTGCATCGTCGGGCCGGCTCGGAAAGATGAAGACGCGGTTGGCGCCGAAGCTCTCAAACTCCGTGAGCACCTTGGCCTTCAGGCCGCTGAGCGCCGCGATCACGGCTGTCACGCTCGCCACGCCCACGATGATGCCGAGCGCCGTCAGCACGCTGCGCGTCTTGTTCGCCCAGATCTGACTGATGGCCAGCCAGATCGACTGCATCCAGAACTGCGGCGTCAACATGGCACGCTCCCGCGTTCCCGCAATCCGCGCGCGATCGAGCCCACGGCCTCGTCCTCGACCGCCGGTCGATCACTCAGGATCAGCCCATCGCGAAGGCGCACCACGCGTTGGCAGTGCGCAGCGACCTCGCTCTCGTGAGTCACGAGCACGATCGTCTGGCCATCGGCGTGGATGCGGCTGAAGATCGAGAGCACTTCGGCGGTGGTGGCCGTGTCTAGGTTGCCGGTGGGCTCGTCGGCCATCAGGATGGCAGGGTTGTTCAGGATCGCGCGCGCAATCGCGACGCGCTGCTTCTGGCCGCCAGAGAGTTGGCTCGGTCGATGATCAAGGCGATCGGAGAGTCCGACGCGTGCGAGTGCTTCTCTGGCCCGCCGCTCCCGCTCCCGGCGGCTCACGCCCCGGAGCGAATAGATGAGCGGCATCTCGACATTCTGCAGTGCGGTCTGGCGGGGCAACAGCTCGAAACTCTGGAAGACAAACCCAATCTTCTCGTTGCGGACCGCAGCCAGTTCATCGGATCCCATCCGCGCGACCGCCTTGCCGTCTAACTCGTACTCGCCGCGCGTCGGGCGATCCAAGCAGCCCAAGATGTTCATCAGCGTGCTCTTGCCGCTGCCCGAGGCGCCCATGATCGCCACCATCTCGTTGCGGCGGATGGCAAGGTCCACGCCGCGCAGCGCCCGCACCTCGTCGTCCCCGACGCGGTAGGTCTTGTGGAGACCCGTGACACGGATCATGTGCCGATCCTGAGCTCGATGGACGCTCCACCTTCGGGAGTTGCGGACGCTTCCGTCACGCGCATCCCATCTCGCAACGCGTCGAGCGCCTTGTACGGGCCCACCACCACGCGTTCGCCAGCGGCGAGTCCTTCGAGCACGATCGTGTCAGTCAGGCTGCTCTGTCCGATGCGAACCGGGACGGCGCGAGCGATGCTGTCCTTCACGGCATAGACGACGCTTGCGACCTTCCGCGTGCGGTCCACCAGTGGGTTCGTTCGGACCGACTCAGGAAGATCATCGATCTTCCGTTCGACGACGGCCTGGGTCGGGACGGCGACCCCGTTGGCGGTGGCGAGCTGGATGTCGGCGTTGGCAGCGAGCCCAGACAGCAGGTGGTCGTGCTCCGAAAGCGCGAGGTCGATCTCGACCTTGTAGGTTCCACTTCCACCGGTCGACCCGCTGGCCGAAAGCGCAGCGGCACGGCCGGCGTTGGAGCGATCCATCGCGATCTCGGCGACGGTGCCCTTGAAGGACTGGTCTTTATAGGCGTTCACGAAGACCTCGGCGATCTGGCCGAGTTGCACGCGCGCGATGTCGGCCTCGGCGACTTCAGCCACCATGCGCATGTGCGAGAGATCGGCCACGGTCATGATCACCGTGCCCGCGTTGTTCATGGTCCCGACGACGACCAGCTCGCCCACTTCAGCATTCAGACGAATGATCACTCCATCCATGGGACTGCGCATGACGGTGCGCTCGAGCTCGCGTTGAGCGCGTTCGATGTCCGCGGTGTTCGCCGAGACGCCCGCCTCGATGACACCGATCGTTCGCTCGCTCGCGGCAAGTCCGGCCTGAAGTTCCTGCACGCGAGTCTGGGCTTCCTCGAGCGCTTGCCGACTGATGTCACCCGACCGGAAGAGCGCTTCTTGGCGTTCCAGCGCGGACCGGGCGGTCTGGAGCTGCATGCGCGGTCCGTCGAGACGAGCCTTCTCTGCGGCCAGTCGTCCGCGCTCGGCCTCGAGCCGTGCTGTCGCGGCGGCACGTCGTGCCGACAGGTCACGATCATCAAGCCTGACCAGAACATCGCCTGCGCGAACCGCCTGTCCCTCGCGGAACGGCAGCTCGACGATGCGCTCACTGACCTCTGCAGAAATGTCAACTTTGCTCAGGGGCTCGATGTAGCCGGGCGCGCTGGCAGACTGCACCACATCTCGCACCAAGGACTCTTCGAGCCGGACTTCGAGTCCGCCGCTACCGCCACCGAAACTTGGCAGCATCGCCAGGAGTTCACCGCCGCCCACGACAGCGAAGACGACAGCGACCACCATGAAAATGCCGAATGCTGTCAGGAATCGCTTCACAGGTGCTCCGTGGAACGCGGATGCTACCTGCAAGAATCGAAGGATCCGGCCGCAGCCGTGATCAAGGACAGGGAACGCCGAAGGTCGTGAGGAACACGCCCAAGTCCGCGCCATCGACCACCGGATCTCCAGTCAGGTTGATGGCTGGATCCGTGGTCCCCCATGCCCCAAGCAGTTGTCCAAGGTCACCACCGTCGCGCTGCCCGTCACTGTTGAAGTCGCCAGGGCAGGCTTGCGCGATCTCGCCGTTTTCAGCGACGATGCGGAAGCAGGTGTTGAGCCAGTACGGCGCGACATCACTCGTGACGCACGGAGGCTCATGATTCGTGACGGAGCCCACGCGCAGGAAGCCTTGCACTGAGGTACCGGGGAACATGGCCGATCGCCACATGTAGGTGCCGGTCGAGTCAGAGAGCGGAACAGCTTCGCCGGGACTCGTCTGGTCCTGACCGCCCCACGCGCTGACGAACCACGCAAACGCCGCTGGCGATGCGGGGTCACACGCTCCGCTGGGAGAACTGACCGTGTTCGCGCCCCACACGCTCAAGTAGTAGGTGCCAGGTTCGAGCAGCAGATCGACCGGGATTTCGTAGGTCGAAAGGCTCCCTGTGTCATCCGCTGTCTCGTTGTACGGCGTCGGCAGCGGCACGATGCCCGACTGCACTTGATCACCGTTGATTGGGCGATTTGATCCCGTGCGGCGCCACACCGTCCACGCAAGATGCGTGGTGGTCGGGATGTACTGCGTCGAGATGAAGCCCTTGACGACGAGCTTTCGCACGCGCCACGATGCAAAGCCTGTCTCAGCCGGCGGCATGACGAACGCCTGTGCGAGCCACCGCTGCGCATTGGTCGTGTTCACGCAACCACTGGTCAAGCCAAGGTTCACCAAGTCGCCCGTGTCAGAACGCTTGACCGAGTGCTGCGGCCCCGTATCGAAGATGACGCGTTCAAAGGTTGAGACGAGCGTCAGCGAGAATTCGTCGGCGCTCTCGGGCCCTTGCGTGGTCTCGTCGTACCAGCCGCCGATGCGCACGAGAAAGTGCTCGTTCTCCTCGCAGTTGGGCAAGTAGACCGTGGTCGGTCCGCCGCCCTGGCTCGGATTGCATGTGTCGTCACGGCAGCCGATGAAGGCGCTCGGCAGCTGCTCCACGAAGTCTGGAGTGATGGTTGGAGTCGTTGTGCCCGAACCGAGCGCGTAGACCTCGATCACGCTGTCGTCGGTCGCCGACGCGCCCGCGCACAGTGACAGCGTCATGTTGCCGCGCGATGGCGCGGTGACCGTGTACCACAGGTCCTTGCCGCAGGCGTACTGGCAGGGCGACTCAACATCGATCGGACCATCGGTTCCGGCATTCGAGTTGTCGACCGTCAGCGATGTGCCGATCGTGATCGATGCCGGCGTGAGGATGCAATCGTTCGCTGGCGCGCCGGACGGGCTCGAGCAGGCATGGACGAAGAGATCACACTCCGTCGCGGCGCTCGTGGCGCAGTCGGCATCCCAAGCGACTTCGCAGCACGCTGGATCGAGGCCGCAGACCGGACTGCAGCACGCGGGATCAGAGCAACCTGGTGTTTCGTGAGCCGTCAGGCACGCGCCAGCGGCGGTCGTGCAGCTGGGCGCAATGACCGCGGTGAACTCCAGGGTGACGAGATACTTCGAGGTGCACGGCCACTGAAAGTCGGCGGGACCCTGTGCAGGTGGATTCGGTTCGAGCGGCGCGCCAAAGACGAGCAGGTGCTCGCCAGGCTCCAGATAGACGCGGCCATCATTGGGGCAAACCGAAGAGACCGATGAGTAGACCGTTTGCGCCGCGCGGCAATCGCCGCCACGCATCACGATGACTTCACTCTGCCCAATCGGGCCGCTGTCATCGGCCTTCGCGGTGACCATCGAGATGTCAAGGAAGCCGCCAGCCTTCACATTGATCATGTACCAGTCGAGATCGCGGAAGGCGACCAGACCAGCGGTGGTCGAGACTGGGTACGAGCCGATCGTGCCGTGGATCTGAAGGAATGTGCCATGGACCACATCGCCTGCAGGTTGGATCAACTGGCCGCAGGTTCCGCAGCCGCCGTTCGCATCGGCGTAGTCACGATTCGCGCAATCGGATCCTGTGAACTCATCGATGTTGCACAACGCCGCTGGCGGCACGCTGAAGTCGCACTGCGCCAGCGCGACGGGCGCAAGCGTGAGTGCTGCTCCGAGCGCGGTCAACGAGGTCAGGTTCATGATCCCTGGGTGCATGGTGCTGATCCGAACGGAAGGGCGACTGGCCACACGGCCAGCCCGATCATCGGCACGCGAACGGCGTGCCATTGCTCTACATGGTGAAATCAAGCATCGTTCAGAGCCAATGCAAACTCAAGGGACGCGATGATTTCCGGTCTTCGCTCAGCGGGTCGATGAGCGGTGGCGGAGCGGAGTGCCGACTGGCTGATAATCATGCCCCTGGCGCCCCGCCGCGGTGCCCCACCGTGGTCCGGCGGCAAGCTCGCTGCATCGTGCCGATCACTCTCGACGCCAGTCGATGACCAGTTTGCCGCACTGCTCCCCCGCTTCGAGTCGCTCGAACGCAGCTCGGCCTTGACTCGGCGCGAAGACCTGGTCCACGACGGGGCGGATCGCGCCGGCGCGCAGCAGGCTGACGACCGAACGGAGTTCGTCCATCGTGCCCATGGTCGATCCGATGATGCTGAGTTGGTTCCAGAAGACGCGCGCCATGTCGGTTGTGGCGTCGGGGCCGGTCGTGCATCCGCAGGTCACGAGCGTGCCACCGCGCGCGAGCGACTTGATGCACGCCATGTGAATCGACTTGCCCACGCTCTCGGCCACGACATCGACGCCGCGGCGACCGGTGGCGGCGCGCACCTGTTTGCTCCAGTCGGAACCATCATCGAGGATGGCGTGATGTGCGCCGAGTTCGAGGGCGCGATCGAGTTTGGCGCGATGCCGACTCGTCACGATGACGGTGCAGCCGAAGTGGCGCGCGATCGCCAGACTCGCCATGGCGACGCCGCCCCCGATGCCCGGCACGAGCACCGACTGCCCCGCCTGCAATCGTGCCCGCGTCACGAGCATGCGCCACGCCGTCAGGTGCGTGAGTCCAAACGCCGCTGCCTCGATCGGATCGGTTTGGCCGACCTCAAGCAGATTGACGATCGGCGCCTTGAACCGAGCGGCGTTCGCGCCCGGCGTGTGCTCGCCGATCATGGAGATGTCCTCGCCCGCCGGCCATGATCCGGGTGCGTTGCGCTGCGGTTGCACGACCGCTGCGTTGAGCAGAACTCGCTGGCCGATCCACGCGGAATCCACGCCGGGGCCAACCGATTCAACGATGCCGCAACCATCGCTGCCACTCGTGAACGGATAGACGGTGTCCACGCCTGGCAACCCGCGCGCAACCCAGAGATCAAGGTGATTCAGTGCGCTCGCCTCGGTCCGCACGATGGCTTCGCCTGGACCAGCGACGGGATCTGTTGCATCGGCGATGCAGGCGATGTTGGGAGCGACCGGCGAACCTCGACGCGTGGTGACGATGGCCTTCATGGGATGCATACACTAGCCCCAGCATGTTGATCCTGAAGACGGCCCTTGTGGCATCGATCCTCGCAGGGTGCGGAGATCCGCCTCCAACGACCACCGCCACCGACGCACCCGCCACAGCACCGCAAACTGCGCCACCCGCCGCGGCACCGCACGCTGCGCCACCCGTGGCCAGCACCGTCGCTGGATCCGTCACCGTGGATCAAGCCAATGTGGAACTTGGGTTCATTGCACCACGCAGCACGATCAACCACACCTTCCGCATCACGAACACCGGCGAGATTCCGCTGACGGTCATGGCCGTCAAACCCAGTTGCACATGCACGACGACCATCAACCTTGATGGAAAGGTGATCGCACCGGGCGCGACGCTCGAGGTCCCCGCGAGCATGCGCGCGCCGGCGTCGACGGGACAGAAGCAGGTCGTCGTCAATGTGGTGCTCCGCGGATTGCCGACTGTGGTCGAACTGCGCATGGTGGGCGAGATCGCGTTTCCCGTTCGGGCGACCACGGTCGTTGCGGGGAAAGATGTCCCGTACATCGATGCCGACAGTGACCCATCGCGCGTGCGCGGCACTGTGAAACTCACATCAACCGATGGCAAGCCGTTCGTGGTGCGCGCGGTGCAGGGCCAAGCGCCGGTCCTCGAAGGGACTGACGCGTCGAAGGATGTTCCGCGCTCGGAGTACCTGATTGCCTACGACCTCACGCGATTCCCGAAGGTCCCGCCCTACCTCGTGATCGAGACGGACCACCCAGGGGCCCGGCTGATCGACCTGCGTGTGCGCCATGCGACGACCCACATCAAGCCGATCCTGAGCCTTGCGGAGTTCCGGGTGAATGCCGGTTGCGTGAAGGTCGGCTCAGTTGTTGGGGTCGACATCGAGATCAAGAATCTTGGCCTGCTGCAGGTCACGGGTGTTCGCAGCGCAGACCCCCGCTTCACGGCGACGATGGTGGGCCAGACCGGCGACGCCAAGCTGCGAACGGTGGCCTTCACGATCGTGCCGTCCTCGCAGGCCGCAGGTTTTTCAATGTTCCCCGTCGTGATCACGGCGCTTGATCCTGTGAGCAAGCGGCCTGTTGAGTGCGAGCAACTCGTCCTGATCCAGGTCGACCCCTGAGCGCAGAGCTACTCGCGCGCGAGCATCGGATCTGCCGGATCGAGCACGATCCATCCATCGAAGGTCACATGCGCTGAACCCGTGATCGTGGGCACGATCTCACCGTCGACCATCTCGTAGGTCGCCACGAAGCGTGTTCCCAACACTGATTCCTGCACCCACGACGAGCCCGGCGCGAGTCGTCCATCAGCGACCAGGCACGCCACACGCGCACTTGTCCCAGTGCCGCACGGGGAGCGATCCCACTCGCCTCCAGGACAGAGCACAAAGGTGCGCGCATCGCACGCACCCTGCGGATCGCGCTCACCACGCGCTGTGCGTGCGCCACATGCATGACTCTCACCACGCGCTGTGCGTGCATCAACGGAGAGTTCGATGTGATCGATCGGCGAGCCGTCGTCACCACACAAACCAGCGGCATCGCACGCCGCTCGCACGCGCCGGCAGAATCTGGTGAGCGCTTCGACCTGGTCTGCAACGATGGCCTGCCCATGGTCGTGGCAGATGAAGAACCAGTTCCCGCCCCACGCGATGTCGCCGTGCACGATGCCGTGACCCGGCACTTCAACCGCCACATGACGGCGCGCGACACGACTGGGCACATTGCGCACGCTCACGCGGCCATCGTCATGCATGGTCGCCACCACGGGACCCACTGGTGTCTCGATCAGGTGTTCGCCCACAGAGATTCGACCGAGCGCCGACAGCGTGCGGACCACGCCAATCGTGCCGTGGCCGCACATGCCGATCGTGCCAACATTGTTGAAGAAGACCACACCGAACGATGCACCCGGAGCCGACGGCGGAAGGACCACCGCGCCGACGAGCCACGCGGAGCCGCGTGGTTCGTTCACGATGGCGCGCACAAGGGATCCCCAGCGTCCATCGAGCTCCGCCCGCACCGAGCATGGAGTGCCATCCAAGCCGGGAAGTCCATCGACGAGCGTGCGCGTCGGTTCACCCTCGGTGTGGCTGTCGACGCAGCGCAGCCGGAGCGCGTCATGGATCGGCAGCGTCACGGCGGCGAATCGTAGCCGTCCGGACTACAGTTCTCGCCCGATGACCACGCCCGACGCTTGGCGGATCCTGCACACCGCGCGACTCAACAAGGGCACGGCCTTCACCGAGGCCGAACGCGAACGGCTCGGCATCACGGGCCTGTTGCCGGACGGTGTCGAGGGGCTCGACACGCAACTCCTGCGCATGGGCGCGCACCTTGATGCCAAACCCACTGCGCTCGAGAAGTACATCTATCTCTCGGAGCTGCAGGACCGCAACGAGCACCTGTTCTACTCGCTGCTGCGCAGCGACCTGCCGAGCTACATGCCCTTGGTCTACACGCCCACCGTGGGCGAGGCGTGCCAGCGCTTTGGCCACATCATGCGCCGACCGAAGGGCCTGTACATCAGCATGCGCCGCAAGGGCCGCGTCGCCGAGATCCTGCGCAACTGGCCCGAGCGCGATGTGCGCTTCATCGTCGTCACCGATGGCGAACGGATCCTCGGGCTCGGCGACTTGGGCGTCTGCGGCATGGGAATCCCGGTCGGCAAGCTCGCGCTCTACACCGCCTGCGCGGGCGTTCCGCCCGAGGCGTGTCTGCCAGTGGTGCTCGATGTCGGGACGAACAACGAAGCGTTCCTCGCGGACCCGCTGTACCCCGGCGCACGCCACCTGCGCGTGACTGGCGACGAGTACTTCGAGTTCGTCGACGAGTTCGTCGAGGCCGTGCAGGAGGTCTTCCCGCGAGCCTGCATCCAGTTCGAGGACTTCACGAACAAGACCGCGATCCCGCTGCTCGAGCGCTACCGCGATCGCGTCTGCTGTTTCAACGACGACATTCAGGGCACCGCGTCGGTCGCGGTCGCCGGGCTCTTCGGCGCGGCTCGCATGACCGGATCGTCGATGCGCGATCACCGCTACCTGTTCTTCGGCGCCGGCAGCGCTGCGGTCGGGATCGCCGATCTGATCTGCATGCAGCTCATGCGCGAGGGACTGCCCGAGGGCGATGCTCGCGCGCGGTGCTGGTTCATGAACTCCAAGGGCTTGATCACGAGCGCGACACCGGGGCTCGCCGACTACCAGAAGCGCTACGCGCACCCGTTCGCCGGCGGGACCGCGACCACGCTCATCGATGGGGTGCGCGCGGTCCGACCGAGCGTGCTCATCGGCGTCAGCACAGTGGCGAAGGCCTTTACGGAAGAAGTCATCCGCGAGATGTCCTCGCTCAACCAGCGACCGGTGATCTTCCCGTACAGCAACCCGACCTCGCGCAGCGAGTGCTCCGCCGAGGAAGCGATCCAGTGGTCCGACGGCCGCGCGATCTTCGCGAGCGGCAGTCCATTCGCGCCGCTGCACTACGCCGGACGACTGTTCGTGCCCGGCCAAGGCAACAATGTCTACATCTATCCCGCGGTGGGTCTTGCGGTCTTCGCCACTGGCGCGCGCCGCGTGACGGACGAGATGTTCCTGGTCGCTGCCGAAGCGCTCGCGGAACGCGTCACGGAGCAAGATCTCGATGTTGGCCTGATCTATCCGCCGATGTCATCGATCGTCGAGACCAGTTCCTATCTCGCGGTGCGCGTGGCGCGGCTCATCGTGGAGCGCGGACTCGCGACGGAGCAATCAGCGATCGATGGCGTCGCCTACATGGAAGAGCTCATCCACCGCGTGCAGTACGACCCGCACTACCCATCGATGCTCGGTGATGGCCAATCGATGCCGGCGAGATGGCGCTCATAGTGCCGCCACCTTCCCACGGATGAGGTGTACAGCGGCTTGCTCACTTGGTCGTAGCTCAGCGTGCGCACCGTGCGGCGCGCGGCATGGAACGACTCAACGGTGTCGTCCCACGGCAGTCCGACATGCGTGAGCAAGCGCTTGATCTCGGGCTGGCCGCGCGACACCAGATCCTCGTAGTGAATGCTCAGGATTGGTTGAGGGATGACGGTGGCCCAGTGCTCCATCATGCGGCGCGAGGCGCGCCATGCGGCCGCGACCCATTCGGGACGAGCGGTCCATGGGAATCGCACTGCGTTGAAGGTGCCGAAGACGCACGAGACGGCGACATCGCGTGGATCCCGCACGACCTCGACGAGCGAGGACGACGGGAACAGCGTCGCGAGATGACCGAGCACGCCCGCGTTACCAAGCGCCTTGTTTGCAACGCGCGTGGCGCTCGGTGCGAGCCGCCGGAGTTCAGCCAGGTACCGCGAACCAATGCGCACACCGGATTCATGCCGGCGCCCCGGAATGCTGAGCGACTCGGCCCATCGCTCCAGCGTCTCGAGTTCGCCCACGCCAGCTGCACTCGGATGAGCGTGAATCACTTGATCCACCAAACTCGTACCGCTGCGCGGCATGCCAGCGATGAAGATGGGGAGCGGATCATCGATCCCCTCGCCGTGCTCCGCGCGAAGCGCGTCGCGCGACCATCGGGCGATCGCCGCGGTCGCCGCTTCATCGAGCGATGATGGGTCGAACCGCACGCCGCGATCGGCGTGGCTGCGCATCGCGCTCTCCCACGCTTCGTCGTAACGCCCGGCACGGTCGAGTGCCTTGGCCCGAAGGTGCAAGAGCATCGTCGAGCCGATCGATCCGGGGCCGGCTGCTGGAAGCGCAGCATCGATGCGCGCGACGGCGGCGGCGAACCGACCGTCGTGCACCTCGATCTTGGCGACTTCATAGGCGGCGCGTGGATCGGCGGCGGTCTCAGCAGCAAGCGAGGTCGCCAAGGAACCGAGCCGTGCGCGCGCCTCATCGGTTCGGCCGGCCTCTTCGAGCGTCGTGACGAGCGCTAAGAGCAGCTCGCGCGACTGCGGCGCCATGGTCAGGGCACGCTCGAAGTCGACGAGCGCCTCATCGGTCCTTCCCAACGAACGCAGCGCGTCGCCACGGACCATGCGAGGCTCTGGATGATCGGTGATCGCCAGCGCGCGCCCTGCCATCGCGATGGCACGCTCGTGGCGCTCGAGCACGCCGAGCACACGCGCAGCGATGCTGAGAAACGCCGGTTCGCGAGGATCGGTCCGAACGGCGACCTCGGCCAGTTCGAGCGCACGATCCAGTTTTCCGGCGAGGAACGCTTCGCGGATCGGACCGAGCCGCCGCTCGAGTGATGCCGATGGCACAGAGCCGCGTCGATCCATGCGTCCGACTCTACTCGCATCGATCCCGCCTCGGCCCGGTCGTCTGCCGCGATGCGCATGGATCGCGCCTCGGCCCGTCGTCTGCCGCGATGCGCATGGATCGCGCCTCGGCCCCGGATCGACCGTTGATGTTCCACCATGCTTCCACAACAGCGCGGAGTCTGCGCGTAGCCTGCGCCGATGCGCATCCTGATCTTGGGCGGCACTGGTTTCCTTGGTCCACACCTCGTCGACCAGGCCATGGCCAAGGGCTGGTCGATCACGCTCTTCAATCGGGGCAAGACTGATCCCGGGCTGTTCGCGGGCGAGGCCTATCAAGGCATCATCCAGCTCAAGGGTGATCGGGACCCGAACAAGGGCGATGGACTTCGTTCGCTCGAGAGCGTGGTGGCCTCGATGCGCAAGGAAGGTGCTC
Source organism: Phycisphaerae bacterium (assembly GCA_016873315.1). Classification (GTDB taxonomy): domain Bacteria; phylum Planctomycetota; class Phycisphaerae; order Phycisphaerales; family SM1A02; genus SYIB01. The sequence goes on along the minus strand of VGXL01000030.1, from coordinate 4,384 downwards.
GCTTCGACGCGGTGATCGACAACTCGTCGTATGTGCCGCGCATCACGAAGGCATCAGCTGAACTGCTCGAACCCGTGACGCATCTGTACCAACTCGTCTCGACGATCTCGGTCTACACGGACAACGCTGTGGCACCCGATGAATCGACGCCTGTTGGGACGATCCCCGATCCGACCATCGAGCAGGTGACCGGCGAGACATATGGTCCACTCAAGGCCCTCTGTGAACAGCAGGCGAATCTGGTCTTCCGCGATCGGTCGTGCGTCGTGCGACCCGGACTCATCGTTGGACCCGGCGATGACTCTCGGCGATTCACCTACTGGCCCGTCCGCATCGCGCGTGGTGGGCGCGTGGTCGCGCCGCGCGCGCCCAAGCCGGACGACATCCGCGTGCAGTTCATCGATGTGCGCGATCTTGCAGCGTTCATGCTCAAGCTCGTCGAAGATGGTCATGCGGGGACATACTTAGCCAACGGACCCGAAGGACAGCTGAGTTTCGAAGAGATGCTCGCGGGCATCAAGGCCACGGTGAGCGATCCCGTGGAGTTCTGTTGGTGCGACGAGCAGTGGCTGCTTGCCCAAGGCGTTGCACCGTGGATGGGTCTGCCGCTCTGGATTCCGCAGACGCCCGAGTACGCAGGAGCCGGTCGCGCCAACTGTTCGAAGGCGTTCAACGCGGGACTCACGTGCAGACCGCTCGCTGACACGGCGCGCGACACCCTGACCGACTTCGAACGCACGCACGCTGAGCGACCTGCCGCGATCGCATGGGGAGGCCGCGCGCCAGGCCTGAGCATCGAACGCGAAGCAGAGTTGCTGAAGGCGTGGGACGCGCGGAAATGAGCATCGCTCAGCGCAAGAGCGGCGGTCTGAGCCGCGGCGGCACAGCGTCGTAACAGCGTCGCGCTGCGAACCGAATCATGCTCGTGGGGAAGCCGACCGCCGTGTGCGCGGCTGAGCCAGTCGCGGGGAACGGACCGCCGTGCACCATGGACTCTGTCACGGCGACACCCGTGGGCATCTTGTTGATGAGCACTCGACCGCAGTGAGGACGGACCTGAGCGAGCCACGCCGCAACCGTCTCGTCTGTGGCGTCGGCCGCGCACCACACACAGCTCGTGAGTTGTCCGCCGATCGCTGCGTAGATCGCCGCAGGCGTCACTCCGTCGAGCGCGAGCACCAATCCGAAGGGACCGAAGACCTCGTCGAGCATGCCTGCACTGAGCGCCGTGGCGGCATCCGCACTGCAGAGCGCGGGACGGACTCGAGCGCCGCCCGTCGAGCGCGGCGATGGATCGGTGTGCAGCACAGCGCCCAGCGTGCGAAGCCGTTCGACACTGCCCCGAAACTCGCCGGCTCCTTGCATGCTCAAGAGCGTGGCGTCATCCAAGGCATTGAATCGAGCCGCTAGGCGCGACACGATGCGTTCGCGCGTGGCCCGGTCCTGCACCAGCAGCAGCCCGGGCTTCGTGCAGAACTGACCTGCTCCAAGCGTCACGCTCTGCATCCATGCGTCGGCACATGCATCGATCGAGTTGGAGTCCGCGGCCAACAACCACACGGGGTTCACGCTCGACATTTCAAGGAACGCCGGCACGCCAACGCGATCGCAAGTTGCCTTGATCGCAAGACCCACTCGACGACTGCCGGTGAACGCGACCGCGCCGATTGATGACTCAATGAGCGCTGCAAGGTCAGCTGGCTCGGCGTGCGCCATGAATTGAAAGCACCCGCTGGGCATGCCGGTCGCCACCGCCGCTCGATGCACGCACACAGCCAACACGATGCCGGTGCCTGGGTGCAGTGGATGCCCCTTGGCGATGACTGCGTGGCCGCTTGCGAACGCAGCGACCGTGTCACCACCCACGCAACCGTGGTAGGCGAGCGGGAAGTTGTTGGGACCGATCGAGAGCACCGGACGATCGAGCGGTTCGAGCATCGACGCGATGCCTGCGTGTTCATCGCGACGCGGTCGTCGCCAACTCGTCGCTTCCCCAAGCGAAGCATCGCCCGCCAGGGCGCGATCGATGGCCGCCTGTTCTGCATCACAGCACGCGGCCGCTTGCTCAAGCTGCAGGAGCGTGCGACCAAACTCGACGGTTGCCAGACGCGGTTCGACAGGCAGGCCCGTCTCGCGATGTGCGACACTGACGATCGCCGCTTTCGCGCCCTGAAGTTCGATTGCGATGCGACGCAGGAATGCGCCAATCCGACCAGGCTCATGCAGTGCGAGGCGCGCCATGATCGGCTGTGCCGTGCACGCGGCAGCGGCCATGGCAGAAAGTTCCGCCGCCGTGCTGATGGGGTAGAGCTCGGTCAGGACTTGGTCATCGATCGGGCTGACGGCCATGAACGAGCGAGTGGACACAGACTCACGCCAGCCATTGCCAACGAGCACATGGGCGCGGGGCGTCATCGACCCTCGTGAGCCGTGGGGCATCGCAGCAGTGTAGACCCGCCAAAAAGGGGATCAGCCGCTTCCCCTCGAAGCGGCTGCCCCAATGATCGACCTGTTGTCCTGCGGCACTTCGTTGCAGAGGCCGACCGGAGTCCCTCAAACTCCCTCCACCGACACCATCGGATCCACGACGAGGCGACACAAGCGAACGTGAAGATTTTCTCCCCCGCCCCATTGCATCAGCCCATCGTCACGGCTTGGACGGCCGCGGCAACCAGTCACGACTCGAAGGTCATGTTCGATCTTCACGGCTTCGACACCGCGTCAAGCCGTCACGGCTTCGACGGTCGTGGAAGCGCCGCATCGCGCGACGGATCACGACGGCAGCGTGGCGGCACAGGCTCACCCTCGGCGGCGGCATCGGCTCGTTCACCATCGCTCGCGTACCACGAGAGCCAGCGCTCACGAAGCCCTTCGCCCCCTGCGGTCGCAAGGTCCACCCACTCATGCACAAGCGCGCCGCCAGGCAGGTCGCGCACGGGATCCTGCAACACCGCGGTGAAGAGCAGGTCGTGGAAGGCATCGTCATCCAGATGATCCGTGGAACTGAAGTAGATGTCGTGCCACGCGAGCCCAGCGATGACGAGAGCGGTGCGGCGCATGCGACCGTGGGGACACCCTGGATCGTGTGGTGCAAGGTCCACTCCGATCGAGAGCACCTGGGCGAGATTGGTGGTCAGCGGCGCATGCTCGGCATCATGCATGATCGTGCACACCATGCGGTCCCCGTGCGTTCCCGCCGAGACGAGCTCGTTGATGGCTTGTTCGCGCGCGCTGCGCTTGGACTGCATGTGCCGGGCAATTGATGCGGGATCGAGCTGGCGATTGGCCCACTCGAGTGCCATGACCCACGCAGAGTCGGGCGTGCGCCCTGTGCCCTCTGCCCCCAACCAACCACCCTCCGACGCGCCCGAAGGCTCGTGCAAGACCATCGATTCCATGCTGGCCACCATGTGTTCCCCCTGCTCGGTTGACGACACGCGCGTGATGCGCACTGGCCAGTGGGCACCATGCCCTTGGCCGCGATGGGCACATCCTCACCGACGCGACCGCGCAGCCGCGAAGAACCGCAGTGAATTCGGTGACCTTTTCCGCTCGTCCGCGGGCCTGCTCGGCCGCGGCGGTTACGGCCGGAACTCTCGCGGCTCGATGGGCTCGCCGCCGAACTCATTCGCCGACCTGACCCATGTCCGCACCGGAACATCAGCGCACGGCTCGGTCCAATCGATGTCCACCTCCATCGACTCGCCATCGAGCAGGGTGCGCAGATTGCCGTGCGTTTGATCCCAGGGCCACAGCGGCTCGAGCCACGCATCGATGAGCAACCCGCGCGCGGTCACGCGCCAAGTTTCTCGACGACCGCCGGACGCCGTGCGCACACACTCGCGCAGTGGTTCGTGGAAGGGCAGTCGCATCATGACATCGCGCCCAGGAAGATGGACCGAGCGTGCTTCGCCGCAGTCGACCATGAAAAGTTCGCACGCCGCGTCGGCGATTCCGCCCACCGCGTCTTCGGCGCGGCACACCACGGTTGACGATCCAGCCTGCGCCGTGAACAGAACTCGCTCCATGCGGATCGTGCGACCATCAGCGCCAACCCGGCGCACGGTGACCGCAGATGACCACTCGTCTGCCATGTCGTTGATCGCCACGACCTGCATTGCGCCGTCGCGCGGAACGAGCACCACTGTGCGCGGGGCGCATGCGCTGCGTACGGCATGGAAGGCGGGCTTCGGTCGTCCAGCGACATCGATCACGCTCCAGCTCGGACCGGTCCAGACATCGTTCCACTGCCAGAAAAGCGCGCCCATGCAACGCGGTTGGTTGGCGCGGTACCACTCGATCGCCCATCGCATCGCGCGCGCTTGCAAGAGCTGGCCCTGCCAGACCCACGCTCCGAAGTCGGAGGTCGGCGAGAACCACTGCG
>VGXL01000029.1 GCA_016873315.1 Phycisphaerae bacterium | reverse complement strand
TGCTGATGATGACCAGCCGGTTCGAGTCCGGGTACGCATCGATCTTGAAGATGTTGCTGACGGCAACCGTGGCGCCACTGTCGCCACCGCCGGCACCGCCACCAAGGCGCACCTGCGCGCCGCCGGTTCGGCCACCGCTGGCGTTGCCGCCGCCGTTTTCCAGCAGCGACTCAAGGAGCCCCTCCATCTTGATGGGGTCGGTGAACGCTAGGTCGTAAACGCGGAAGAGGCTCCCGCCTTCCTGCGGGTTCACATCCCACACTTCCGTGATGAGGTCGCCGATGGACTTGATGATGTCGGGTTCGGCGCGGATCGTGATCGAGTTGGTCGCCGGGAGCACCGTCAGCAGCAGGTTGTCGGTCGTGCCGGCGATCTGCTCGCCGCCCGCGTTGTTTTGCTGCGCAGGGTTGCGGCCGGGCGCGCGCTGTGCCGCGCCAGCGCGAGCGCCACCGCCGGTCGGGCGCGTGTTGCTGAAGATGTCGGTGATCGCGGTCGCGATCGTCTGGGCATCCGCGTATTGCATGCGGAAGGTCTGCGTCACCACATCTTGGTAGGTCGGCACATCGAGCAGCGAGATCAACTTCGCGCAACGCTTGATCGTGCCGACATCGGCCTCGACGATGATCTGGTTCGAGTTGTTGTCAAAGTCAGCCTTCGCATACGTCGGCAGGCCGCCTTGGATGCGATCGAACACGCTCTGCGCCTTGGTGTTCTGCACGCGGAAGACCTTGGTGAGCACCTGACCGCTGTCGGCCATGGTCGTCACATCCTTGTCGGGCCCAAGGATCAGGCCCGGCTGCAGGGACCGGATGTTCTCGTCGCCGAGCGCATCGATCATGATCAGGTCTTCGGTCTCGACCACGGCAACACCGTTGAGCCGCAGCGCCTGGAAGATCATCTCAAGCGCCTCGGAACGAGTGACCTTGCGGTCGCTCATGATCGTGACGGTCTGCTGCTTGACGCTCGCCAGCTTTGGAATGACGGTCTTTCCTGTCGTTTCGACGATGAACGGCAGGAGCTGCATGAGCTGCACATCGGAGCAGTTCACAAGGACCATGTCAGAACGCGGGTCGGTGCGGCGGTCCGAACGGAAGATCCGCAGCGGAGCGTCCGCAGCGTCCAAGCTCTCGTCAGCGCTCGCTGGAGCGGAGCCGCCATCGTTCCCTGTGGAATCGCTCGACGCGGCTGAGGGCGCGGCAGGCGCCGGCGTCGCTGGATCTTCAGGCGCGGGATCGGGGACCGATGGTTCAACCGGCGCTGGCTCGTCCGACGGCGTGCTCCCCGGAGCGGGAGCAGGTTCCTGCGACGGTTCGCTCGGCTCATCGGGCTCGTTCGTCGGCTCTTGCGTGGGTTCACGCGAGGGATCGTCTGGACGAGTCGTCGGTTGCGACGGGTCTGCGGCCGGAGGCGCGGGCTGAGGCGTTGGCGGGACCTGGCGGCCACCTTGGGCCAGCGTGGTCGTTGCCAAGGGCAGCAGCGTCAGCGTGGCCGCCGTGGCGAGCAGCGTGGTGAGCATGGTGGTGTTCGATCGGTTCACGAGTGCTCCAGGTCTGGTCATGGGTGGTTCTTTGGCTCAGTCAACCTTGTTGACTCGATCGATGAGCAGTTGGCGTTCGCGTTCAAGCCGTTCCTTCGATGCCGCGTCCCCTGTGTGGTCACGCAACGCGCGGCTCACGGCTTCCAGTGCCTTCGAGGCCTGCTCTCGATCCATCGCCCCGATCGCCGAGGCGTCGAGTCCAGATGGAATCTCAGGAGCGGGCTCAGTTGGTGGCGGCAGCGCAGGCGCCGAAGGGGGGAGCGTCGGTGTTGATGGCGGTGCGATGGCCGGACTCGCCTTCGGTTCAGCTGCCACGGGCGTGATGCCAGGTGGATTCGTTCGTCCAGATGAGCTGGACGAGCCAGAGGACAGAACGCCCGTGTCGAACTTCTCGCGCAACGACACGGTGTACTCGCCGCCGGACCACTTCAGTCGAACCTCGTCCGGAGGCAGGATGGCGACGACGGTCACACCATCGCTCGACTCGCCCACCTTCACCGTGCGGCCGCCCGCGAGCACAAGCAGGTCGGCGATCACGCCAGTCGGTCGCGGACCGCCGTAGTTCGCAGGTGGTCCCACTGGCGCGGGTGGCGTGACCGGCTTGGGTGGCTCAGTCCGGGCGACCGGCGTTGGCTTGGGTCGGCTCGGCGGCTTCAGTGGCGTCGTGAAGAGACTGCGGCCTTCGAACCGCTTGCGATGGATCAACGCCATCTGTTCGTGCCGGGTGAACTCCGGGCTCACGCGATCAGCGCGCTCTGGATCGACGCCCGGCGCGAGCAAGGAACCGCCGAGGTCGCTGACGGCCGTCACGCCAACGATGGCGAGGACCGTCACGGCGACGGCGCTTGCGATCACGCGCGGCGATCGGAGGAGGTCGGTGGGAATGGCGTGGCGCAGGTCGATCATGGCTTCGACTTCCCTGCAGTGACCCAAGCCTCGGCCATGATCCGCACGCTCAGTTTCTTGGTCTTGTCATCCCAGTCCATGCGCACGCTCCCGAGCGCATCGACCGCCGGCGACGACTCGAGCGATTGAATGAACCCGAAGGTGTCCTGCGGACTCGCGACGAAGTTCACTTCGCCGACCAACCGCTCGACGCGCGAGGCAATGCCGACCGCGTCCGACGCGGTCTTGGGGAGCTTGCCGCCGGTGCGAGTCTGGAAGGTGTAGCTCGACACCTTGTTCTTCTTCGCCGCATCCTTCACGGCGATGGACAGCGCGTTCGCGCCCTCGGCCTCGGAGCCGGGAAGGTCGAGTCGGCCGTAGACGGCGATCGCATCGCGCACCTTGCCCGGAAGGTCATCTTCGTTGCGAGCTCCCTCGTGGAGCACCGCCTGCACATGATCGGCCTCGGCGGACCAGGATCGTGCGAGCGCCCACGGGTAGTCATCCAAGAAGGTGTAGACGACCAGCGCCGCAACGCCGGCGATCCCGGCACGAACGATCGGTCGCTGCGCGTGGAATCGCGCGATGACATCGCGTACAGCGCTCATGGCTTCTTCGTCCTTGCCTTGAGCATGTCGAAGTCCTTCTTCAACCTGGCGGTGGTCTCTTCGTCGAGTCCGTCGCGTTGACGGATCCCCGCAATCGTGATCAGCATGTCGCGCGCTTCGTCTCGGCTCATGGCATCGACTTGATCCTGCGTCAGCGCAGGCGGAATGGGCTGTTCCGCCGGCTGCACCGTGCCCACAGGGGGGCGACCTCGTCGCGATGCCTCGCTTGGCCCGCTGGCTCCCGGCGTGCTTCCGCGGCGCCCGCTTCGGCCATCGCGAGCCTCACCGTTGGAGTCAGTCGATCCTTCGCCGGGCGCAGCGACCGACGCGTTGGGGTCGGTCGAAGGCGTGCTGCCCTCGCCGGACACCAACGCCGGAGCGCGTGCAGCTTCGCTCGCGGCTGCTGCCGCGGCGCCAGCGACCGCGGTCCGGGGGCTCGTCGAATCGGCGGGGGTCTCTGAGTTGGGCACGATGGCGGTGGTGCCTGAACCAGGCGCACCACCAGGCGCACCACCGATCGCCATGTCCGGCACGACAGGCCCGGGCTGCGGTTGTCCCTCGGCCGTTGGCGTGGCGGATGACACAGCATCGATGAGGAATCCGTCGCTGTCGATGGGTCCCCAGCGCTGTTCGGCCAAGGACTTCTTGCCGTAATCCTGTGACTCTGCGTAGCGCACGATCAGCATCGGGTCGGCGACCTGCGCGGTGATCGAGAACTCGGTGCTGCCGCCCTTGGGTTCTTCCCAGCTCTTCACGATGCGAGCAAAGACCTTTGACGCACGCATGCGCGCTTCCATCATCACGATCGCATCCACGCTTGAGAGGTCGCCGATGCCACGCGCCAGACCCCGCAACTGCACATTCGATCCATGATCGATGTTGATCGACTCGAGCTCGATGCCGTCGGGCGTCGTGCACGCGATGTCGCTCAGCAGTTTGCTCATGGGCCAGCCGATCTTGTCGACCTGACCGTAGAGCGCGATCCGTCGCTCGCTCGCCACTATGGCCGCTTCAAACGCTGTCGCATCCGAAAGCCGGAAGTTCAGCCACGCCAGGCGGATTCCCGCGACAGCCATCGGACCGAAGACCATGACCAGGCCCGCAGCAATGAGCGCCCGCTTGGTGAAGGTGGGGCTGTCCATGCGCGTCAGCGCATCGATGATGATTCCCTGCGAACGGCGCGGTTCGATGGGCATCAGACCGAGCAGCGGCGAGAGCGGGCTGCGCAGGGCGAGTGCCACGCCGGCGAGATCGCCGAACTGGGACCGCCAAGCAGCATCGTCTGGTGCGCCAGCGAGCGCAGAGCCCAGCGCATCGGCGCCGGCGAGACCTGCAAACCCCTGCGTGAACGCCGCCGTCATGATTCGTCGCACGGCGATCAGGTCCTCTTCGGACCAGTGCCCAAGCATGGCAGTGTCGTTGACGGCTTCGCTGATCGCACCAGCGAACTCTGTGCCGTCGTCGCTTCGCTCGATGAGCGTGCGCGCCACGAGCTGGCCTTCGCGCGAGGCGACGATCGCGACGGAGCCAGTCGACGGCTGCACATCAATGCACATGCGCGCCGTGCTCAGTCCGTGTGCCGACATCAGGCCCAGCAATCCCGCCACGGGTGCCGTGAAGGTCACTCGCGGCGCAACGGGGCCGCGTGATGCACGGCGTCCGTCGTCTGCCTTCAGTCCCGGCGGCAACGCCACGGCGCCGCCTGGCTTCCACTCGAGCACGATTCCCAGTCGTTCCTCGGCGCCAGTCGAACCATCTGGCACGACCGCGCACGCCGAACGGCAGCGCGGCGAGTCGGGCGTCAACGCGCCCTCGGCCTGCAGGGCAAGCGCCTGCTGCTGCTGGGCCGGAGTCGCTCGTGGCAGGGGAATCGCTCGCAGGATCACATCGCTGCCTGGAACGACGACCACCACACGCTCGGGCATGAGATCGTGCAGCCACGGGGCCAAGTCGTCGACGCCACTCCCGTCGCCGCAATCCGGTCCGAACTCACCTGCCTGCTCAAACTGCACGCCGAGCGGACCAAAGCGGACCAACAGTGCCTTCCAACGCTCGCCCTCTTGGCGGAGCACCGCAGCAAGGTCGGTGGCAAGGGTTGGCTTGGCGGCGTTCTTCTTCACGGTTCGAGATACTCCAAGATCGTCACGGGCTGGGTGGAACGATCGACGACGACGATCATTTCAACCTCCGTGTCGGTTCCAGGGGCACGCCCCCGGCTGGTGATGGTGTACACGGAACTCTGGGTGTCCATCGTGCGGGCCATCTGGGCGGCGTCTTGCGCGCTCAGTCCGTCGATCCGGGCCAGTTCGCCAAGGGTCGTGATGCCCGTCGAGGTGTCGCGCCGGTCGATGATGCGCTGGGCGACCTTTGGGTCGAGCCCATAGACCTTTTCGAGGACACGCTTGGAGACCGTGTTGATGTTCACGCGCCCTGAATCGCCCGGCTTGGGCGCTTGGGTCACGCACTCGCGCAGCACGGCGTCGAGCTGTTCGGGCTTGAGGGTGGCCGTCTGCTGAGCAGCGGGCGATGGACTGCGGCCAGCGCTGGAGCGGCCGCTGCGTCCGCGTGCATTGGTCGTGGTTGGCTGCTGCGCTTGCTCGCCCAAGGGGGTGCTGATGAGTTGTTCGATGTAGAAGTTGGGCTGCTTGGCCGACTCGACGAGTTGCGTCGCTTGCTGTTGCGCTAGACCCGTGCGGTCGACGACATCCTGGGCGGTCGCGGACTTCAGGTCCAGCCGATCTTCGCCGCCGAGTGTTCTTGGGAATGGCCGCGTCCGGGCCGTGAACATGCCGGCCAGTCCGTAGTCGAGCACGCCATCGGCATTGTCGTCCGGAAAGCTCGCGTCGCCGTCGTTCTCGTTGGGGTCGAGCCGGTTGTTCAGGTTCCAATCTTCGCCGCGGACTTCCTTTGGCCACACACCGAGCACCATCTCGAGCTCGGGAACCGAGCGGTAGTTGGCGTTGCGCGGCTCGTAGTTGATGTTCGAGCGGCCCAGATAGGACCGCGACTCCGCGCCCGACATTTCCTCGTCGTCGTTGGCGTCGCGCCAATCGGTGATGGCGTCCGCCAAGAGCCCAACATCATCCATGTTGTAGAGCTGCGCGCGACTCACCACATTGATGTTCATGCGCGAGTGTTCATCGAACGGTCCAGGGTAGATCGCACCATCGACCTCGTGGTAGATCTCGAACGAACCGGTCGAGAGTTCCTCGACGGCGTTGTCCTCGAGGTCGTTGACCATCGCGAACGCGCTGTCGGGATCGGGGTTCTCGCCGTAGTACTCCATGATCGCGATCATGGTCTCGACGCCCGCTCGCGCAGCCCATCGGGCTTGGACCTTGGACATGGCCTCGCGGCCCATCACGGCTTGTCGGTAGCAGCCAAGTTGCGTGGCCGAGGTGATGAGCGCCGCCACGGCAACGCACCAGATCACGATCGGCAGCACCATCGCGCGTGGGCGGTTCATCGTCGGCCTCCCGACTGTGCAGGTCCGCCAGCGCCCATGCCGCGACCACCGCCCTGACCACCACCCTGACCACCACGACCACCGCCTTGCCCGCGCCCGCCTTGCCCGCGTCCGCTCGATGGATCGAATCCGCCGCGCCCGCCGCCCATGCCGCCGCGCCCGCCGCCGACATCGCCGGGGACCGTCACGCCGTCGGGAATCTGCACGCCCATGCCAGCGGCGCCGTCGACGCCAAGTCCGGATGCGCCATCCACGCCTGCACCAGCCGCGGCATCGCCCGCCGCTGCAGCTGCCGCGGCTGCGGCTTCGGCAGCAAGTTGTTGTTCGTAGGCAGCGATCTGGACGAGCGGCGGGGTTGCTCGATCCAGCGGCACCACGGTCGTCAGCGTGACGAGATCGCGAGCGAGCGGGTCGATTGGAGTGCCGGGCTCGTTGCCGAGTGCGCGGACGGTCACACGCAGTGCCCAGGGGAGCCCGTCGATGTCGCTGTCCCAGTCATCGCGCCACACGCTGCCGTCATAGGCCTCGAAGCGAAGGCTCACCACGCCGTCCATGAGCGGCACGGCTGATCCGCCGGCGCGCTCGTACTGATCAGGTTGGCTGTCGGTCCGAAGCCACAGCGCCGAGCCAAGGTCGTCGTCCTCGATGCGAAGGTGCGTCTCGAACTCCTGACCGTCTCCGTTGTATTCCGTCTCGCGGACCGTGCGAAGGCGGGTGTTGTAGACCAGCAGTTCGTCGCGATCGACCTCGAGCCCCGGCGCGTCCGCCACCGTCGCGGTGTGGTCATCCACGATCAGGACATGGCAGTGAAACAGGTCATCGCTGCGCAAGGCCGACTGAAGTTCCTTGCGCACGGTCTCGAGTGCGCCGAGCGCGCGGACATGCGCATCCATGCGGAGCTTGCAAACTTCGCGCGCGCGCCCGAACTGCGAGAGGCTCGTCGTGATCACGACGGCGATCACCACCGCGATCGTGGCGGCGATCAGCAGTTCAGCTAGCGTGAAGGCCCGCGGGTCACGGCGCAACGGCGGCCTCCTCGTCTTTCCCATAGGCGCTCTGCCGATCGAAGGGTTCGGGCGGGCGTCGATCGGGATTGGGATCCTCGCCCAGTCGCGGTGCGATCCTGGTCTCGACCGTGTACGACTGGCCGCGCGTGTCGCGCACCATGGCTGTCACGGTGTACGGGTCACCAAGTCCCTCGGGATCGATCAGGATCTCGAACTCCCACTCCTCGAATGGTGGATCGAAGCGCCCGGTGGTGGCGTTGAGCTTTGGAAACTCGGTCACGCCGTCGACGAGCACCTGCGCGAGCAGTCCGTCGAGCAGCGACGACGCGATCACCTCTGCCTCGCCGCGTCGCTGCATGTCCATGGCGCGCATCGAGACATTGATGATGCCAGCCAGGCCGACCGCCAGGATCACGCCGGCGATCACCACTTCGATCAGCGCGAAGCCGCGGCGCATCACCAGTCCTCCTGGGTCAGTCCGCTCATATCAAGGTCCACGCGCTCACGCTCGGGCACGAGCGAGACGCCGTTGTCGGCTCGGCGGGGGATCAACTGCGTGGGTGGCAGTCGCAACTCAGTTTCGCCCGAGGGACCGACCCAAGTCATCACGATTTCGGGGCGTCCGCCCGATGGGATGCTCGCGATCATCCAGGCGCGTGGGTCGAGTTCCTGTCCGTCGGCAGTGACCGCGACCAACTCCATCTCATTCGGCACGCGGAATGGCTTGACCATCGTGTCGTACTCCCACTGCGCTTCGGCCTCCAGCCCGGGCGGCCGCTTCATCACGACGATGGCAATGTCCCCGGTCTCGCCATCGCGCATCAGCGCGACCTGCTGCGTTCCGGATGACTCGCGATACGCGAACATCGCCAGAATCTGCTCCATCTGCGTCATCGCCGAGTCGTGGCTGAACCAGCCCAGTCCGGCCATGCGTGGCACGATCGCCGCCGCGAGCACGACCAAGATGATGGTCGCCACGAGGATTTCGATAATCGTGAACGCGCGGTGGGGCATCAGGTGATCACTTGCTCGGCGGCTCGCTCAGTCGGATGTCAGCGTCCTCGCCTTCGCCGCCGGGCTGTCCGTCGGCGCCGTAGCAGATGATGTCGAATTCAAGCCCTGCGGGCACATCGTCGAAGTCGATGACATAGTCGTACTTCCACGGATCCTTGAGCGCGCTTGCGGGCATGAACGGCGGGTCACCCTCGATCAGTTCGGCGAGTTCGAAGTCGTCGCCGAGCGAGCTCATGCCGTTCTGGGTCATGTAGATGGTGATCTGGTTGCTCAGCGTCGCCATTTCACTGAAGGCTCGCTTCTGCTTGGAGCTTCCGATCAGGAAGCCCAGGCGCGGCACGAACACCGCGGCCATGATCCCAAGGATCGTGACCGCGATGAGGATCTCGATGAGGCTGAACGCACGGCGTGCGCGACGGCGGTTGGAGCGGTTGGTGTGCATGGACATGGTTCCTTTCTTCAGAGTGCGGTGTGGTTCAGGCGCTACGCGCCAAGAGCGGTCTGCATGTTCAGGAGCGGCAGCAGCATGCCCATGAGCACGAAACCGGCCACGACGGACATGACCAAGATCAGCGCGATGGGCAGGATCTTCGTGAAGAGTTTGAGCGAGTTGTTGACCTGGCGGTCGAACGCGCCGGCTGCGTGCAGCAGCATCGGTTCGAGCTTGCCGGACTTCTCGCCGATGTTGACGATCTGGATCAGCAACGGCGGAAAGTGCCCACTGCGTTCCATCGGATCGGCGAGCGACGCACCAGTTGACACACGGTCGCTCACATCATCGATGGCGGCCATCATGGCGTAGTTGCCCAGCGTGTCGCGCACGGTGCGCAGCGCCGTCAGGATCGGAATGCCCGCGCTCACCAGCGTGCCGAGCGTGCGCGTGAAGCGCGCGACCGCCACATCGCGCAGCAGCGTGCCGAGCACCGGGACCTTGAGCAACGCTCCGTCAACGAGCATGCGATTGGCCGGAACGCGGAGCCATCCACGAAGGGCAAACCAACCGACGGTGGCGCCCAACAGCATGACCCACCACCATGTGCCGACGAAAGACGCCAAGCTCATCAGGACCTGCGTCGGCCAGGGGATCGCGATCTTGGTCCCGCTGGTGATCGGCGCCAGCAACTTCGGCAGCACGAAGGTCACCATCGTGACGATGCTCGCCGCCATGACGCCGGCCAGGATCATGGGATAGACCGTCGCGCCGATCACTTCTCGGCGCAGTTCGACGCTTCGATCGAGCAAGTCCGCGAGCTGGTGCATGATCTCGCTCATGCGGCCCGTTGCATCGGCGGCGCGGAACATGCCGACGGTCATCTCGTCAAACGGTGGGCCATAGTCCTTCGCCGCTTGGAAGAGCGGCTGACCTGCCTCGACGCCCTCGATCAGGTGATCAAGAATCACCGGCATTGCCTTGCCAGCGGCCTGGCGACGGGTGGTCTTCAGGGCCTGCATGAGCGGCAAGCCGGCCTCGAGCGCCGTGGCCAGTTCGCGCACGAGATTGGCGAGTTCCGCGCGGCTGATGGCGGGGCGCCCGCGAACCGCAGTGGCTTGCACCGGACCGGAGAGCCGCGGCGCGCGGATCCGGACTGCTTCAACGCCCTCCGCCTCGAGCGACAACGGAAGGATGCCGCGCTCACCGAGCATGCGCACGGCGCTGCCACGGTCAGACGCGGTCACGGAGCCGATGCTCATCGTGCCATCAGGTCCCATGGTCTGGTATCGGAAACTCGGCATGGATCACTTCTTGGTGGGAACATCATCAAGGTCCTGCGTCGCGCGAAGGACCTCGCTCACCGTGGTGTCGCCGTCGATCGCCTTGCGCACGCCGTCCTTTCGCATCGTGATGAAGTCGTCGCCGAGCAGCGCCTTCAGCGCGTGCACCGGCGCGCCCTCGGCCACGGCTTGGCGCAGCGCAGGATTGACCCTGATCAATTCGTAGAAGCCCAGTCGTCCACGGAAGCCCGAGCCTCGGCACTCATCGCAGCCCAGTCCCGCCCAGGCGTTGGCACCGAACTGCGTGCGTTCCTCGGGCGCAAGTCGCGCGCGAAGGTCTTCGCCAAGCGGCGCCTGGACGCGGCATGCCTTGCAAATGCGACGACCAAGGCGTTGCGCCAACACGCCTTCGGCGACGCTGGCGATCAGGTAGGGCTCAGCACCCATGTCACCAAGGCGTCCGAAGCTGCTGATCGAGTCGTTGGTGTGAAGCGTGCTGAACACCAAGTGGCCCGTGAGTGCGCTGCGGATCACGATGTCGGCCGTTTCACCGTCGCGGACTTCGCCGACGAAGATCACATCAGGGTCCTGGCGCAGGATCGAGCGAAGACCAGTGGCGAATGACAGTCCGCGCTTGGGATTCACGGGGATCTGGTTGATCCCGGTGAGTTCGTACTCGACGGGATCCTCGATGGTGATGATCTTCTTGCGTGGGTCGTAGAGCTTGCTCAGTGCGGCATAGAGCGTCGTCGTCTTGCCGCTCCCGGTGGGGCCGGTCACAAGCACCAGACCGTGCGGCTTCTCGATCAGACGGTCCATCGTCGTGCGATGCGCCTCGGACATGCCGAGCGTCTGCAGATCGAGCCGCAGGTTGCTCTTGTCCAGGATGCGCATGACGATGCTCTCGCCATAGATCGTGGGAACGGTCGACACGCGGATGTCAACCTTGCGCCCTTCGAACTTCAGCGCGATGTGGCCGTCCTGCGGCACATAGCGCTCGGCGATGTTCATGTGCCCCATGATCTTGATGCGACCTGCAATCGCTGCTTGCAAGTGCTTCGGGGGCTGGGGCTGCTCCATCAGCACGCCGTCGATGCGGTACTTGACCTTCAGTTCGCTCTCGAACGGCTCGATGTGGATGTCGCTCGTCCGGCTCTGGATCGCCTCGAGAATCAGCAAGTTCACGAGGTTCACCAGGGTCGGCGCCTCGGCCATGCGGTGCACATCATCCGCCTCGATCGCGTCGAGATTGTGCTCGCTGTCCTTCGAGGCATCGTCGCTTGCACCGGCCAAACTCTCTGCCATGCGCGCGGCCGTGGTCCCGTAGCACCTTCGGATCAGTTCGGCGAACGCCGTGGCCTCGACGCCGACGCGTTGCACCCGCCGCTCGATGATGGTGCTCACTTCGTCCGCTGCGCCGATGTCGAATGGGTCGACCATCGCCAGCAGCATCCGCCCGTTGCGCTCGCGCAAGGGAACCACGCGCAGCCGCACCGCGACATCGGGCAGAAGCAGCCCGATCACCGCGGCGTCGGCTTCGGGTGACTTGTCATGCCACTCGATGCCAAGCGCCGCGCATCGTTCGCGGAGCCGATCCTGCTCGTCCTTGGCCGACGCGGGCGTCTGCAGCACCGTCTCCGACGGTTCCTGCTCCGCATCGGGGGTCGTGGTGTCGAGGGGCTGCTGTTCCATGAGTTCCCGTCGTTCAGCGTGGGGCGTCGGCGCCGTCACCGCCGCTCTTGCCACGCGGGCTTGGGTTCTGCGTGCCGAGTCCGTCGCCGCCGGTCGTGCGCAGGACGTCGTCGCTGCGAAGAGCCTCGCGCTTCTTGCCAGACTCTGAACCAGGCTTCTCGCGGTCTTCCTCCTTCTGCAGGTACTTCTCGATGCCCGGGATCTTGGCCTTCTGCTGCTCATTGAGCAGCGCGATCACGCGGGTGCGGGCATCTTCGATCAGGCGATCGCGTTCGCTGATGAGATCCTTGTAGGGTTCCTGTTCACCCTTCGACGCCGCAACATTGCGCGACGCGTCCGCGGCCAATCGTGCGCGCTCGGTCTCGCGCTCAGGCTCCACCTGCCGGACCTTGGCCACGAATTGGCCTTGCAGCGTGTTCATCGAGTCGTTGAAACGGTCCCGAACATCGTTGATCTGGGTGATCTGTTCGGCCGACAGATCCTCGAGAGCGAAGACATTGTCGAAGAAGGGATCGAGCGGGGGAGTGCGGCACGCAAGGGGATACGCGTCGCGCATCGCACGATCGCGGAACTTCGTTCCCCACTCGGCACCGAGCGCCGTGGCAAGGGCGTCGATGTTGGCATCGGTCACATTGCGCACGGCGATCCGCGCGGCCACGATGCGTTCAAGTTCCACGAGCCCGGCGGCAGCGTTGTTGTCCGTGAGCGCCTTACGAATGCGGGGTTGGCTCGCTTCCTGCTGCGTCATGCGCTCCATCAGGGCCAGATCGAGCGCGGTCTCGTAGGCAGCGATCGCGTCCTTGGCTTCCAAGCGCTGGTCCAGCGGCACATCGATCTGCCGCATCACGATGATCAGGTCTGTCTTCTCGCCGCTCAGGCGACCTTGCGGCAACTGCTTCTCGCGGCGCAGTGCACGCTCAAGGCTCGGCCATCGTTCGAGTTGCGCGTCGGAGAGCTGCCCCTTGACATCGTCGAGGAAACGCTGCTTCATCGCTTCCTTCTCGGTCTTCCACTCTTCGATCGGCTTCATCAGGACCGTGAGCGCTCCAGCCTCGCCGGCGCCCGCGATTTGATCCTTCATCGAGGTGAGCTTGTCGCGCAGACCTTGCTCGCCCGCGCGATACTCGGCCTGGTAGTCCACCAACAGGGCTTCGAGCACCTGCTTCTGCCAGTCCTCGAGCATGAGCGTGTCCACGAACACCGACATGTCGCGGGGCAGGAAGTCGGTGGAGAAGATCTCATTGAAGCCCGCTTCTCGCGGCAGCTGCGCATGCACGCAGGGGGTCATCGAGAACGAGGCGGCGGCGACAGCGGCGACGAGGAGGAAGCGCTTCATGGTGGTGAACTCCTATGGAGGATGAGGTTGAGCCGAGGTGGAACGGCCCGTGGGCCGCGTTGTTGCATCCATCGACGCAATCTGGGGGTGGAATTGGTCAGCCGCTTGGATTTCCGAATTAGGTCCGAGAACACTGGCAAGGTCCGAGAACTCATCGATTCACGATCCCGCGCGAAGCCTCATCCGGCACGCACGGTCCGCTGTTCGATGCGCTTCTGGCTCGTGGTGACGACGACGCGCTGAACGAAGATGCCAGGGGTGTGGATCTGGTCGGGATCGAGCGACCCAAGCGGCACCAGTTCCTCGACCTCAGCGATCGTCACGGCGCCGCAGGTCGCGGCCATGGGGTTGAAGTTTCGAGCCGTGCGTCGGAAGACCAAGTTTCCCGACGGGTCAGCGCGCCACGCCTTCACGAGCGAGAGATCTGCCTTGATCGCTCGCTCCATCACATAGGTCTCGCCGTCGAACTCCATGTGCGGCTTGCCGTCTGCGACGACCGTGCCCACGCCAGTCTTGGTGAAGAAAGCCGGAATCCCCGCGCCGCCGGCGCGCATGCGCTCGGCCAAGGTTCCCTGCGGCGTGAACTCGAGTTCGAGTTCTCCACTCATGTACTGCCGCTCAAACTCGGCGTTTTCGCCGACATAGCTCGAGACCATCTTGCGAATCTGCCTGGTTTGCAAGAGCAGTCCAAGACCCCAATCGTCCACGCCCGCATTGTTGCTCACGGCGATGAGTTCCTTCACGCCCGCATCGCGCAGTGCCAAGATCAGTTGTTCTGGGATGCCGCAGAGCCCGAATCCTCCGACGGCGACGATCATCCCGTCGCGAGTCACGCCTTCGAGCGCAGCCTTGGGAGAGGCGAAGACCTTGTCCATGGCGCGATGGTAGTGACCCCATGCGCGAGGTCGCGGCGGGTTGGCACGATCGATCGGTCGGGCGAGCACACTCCCGGCTACCGTTCCCGGGTGCAGCGACTGGTCTGTCTGCTTCTCTTCCTTTCAGCCCTGCCCGACGCCATGGTCGTGCCGGTCCTGAAGGACTTGTGTGTGGACCGCTACGGCGTGTCCCGCACCGAGGCGCAGGCGTTTCTCCTGGTCAACTTGATCGGCGCAGCGGCGGCGATCGCCGTCGTGGCTCGCGTCCAGCGCTGGGTCGACCCGGTGCGCCTGCTCATTGCCGCGTCACTCCTCGATGCACTGCTGTTGGTGTGCCTCTGGTTGCCGCTGGGATGGCCAGGCACGATGATCGTCCGCACACTTGAGGGTGTGCCCGATGCGATCGTCTTCGGCGTCCTCATGCAGTTGCTCGGTCGCTCGGTCACGGGTTCCGTGGCGGGCAGATTGGGTCTGGGTTCGATGGTCCTGCTTGGCGGCGTCGGCTGCGGGATGGCGATCGGAGGATTGGCAGCAAAGCTCGTTGGTCCGGGATCGGAGCGGGTCGTCTTCGTGCTCGGCGCGGGGAGCTCCGCGCTGGTCGCGGTGCTCGCCGCTGCATGTCGCGGTGGCCTGCAGGAGCGTGTCGAACAGCCATCGGTCCCAGCATTGAGCCGGCCCGACTGCACCGAAGGCGTCGCTGCATCACGCACGGTCCCCTCGTGGGTCGTGCTGGCGATGGCGTTCATGGATCGCGCCACGGGCGGCGTGCTGACCGGCACGCTGAGTCTGTTCCTCGCAGGGTTCTTTGCGTACGACGCGAGTGAGCGAGGGTGGATGGTCGGTCTGCCGCTTCTGGCGATGGCTGCGGGGGCGTGGCCCGCCGGAGCACTTGCGAACAGGATGGGCACGCTGCGTGTGCGGCAGTGGGCCGGCGGGATCTACGCGGTTGCGCTCGCGCTGGTGCCGTTCGTCGGCGACTCGCAGCCGGTCCTCGTCGCCACGCTCGCCGTGCTCGGGCTCGCCGGCGCGGCGCTCTTGCCGACCAGCCTTGCCCTTGAGCATGCCGTGGATCGCGGACCCGTCGGCTTCACGGCATTTGCCACCAGCGGCGGAGTGGGATACGCGAGCGGATCGGTGATCCCGGTGTTGGTCCTTGGCGTGGCGGGTGATGCGGCCGCGAGTTACCAAGGGATCATCCTCGGCTTCGCGCTGCTTCATGCGGCGGTGACCTGCGTCGCTGTGGCGACTGCGCGATCACGGACCTGAGCAACGACGAACTGAGCGCAGTTCGATCGGCGCGGTGCGGCCTTCAGTTCAACGCCAGCGCGAGCGATCCGCTGGTCGCGGCCCGGCGCGGTCGACGCTCGAATCGATCGGTGTACGCGCTGCGGAGTTTCTCGAGCGCACAGCGTTGGATCTGGCGCACGCGCTCCTTGGTCACGCCCAGGCTCGCGCCGAGCTGCTCGAGCGTGGGCAGCGCGCTCGCGATGGGCGCATTCAGGCCGAAGCGGCACTCGATGACTTCGCGTTCGATCTCGGTCAGGTCCGCCAAGTTCCCCTCCAGCAGCCAACCGACCTCCGAGGCGCACTCGCGTTCGTGTTCAGCGCGAACGGTCCCTGAGTGGTCGCCTTGCTCCATCGTGGGGTCGAACATGGCCGGGAAGCGTTGTCGATGCTTGGTCTGTTTGATGCCATGCCGGCTGAACGCAGTCAGGATCGCTCGGCACGCATAGGTGCTGAACTTCCACCCGCGCGTGCAATCGAACTTGTCGATCGCACGCACGAGTGCCATGTTGCCCTCGCTGATGAGGTCGGCAAACTCAAGGTCCGGGTTGCGCACACGCTTGGCCATCGCGAGCACGAGCCCAAGATTGAACTCGGCGATCTGGTCGCGAAGGCGCGTGGCAGTCTTGGCCCACGACAGCACATCGCGAGCATCGAGTGTTCCCATGGGTTGCCCGCGCTGAGACTCTTGAATCTGTGCCACGCGGTAGCGCGCGTAGTTGAACTGCATGAACAGAACGCGTTCCTGCGCACCAGTCAGCAGAGCGGAGCCCGGGCCGCGGGCCGTCGCACGCTCCTCGTGCATGAGGGGGAAGTACCAATCGACCTGAGGGCGTTGAATCGGGGGCGCGTCGGTGAAGATGGTTTGTTCGGCGTTCGAGAGCGCAAACTCGGGCGCAGGCATGTAGTCCATGACCTGAGTCAGGATGGAGTCAACGAGTTGAGCGTCGTGCGGCCCGAGCGACCGACGAGCATCTGCCGTCAAGGCGCTAGGACGAGCGTTGGGCCTGCCGACCACGGATGGAGTGAGTTGCGCCACAAGGGCCTCCGAGGTTTGAACCTTTTTTCACAAACTAAACCGGGCCTAGGGTACGCGTTTTTGCCCGGATGAGTTCAGTTCACCCTCGAAATTGTTGGTCCGAGAACCTTGTGAGCCCGCCGAGTCACTCTGGCTTGCCACCCGAGGCGTCGTAGATCCAAGTTTCACCCGCGCGGCCGAACTCGAGCACTTCACCAGCCTTGAAGAAGATGCCCAGTTCGCGCGCGGCGGCCTCGGGGCCGTCTGAGCCGTGAATCAGGTTGAAGCTGTTCGAGACACCGAAGTCGCCGCGGATCGTGCCGGGGTTGGCCTTCGAGCCAAAGGTCGCGCCCATCATGTTGCGGCAGATGGTGATCGCGCCGATGCCACGAACGGCCATGACGACGACAGGGCTGCTGGTCATGAACCGGACAAGTCCGGGGTAGAACGGCTTGGTGGTGTGATCCTTGTAGTGGGTCGCGGCAAGGTCCTGGGTGATCTGCATCAGCTTCATGCCGACGATCTGCAGGCCCTTCTCTTCAAAGCGAGTGATGATGCGCCCGCAGAGGCCGCGCTGGACGGCATCGGGCTTCAGGATGATCAGGGTGGTTTCCATGTGGTGCTCCTTTGGTGGAATTGGGGCGGGAATGGTAGCGGTTTCTGCGGAACTGGCCAACCCGGTGCCGAATCGGCGCGGCGGTGGCCGGTCGCTAGGATCCAAGCGCAACCCGTTGGTTCGGGCCGCAAGGCACGGATGCCGCACGAAGGCGAGATGGAGCATGGAAGCCGTGAGCGAAACCACCGCAAAGCGTCGCAAGGGAGCTACCGCCGAGGAGATGGCCACGCGCCAGCGTGACATCTCGGTCAGCGAATTCTTCGCCAAGAATCGTCATCTCCTTGGTTTCGACAATCCTCGCAAGGCGCTCCTCACTGCCGTCAAGGAAGCCGTCGACAACAGCCTTGATGCGTGCGAGGAAGCAGGCATCCTTCCCGAACTCGCGGTCCTCATCGAAGACCTTCAGCCCGATCGGCCGGCGACCGCGAAGAGTTCCCGCTATCGCCTGACGGTCGTCGACAACGGACCCGGCATCGTTCGCAAGCAAGTCGAGAACATCTTCGGTCGTTTGCTGTACGGCTCGAAGTTTCACCGCCTGAAGATGAGCCGTGGTCAGCAGGGGATCGGGATCAGCGCCGCAGGGATGTACGGCCTGATCACGACTGGCCGACCGATGGTGATCCACACCAAGCCCAAGGCTGGCAGCGCCGCTCACCACATCGAGCTGGCGATGAACACCAAGACCAACCGCGCCGAGGTCACCACCGACGACGAGATCAAGGACTTCCCGCCGGCCAGGCTTGCGGGCATCACGCCAGGCACGCGCGCCTTGGTTGCCGAGGGTGGTTTCCTTTCGCCAGAGATCTTCCGCACTGGCACGAGCGTGAGCATCGAACTCGAGGGCCGCTACCAACGCGGCCGCGGAAGCGTCGATGAGTTCCTCGAACTCACCGCGATCGCCAATCCCCACGCGCGCATCACGTTCGTGCCTCCATCGCGCGATGCCGGGAGCGACGATGACGCTTCGGTGCTTGCCCACGCCGAAGCGAGTGCCGCGACCAAGGCCACCGCCACGACCGAGACGGGCGGCGTCGTCATCTACCCGCGTGGCGTGCAGGAACTTCCGCCGGAAACGCGAGAAATCCAGCCGCATCCGAAGGGCATCGAGCTTGGCATCCTGCTGCAGATGCTCAAGGACTACGAGGCAACCGAGAAGGGGAGCCTTTTCTCGTTCCTGCAGGAGCGCTTTTGCCGCGTGAGCAGCACGACGGCGGCGCAGATGTGCAAGGCGGCCGGGGCCACCAGCCGAACGCGCGCTGGCGATGTCGAAGCGCCCCAAGCTGAGAAGCTCTTTCTGTTCTTCCAAGAGGTCAAGCTCGCGCCGCCGCCGACCGACTGCTTGGCGCCCATCGGCGTGCGCCAACTCTTGGCGGGCATGCTCAAGGGCGTGCGCGCCGAGTTCTACGCAGCGAGCAGCCGCAGCGCGGATGTCTATCGCGGTCGGCCCTTCCAGATCGAAGCGGCGATCGCCTTCGGCGGTGACCTTCCCGCGGATGAGCCAGCCCGCGTGATCCGGTTCGCCAATCGCGTTCCACTGCTTTTCCAACAGAGCGCGTGCAGTTCGTTCAAGGCCGTGCTGGAGACCGGCTGGAAGAACTACAACCTTCAGCAGCCGCGCGGCAGTCTTCCGGCCGGACCGCTCGTGATCATGCTGCACATGGCCAGCGTGTGGGTGCCGTTCACGAGCGAGAGCAAGGAAGCGATCGCCGACTACGACGAGATTCGCAAGGAAATGAAGCTCGCGCTCATGGAGTGCGGCCGCAAGCTTGGCACCTACCTGAACAAGCGCGCGAAGATGCGCCGCGAAGGCGAACGACGCGATGTCTTCGAGCGCTACATCGGCGAAATCTCCAAGGCGATCGGCGCGATCACGGGCGAGGATCCCAAGCGTCTGTACGACGCATTGCACGCGCAGGCCAAGCGAAAGACTGCCGTGGCGGACCAGCAACTCGATGAGGACGGCAAGGTGCTGCGCGAGGAACAGGAGTCTGACGACGACGGTGTGCTGATCATCCCCGCGGCCATGACCGATGCCGGCGACGACGAGCCGGCGTCGTGCACGGTTGCGCCGGTGAAGCAGCCACCGGCCACACGCCCCAAAGCGAAGCCGCCCGCGCCCCGTCGTCCGTCGAACAATGGACCAACCCTCTTCTGATCGAAGACGAGCACCACCATGGCCAAGAAGACCACCCAATCGATCGCCGAGCGCGACGCCCGGACCCAGAAGAAGATCGTCGAGCTCGCGCAAGCCATCTCGAAGATGACGCTGTCGGGGCGGGAACCACAACTCTCCATTCCCACCCGCACGAAGAGCAACACGGTCTGGAATCGCAAGAAGGGGATCCTTGAGATGGGCGACGGCACGGCCGACCGCCCGCTCTTTGATCTCAAGACTGCAAAGCAGTTCATGCAGACCATGCTGCACGCGAGCACGATCAAGGACTTGATCGAAGCCCGCAAGACGAGCAGCCTCCGTGGCGTGTTCTACAAGGCCAAGCACACCGTCGCTGGTACGAAGGAAAACACCTTCGACACGCAGGACGAAAGCGATCCGATCCTTGAGGACCTGGAAGTCGCGCTGGCGGCCCTGCGCGAAGAACTGCATGTCTTCGCAGAGAACCGCGGCTCGATGGTTGGCAACATCACGATCGTCGACAAGGGCGACGAGATCGATTGTCGGCGCATGGGCTCAGGCGGCTACGCACTTCCGTCGATCGTCGAGCCGGATGTGATTCAGTTCAAGAAGTGCGAGGCGAAGTTCATCCTCCATGTCGAGAAGGGCACCGTCTGGAACCGCTTCAACGAGGACCGCTTCTGGGAGAAGCACAATTGCATCCTCACGCACGGCGCGGGTCAGCCTCCGCGCGGTTGTCGTCGCCTGCTGCAGCGACTCAACCAGGAACTCGGACTGCCGATCATCTGCGTGCTCGACAACGATCCGTGGGGCCACTACATCTACAGCGTGATCAAGCAGGGCTCGATCTCGCTCGCGTTCGAAAGCACGCGCTTGGCGATTCCCGAAGCAAAGTTCCTCGGCATTCGCGCCAAGGACTTCCGCCAGTGCGGACTGGACGATGCGGTGAAGATCGACCTGACCGACAACGACATCAAGCGCGCGCGTGAGATCGCGGCGTACCCATGGTTCGAGGGGCACAAGGGCTGGCAGAAAGAGATTCAGGCCATGCTCACCAACGGCTTCAAGATGGAAGTCGAGTCGCTGATCACGAAGGACATTTCCTACGTCAGCGAGGTCTATGTACCCGAGCGCCTGAAGGCGAAGGACTGGCTCGACTGAGCGCCTGTGGGCGGGGGCTGACTCGGCCGATCACCTCAAGGCGCGGGGCCGGCTCGACTGATCGTCAGCTCGCGGAGGGAAGTTCGATCGTGAAATCGCTGCCGCGACCCGGTTCACTGTGAACCCGGATGTCGCCGCCGTGCTCACGCGCGATGCGGCGCGCCACCGGAAGCCCCAACCCCGTCCCGCCTGTCTTCGTCGTCACATAGGGCAGGAAGATGCCGTCGAGCCGGTCCGCCGGGATCCCAGGGCCCGTGTCGATGACATGCAGCCGCGCGTGGCCGCCGCCGTCCTCGATCCGCAGCATCAGTTCGTGCTGCCCACCGTCGGTGCGCGGTGCGCCGCCCATCGCTTGCATCGCATTGAGCATCAAGTTCAGTGCAGCTTGCTTGAGCAATCCTCGATCGGCATCGACAGCGACCGCGCGTTCGGGCGGAGGCGAGAGCAGCAAGCGGATGCCGCTCTGTGCAGCCTGCGCGTGCAGGAAGTCGACCAAGTCGTCCGCGACCTCGCGCAGGTCGAGCCGCTCGCGATCGACCTTCATGCGACCGGCATACTGCAGGAAGTCCGAAAGGATGTCCCGCAGTCGGTCCGTCTCGCGCACGAGCGCGTCCACCCGCCTGACCATGCCGGCGGACTGGTCTGCGTCGAGCGAAGCATCAAGGATGTCCTCGCGCAGGAGTTGCGCGTTCAGCACGACGGTCGAGAGCGGGTTCTTGATCTCGTGCGCGAGTCCGCTTGACATCGTGCCCAGCTCGGCGAGCTGCTGAGACTCGACGGCTCGTCGCTCGGCGGCGCGAGCGCGTTCCTCGCGTTCGGCGAGCCGGGCGCGTTGAAGCCACCAAGCCGCAAGCCCTGCGAAAGCAGCGCCCGCGATGAACGCAAGCGCTGCTGGAACCATCATGGATTGGTCAGGCATGGCCGATCCCGCCGGGGTGGGCCGTGTCGGTCGCCAGAGCCCGGGCGCACGGCCCGGAACGCGGGATCACGCCTGAGGCGTGGTCACGCGTGCGGCACTGCGGGCGAAGGTCGCCGACCAGCCCTTGGCGCCGCAGGTGGCGGAGTAGGTGACCTTCTCGCCGTCCTTGAAGGTGCGGAATCCGGACTCCTGATCGATCACCGTGAAGTGGACGAAGATGTCCTGCCCTTGGGGCCCGATGATGAAGCCGAACCCCTTGCGGGCATCGAACCACTTGATCGTCCCCTCGGTGTTCTCGATCTTCTGGGTGTCGGTCATGTGCTGCCTTTTTTCGTTCCTGGATGCAGGTGCGGTCCCCGCGGACCGCGAACCCCACGGTCAGGATTCTCGCCCCGGAACGCGGGGTGCGCAACCCGTTATCTCGCTAAACATCGACAATCGACCGAACTTCCCGCCCAGAGAGGGCGGGAAGTCCGGCCAGATGATTCACCGACGGGCCGCCGGCTCGGCCGGGGCCTCGAGCAGAGCCTTGCGGCTCAGCTTGATGCGACCGGTGTCGTCGACATGGATGACCTTCACCTTGATGACGTCGCCGACCTTGACCACTTCGGTCACGGTCTTGACGAAGCCATGGGCGAGTTCGCTGACATGCACCATGCCATCGGTGCCGGGAGCGAGCTCCACAAAGCAACCGAAGTCCTTGATGCCAACGACCTTGCCCTCGTAGATCGAGCCGACCTTGATCTCGGCGCCGAGCGCTTCGACCTCGGCCTTGGCGCGCATGGCCGCGTTGCCGTCGGCCGTGGCGATGAAGACGGTGCCGTCTTCGTTGATGTCGATCTGCGCACCGGTGCGGTCCTGAATGCCGCGGATGGTCTTGCCACCGGGGCCGATGAGCTTGCCGATCTTCTCAGGGTCAATCTTGACCGTGATGATGCGGGGCGCGTGCGGCTTGAGGTCGGCTCGCGGCTTGGCCAGGCAGGCTTCCATCTTCTCGATGAGGAAGAGCCGGCCTTCGCGTGCTTGCGTGAAGATCGTTTCAATCTCTTCGACGCCAAGGCCGCGGGCCTTGAGGTCAAGCTGGATGCCGGTGATGCCCTCGCGGGTGCCGGAGACCTTGAAGTCCATCTCGCCGAAGAAGTCCTCTTCGCCGATGATGTCGGTCACATGGGTGACCTTGCCGGCCGAGCTGGTGAAGCGGCCCACGCTGATGCCAGCGCACGTCGCCTTGATGGGCACGCCCGCGTCCATGAGCGCCAGGCAGCCGCCGCACACGCTGGCCATGCTGCTTGAGCCGTTGCTCTCGGTGATGTCGCTCACCAGACGCACCGTGTAGGGGAACTCTTCCGTGCTCGGAAGGATCGCCAGCAAGCTCTTCTCGGCGAGTGCACCGTGGCCGATTTCGCGACGGCCGGGGCCCGCGATGCGGCCGGCTTCACCGGTGCAGTAGGGCGGGAAGTTGTAGTGCAGGTAGAACTTCTTGGCGTACTCCGCGAGCAGGCCATCGATGATCTGCTCGTCCTTCATCGTGCCGAGCGTGCAGGTCACGATCGACTGCGTCTCGCCGCGTTGGAAGAACGCGCTGCCGTGCGGGCGGGGCAGGAAATCGACCGCCATGTCGAGCGGACGAATCTGGTTGAGCGGTCGGCCGTCGGCGCGAATGCCCTTCTCGGCGACGAGGTTGTGGGTGATCTTCTTCTCGAGGAGCCGCAGTGCTTCCTTCGCCTCGCGCGCGCGCTTCTCAGCGGCGACGTGCTCGGTGTAGGGGAGTCCGGCCGGGACCGCGAAGAACGAATCGACGCACCACTTCTTGACGCGATCGACCTCGCTGTTGCGCGCTTCCTTGCCGTGGATCTGACGCGCCTTGGTGAGCTCGTCGTACGCCTTCTCCTTGACCAGGGCCATCACGTCGGCCGAAGGCAGGATGCGCTCGCCCATGCGCACGGCAGGCGCGCCGCTCTTGGCGCGCAGTTCATCGATCATCTCGAGGATTGGCTTGATGCCGTGCTCAAGGCCGAAGCGGATCGCTGCGACCATGTCGGCTTCGGTGATCTCGGCGGCGCCGACTTCGATCATGTTCACGCCGTCCTTGTGGCCCGAAAGGACCAGGTCAAGGTCGCTGAACTCGATCTGAGCCTGCGTGGGGTTGATCACGAACTGAGCGCCGGCGTCGGTATAGATGCGCGCCACGCGCACGGTCGCGATCGGGCCCTCGAACGGGGCGTCGGTGATCGCCAACGCAGCCGAAGCGGCGGTGCAGCCGATCACGTCGGTGTCGTTCTGGCCGTCGTGCGAAAGCACGCTGACCTGCAGCTGGATTTCGTCCACGAAACCCTCGGGGAAGAGCGGGCGGATCGGGCGATCCATCATCCGCATCGTCAGGATTTCCTTCTCGCTCGGCTGGC
>VGXL01000028.1 GCA_016873315.1 Phycisphaerae bacterium | reverse complement strand
TCAGGGTGGTTTGGCTTCGGCCTGGTGCTCGCACTTCGCCGCCCGGAGGACCGCGCGCGGATTCGCTCTTCGCGCGGGCGCGTGCTACGGCGGGGCGCGCGTGTCCGACGCATGGCGCGTCTCACTGCTTGCGGCGCACACTGCGCCTGCGGCCGTCTCTCCTTTGGGCGCCGGCGGGTCGCGTTGCTTTCGCACCACGCGTCTGCGGCCGTCGCTCCCTTTGGGCGCCGGCCGGTGCTTCGGTCTCCTGCGTCTTCCACCTTGCTCCTGCGGCCCTCGCTCCCTTTGGTCGCGGCATGCCTCGTTCGCTCAGACAGTCCTCGCCTGCTCAGAAACTGGCGCGGATGTCACACTTTGGTCACTGACTGGCACTGCGCGCCAGCTTTCCTCGCAGGCTGCGGAACTCGCTCGGCGAGGCATGCCGCGCCCTTGTTCCGCGACGGCCGCAGACTGAATCGTCGCGCTCGTCCGGAGCGACCGAGCGGTCCCATGCTGCGCGGCTCCGGGAGTCGCGAAGGCGGCACGAACGATCACACTTGATGGCGGGTGCTCGCCCCGCCGAGCGACGGACGAAGAGCGCGCGCGAAGCCGGGTGCAGCGCGCGCGTCCGCGCAGCAGGGACCCGAGGAAGCGGGAGGACGAGCGCGAGAAGCACGACGCGGCGGCGAGCAGCGACGCGGGAGGACGAGCGCGACGCGCGGTCACCGACTACGCGAGCGACGACAGCGTGCGCGCGTAGGCCTCGTGCACGGCGTCGAGGCTGTCGGGAATCATGCGCAGACCGCCGATCGCCGCCATGAAGTTGACATCGCCCGACCAGCGCGGCACGACATGCACATGCAAGTGTTCGGGCACGCCCGCACCGGCCGCGCGGCCCTCGTTCACGCCGATGTTGAGCCCTTGTGGGTTCAGCGTCCTCGTCGCGAGCAGCGCGGCGAGATCGACGAGCTTCCAGAGCTCCGCCCGCTGTTCGGGCGCGTAGTCGAGCAGCGTGGGTCGTGGTTCGCCCAGCGCCACCAACAGGTGCCCGTTGGAGTAGGGGTAGCGATTGAGCAGGATGATGCCGTGTGCGTTGCGATGGATGACATGGTGCTCGCGGTCGCGCGCCGCATGCTGCCAATAGTCCAAGAGGAAGTTGCGGGGCGACTCCTCGCCGGACAAACGCTCGGCGCCCGCGCGATCATCAAGACCGCGCAAGTACGCCATGCGCCACGGTGCCCAGAGCGACTGGTGATTCATGGGCGTGAGTCTATGGAAGCGCGGCACCGAGGCCGGAGTCGGCGCGTGACCGGACGGGATCGCGATTGTGCTCGAGGGCCTGCGCCGACCGCCGACCGTTCACCGATAGCGCGCCCAGCGCAGAAGTTCGCGCGGCGTCGGCGGTTTGCCCTGCATGAGGATGCCCACCCGGAAGATCCGTGACGCGAGCCAGAGGAACCCGACGCTCGAGGCAGCGCTGACCGCGAGCGAGAGCGCGACCTGCCATCCGGGTACCGGCTCGCTCGTCCCCGTCGCGCGCAACACCATGATGAATGGGCTGATGGGCGGCACGAACGAACACACCACCGCGAACGCACCGTTGGGGTTCTCGCTGATCGGCAGCCAGAGCATGAGCGGCACGATGAGCACGATCATCACGGGACCGACGAGCGCCTGCGCTTCCTGCAAGTTGGTGACGGCACTGCCAACCGCCGTCAGCATGCTGGCGATCATCAGGTAGGCCGTGAGTGCGAAGGCGACCATGAGCAGCAGACTCGACACGGGAACCAGGTCCATCATCGCCAGCGCCGAGAGTCCAGCGAGCCCGGCCATGCCGTACATGCCGAGCATGACCGCGGTGGATCCGAGTTGGCCAAGGATCTTGCCCGCCAGGAGTTCCATCGGACTGACGGCGGCGAGCAGAACCTCGATGACCTTGCTGCCCTTTTCCTCGATCGTGCTCGTGAGGAGGTAGTTCGCGCCCGTGAAGGTCGTGAGCCACATCAAGAGCATGAAGGCTCCTGGCACGAGCATGCGCCCTTCGAGCCGTTCCTTCGCCTCGGCGCCATCATTCGTCAGTCGGAGGATGTTCGGTTCCGGGCGCTTGAGCAGATCCATCGTGCGCTGGTAGTCGGCGCCCGACGCCTGCACGCGCAGTCGCACGATCGCCTCGCGTACCGAGCGGCTGACGATCGATGTGTGCTTGGGGCTCGTCTTCGTGGCGACGAAGAGTTCGTAGGTCGGGTCCTTCGACTGCGCATCGAGCGAGGCGGGCGGAATGATGACCAGCGCGAGGGCATCGCCATCGCGAACGCGCTTCTTCGCCGCTTCGACTTGGTCGGATTGGATCGACTCGATCGGCGACTCGATCGGCGTCAACGCGGCGCTTGCATCGTCAAGATCGGGCTCCTCGCCTCGATCGACGCGCTCGCGGATGGCCATGACGGGATCGTTCGCGGCGCGATCGAGCTCGGCGCGCATGGCGTCGATGGCCGAGGCAGGGGCGTCGACGAGGATCGCGCCCTTCATGGGCTGGATGCTCGTGGCCATCAAGATTGGTAGGAGCGTCGAGACGCCCACCATGAGCAGTGGGAACGCGAGCGCAGAGAATAGGAAGCCCTTGGTGAGCACTGTCGAACGGAACTCGCGCCATGCGATGGTGAGCACGCGGTGCAATGCGCCGGCATGGCGAGGTGCATCAGGCATGGTCGTGCTCCGGCTGGCGGGCGTGGCCACCGTGGGCGGTGACGAGCTCGACGAAGATGTCGTCGAGCGTCGGGCGCTTCAGGCTCACGCCAGTGAATCGCCGGGTCGCAGCGAGCGGCGCGAGCAGGTCAATCGCATCGGTCCGGTCGTCAGCATGCGCGAGGACGCTGCCGTCTTCGGCGCGTTCGACGGAAGCCACGCCCGGCACGCGCGCGGCAACGGCAGCCGCGTCTTCGAACGCGCCATCCGTCCGCGCGACGACGGTCGTGGGGCGGTGGCATGCGCGCACGGCATCGAGCGACTCGTCGAGCAACTTTTCGCCGCGATTGATGAGCACAACTCGATCGCAAAGGCTCTCGGCGTGGTGCATCTGGTGCGTGCTGAAGAGGATCGTGCGGCCGCCCGCGTGCAGTTCGGTCACGATCCGCGCGAGCACGCGCGAGTTGACAGGGTCGAGCCCGCTGAAGGGCTCATCGAGAATGATGAGCTCGGGATCGTGCATGACCGACGCGATGAACTGCACCTTCTGCTGCATCCCCTTGGAGAGTTCTTCGCAGCGCTTGCGCTCGACGCCGGGAAGTTCGATGCGCTCGAGCCAGTCATGGGCGCGGCGTTGGCTCTCGGAGCCGGCGAGTCCCTTGAGCGCGCCGATGTAGGCGAGATACTCAAGAACGCGCATCTTTTTATAGAGACCGCGTTCCTCTGGCAGGTAGCCGATGCGATCTTTCATGGCGATCGCGTCCGAGCCGAGCACGCGGATCGACCCTTGGTCGGGGTAGATGATCGACATGAGCATCCGAATGGTCGTGCTCTTGCCTGCACCATTGGGACCGAGCACGCCGCAGAGGCATCCTGCTGGAATCGCGAGGTCGATGCCGCGCACGGCTTCGGTCGAGCCGAAGCGCTTGCGAACTCCTTGGAGTACAACCGAATCGTTCATCGGGGGCAGCCTAGGATCGCAAAGCGAGCGTTGTCGACGTCGACGATCGGGCTGATTCGCGAGCAACTTCGCGACTCGCTTCGCGATTCGCGACGCGATTCGCAATCCACTTCGCGGTCCGACTCGTGGTCCGATGCAGCGGTCATCACGGCCGATCTGCGGGGCGTTCGTCAGCGGGAACGGTGGGGATGGACGGTGCTGGATTCGGCGGCGGCGGATCCATGCGTGAGATGGGTTCGCCTGCCGTGACGAGCGCGACCACCTCAGGCGGCAAAGCCGTCTCGGTGGGCGAGTGAGGGGAGAAGGTCGCCTTGAGGACCATGAGCCCGACGGGGCCCCGGTCGGAGCGCGTGTCGATGATCGTTGGCCATCGCCGCCCGTCCGCGGACTGCCACTGCAGCCAACGGCTCTCGGTCACGCGCGGTCCGGACTCGCCTGGCACCGTGAACGAGAGCGTCATGGGTCGGCCGGTCGCGCGATCGCAGGTGAACTCGCAGACCAGTCCTTCAGTTCCATGCAAACGAACGGCATCGCACTCAACCGATCCGAGGGCGCGTGGTTCCAGTCGTTCAGCGTGCAGCCAAGTGGTGCCGAGCACAGGGCCCAGTGCATTCAGCGACTGAACGATCGCGGCACGCCGTCGGACTTCGTCGGCATCGACCAAGACTGGTTCAGGCCGACCCGTGCGAATCAACCATCCGACACCGCCGTTGGCACCCATCGTTTCGGTGAATTGATCCGGCTCGCCGTGACGCACCATGACCACGGACCCGTCGTCGCCGACGGTGGTGTCGTGCAGCACGCTTCCCGAGCCGCGGCTCGCTCGCATCGAGG
This sequence comes from Phycisphaerae bacterium, assembly GCA_016873315.1. Classification (GTDB taxonomy): domain Bacteria; phylum Planctomycetota; class Phycisphaerae; order Phycisphaerales; family SM1A02; genus SYIB01. The sequence continues at coordinate 19,255 of VGXL01000028.1, read as the reverse complement.
CGGTCACACTGCCGATGCCGGCGAAGGCCGTCGTACCACCGATCCACTCGAGCGACTTCGCAAGGACCGGACGCGCAGCTTCCGGTACGCCCTCGAGGCGGTTCGGCAGGAAGACGGACCGGGTGGGAGCGGGCGCCGGGGCGGAGCCGTCTCCGCACGCGACCGTCATCAGGGCAACCAGCATGGCAGTGAGGTGCCGAAGCGTCATGGGGGCGGAAAGTGTAGGGGTTTGCGTGCGAGGGGCAGCGTCGGTGCACGCCCCGCGCGTCAAACTCCATCCGTCCATCCGGTTGAACGGTTGAAAGTCCGACCGTGAAGGACTACCTTCGATGCATGACCAGCAGCCTCTTGGGTGTCATGGATCGCCGCACCGTGCTCTTTGACGGTGCGATGGGAACATCCATCCACTCGTGCGCGGACTGTCGTCCGCAGGATTGGCTCGGCCGGGACAACTGCACCGACATCCTGGTCCGAAGCAGGCCGGACCTGATCCAGCGCATCCATGAGTCGATGCTCGCCGCCGGAGCCGACATCGTCGAGACGGACACCTTCGGATCCAACCAACTCGTCGCGGCGGAGTTCGATGAAGAGATGGTCGGTTGGGTGCACTCGCTCAACGAACAGGCTGCGCGCATCGCGCGTGCTGCGTGCGATCGATACGCATCGGCCGGACGGCCTCGCTTCGTTGCGGGATCGATCGGTCCGGGCACGAAACTCATTTCACTCGGGCAGACGACCTGGGATCTGATGCTGGCCAGCTACCGCGAGCAGGCGCGCGGATTGATCGATGGCGGCGTCGATTGCTTCATGATCGAGACCTGCCAAGATCTGCTTCAGGTGAAGTGCGCGATCAATGCGTGCCTTGATGCGCTCGACGCGGCGCGTCGCAGCGTGAAGGACTGCCCGATCTTCGTGAGCGTCACGATGGAGACGACCGGGACCATGCTGCTGGGCAGCGAGATCGCCGCGGTGGTCAACGCGCTTCGGTCGTTCCCGGTCGAGAGCCTAGGACTGAACTGCGCCACCGGTCCCGTCGAGATGACACCGCATGTGGCGTACCTGGCCAAGCACTGGGACCGCCGCGTCAGCGTGGTTCCCAACGCCGGTCTGCCGATTCTGCAGGATGGCCAGACCGTCTATCCGCTGCAACCTGCTGGGTTCGTCGAGGCGATGCGTCGATTCATCGAGGAGCACCGCGTGGACGCTCTGGGGGGCTGCTGCGGCACGACCACCGAACACATCAGTGCGCTCGCGGCGGCACTCAAGGACCGCGAGCCCGTGCGCACGCCGAAGGAACCGCAGGCGCCGGGCTGCAGCAGTCTGTACGACTACACCGAGTTCGAGCAGGAGAACTCGTTCCTCATGGTCGCCGAGCGCACGAACGCCAACGGCAGCCGCAAGTTCAAGCGCTTGCTCGACGAAGAGCATTGGGACGGACTGGTCAGCATGGCCCGCGAGGAAGTGCGTGATGGCGGTCAGGTGCTGGACCTGTGCGTGGACTTCGTGGGCCGCGATGGCGTGCGCGACATGGGCGAAGTGGTGAGTCGCTATGTCCGCCAAGTCAACGCGCCGCTGATGCTTGACTCGACCGATGCCAAGGTGCTCGAGGCGGGCCTGCAGCGGTCGGGCGGTCGGTGCATCGTGAACTCGATCAACCTTGAAGACGGCGAGGAGCGCATGGCGCGCGTCTGTCCGATGCTGCGCCGCTACGGTGCCGCCTGCGTTGCGCTGACGATCGATGAGGATCCACAGGCAGGCATGGCCAAGACCGCTGCGCGAAAGCTCGCGATCGCCGAGCGGATTCATGCGCTCTACACCGGCCGATGGGGGCTGCCTGAAGAGGATCTCTTCTTCGATCCGCTGACCTTCACGATCGCCACCGGCAATGCTGACGATCGTCGACTGGGCTTGGAGACGCTCGACGGCATCGAACTCATCGCCAAGCGATTCCCCTCATGCCGCACGATCCTTGGTCTCTCCAACATCTCCTTCGGGCTCAAGCCCGCGGCGCGTGCGGTCCTCAACAGTGTCTTTCTGCACGAAGCGCGCCTGCGCGGCTTGAGCGCTGCGATTGTCCACGCGAGCAAGATCCTCCCGCGCGACCGCATCGCGCCTGAGCGATGGGAGGCTGCGCAGTGGCTGGTGTACGACCGACGCGGCGACGCGCGCCCGGAAGGGATGCCGTCGGACTTCGATCCCTTGCTCCACTTCATCGGCCTCTTCACAGAGGGCGAGGAAGAACTCACGGAACAGGCAAGCCTGGCGGACCTTCCGGTCAAGGAGCGTCTGCAGCGCCACATCATCGACGGCGAGGACAAGGACCTCGAGGGATCGCTTGACGAAGCTCTGCAGCTCTACGCACCGCTGGACATCATCAACAACGACCTGCTCGCGGGCATGAAGGTCGTCGGCGAACTCTTCGGGGCCGGTCGCATGCAGCTGCCGTTCGTGCTGCAGAGCGCGGCTGTCATGAAGAAGGCGGTCGCCCACCTCCAGCCGCACATGGAGCGTCACGGCATCGGCGGACCGTCGAAGGCGAGCATTGTGCTGGCGACGGTCGCCGGTGATGTGCATGACATCGGGAAGAACCTCGTCGACATCATCCTGACCAACAACGGCTACACGGTCCACAACATCGGCATCAAGCAATCGCTGTCGCAGATTGTCGAGGCGTTGCGCTCAACCGGCGCCGATGCAATCGGGATGAGTGGCCTGCTCGTGAAGAGCGTGGCGGTCATGGAGGAGAATCTGCACGAGATGAATCGGCAGGGCATCACCGTGCCGATCATGCTTGGCGGCGCGGCACTCACGCGGCATTACGCCGAGGGGCATCTGCGCTCGATCTACAAGGGGCCGCTCTACTACGGCCGCGACGCGTTCGAGGGCCTGCAGGTGAGCGACGCGCTCGCCACAGGCACGCTCGAGGTGCTCGATCGGCAGGTCGAGGAACGGCTGGCCAAGCGGGAGGCGGCCGACCGCGTCGTCGCCAGTCGCACGATCCGTCAGCAGGCTGCGAGTACGCAGCACCTGGCCGATCGAAGCCATGTCAGACAGGATGTCGAGGTCCCATCGCCGCCGTTCTGGGGTCATCGCCTGGCCGAGGGACTTCCTCTGGATCAGGTGTATCCCTTCCTCAATCTCGTCGCGCTCTTCCGCGGACAGTGGGGCTTCAAGAGAGGAGACATGGACGACGCGCGCTACGAGGCGTTCCTCGAGGAGCACGCCACTCCTGTGCTCGATCGGCTGAAGGCTGAGTGCCGCGACGAGAAAATCCTGCGCCCGGCTGTCGTGTGGGGCTACTACCCGTGCAACTCCGACGGCGACGAACTCGTTGTGTTTGATGCCGTTGACCACGACCGTGAGATCGAGCGGTTCAGGTTCCCCAGACAGGAGGGCCGTGAACGGCTGTGCATCAGTGACTTCTATCGACCACGCTCCGGTGGAACGCGCGATGTGCTGGCCCTGCATTGCGTGACGATGGGGAACGAGGCAAGCCACCGCGCGAAGCAGCTCTTCGAGCGCAATCAGTACACCGACTACCTCTTCCTGCACGGCTTTGGCGTGGAGTGCGCCGAGGCGCTCGCCGAACTCTGGCACAAGCGCATTCGGGCGGAGCTCGGGATCGGGCACGAGGATGACCCAGAAGTTCGCCGACTCTTCACGCAGCACTACCGAGGCAGTCGCTACAGCTTCGGTTACCCCGCGTGCCCTGAGATGAGCGATCAGGAAAAGTTGTTCCGCCTGCTCGAGCCGCAGCGCATCGGCTGCGTCCTCACCGAGAACTGGCAGATCGATCCCGAGCAGTCGACGAGCGCAATCGTCGCGCATCACCCTCAGGCGAAGTACTTCGCGGTCTGATCCGGTCCACGAGTGCTGCAGGATGAGCGATGGCGAGGTCGATCGGCTTCGGCCGTCAGGGCGACATGGCAGGACGGGTCGCCGCCGAGTCAACTGATCGAGGCCGAATCACCAGAGCGAGCGCGATGCCTGACGCAATGTCCGCCAGGTGGTGTTCCTGCACCATCCAGGTGCTGGCGATGACCGCTGCACACCAGGTCCAGAGCGTGACGACGCCGACACGGCCCAACCGCGGCGCAAAGAACATGCCGATCGCGATGACGCCCGCGACATGCATGCTTGGTGCATAGGAGTACAGGCCTGGATGTGGAAGTCCGGTGAGCCCCGAGAGCCAATCCCAGACTGCGCCAGTGTGGGTCGTCGAGAACGCCAAGCGCTGCGGAAGCACGATGTAGATCGCGCATGAGATGGCAGTCTGCAGCAGGATCGTTCGCCCCAGTTCGGCGTAGTCGCGCCATCCCCGGCAGAAGAGTGGGAGCATCGGCGCAATGAGGTCGTAGCTCGCGTAGATCGGGATCATCCAGTGCATCGGCGCCGCCGTTCGTTCGAACGGCAGCGCGAGCTCGATGCGGTTTGTCCAGAACGACGAGAGCCATGACGCGACGAACCAGATGATGGCCCACAGCGCGATCCACCACGCGCCGCATACAGCGGACGCCGCGCGAGGATTCGCGTCCAGCCACGCATGCCACGCGTGGGGAATCCAACGCACCGCCGTAGCATCGTGTGATGGTCTCCCTGACGGCTGCGCTCTCGGTGCTCTTGGCATGTTCTGTCCACGGTACGGCAACTCCAAGGCAGGGGACATACGCCGTCGCGATCGGCCGCGCGGCCTCGGCCGATCCGGAGTGGCTCGATGTGGCGGAAGCGCTCCGCGACAAGCATGGCGTCGATGCCCCCGTGATCGAGTTTGACGAGTCGAGCGATGCGGGTCGCGCGGCGCTGGTCGAAGCGCTCCGGCAGCGCAAGTCGGGCATGGTGGGCATCGTGCTCCACCCGACCGCCGCCGCACGCGATGTGACGGCTCCGTTGCAGCGTGCACTCCGTACGATCGATGCCGATCCAGAGAGCGATGTGTCGTGGGGCATCATCACGGCGCGCTCGGCTGCCGGGGCGCAGCGGTTGGTCGATCATGTCGCACCGCTCACGATGTCGATCGCGGCAGGCACGGCGGACTTTCCGATGGAGCGTTTCGATCACAGCGCATGGTGGAGCGAAGAGGGTGCGCACCGATTCACGCTGCACCACGATGGCCGGGCAATCGATTCGAGCCTCACCGACGCGTCGATCGGCGATGCTGCGCATGGCGTGCTCAACGCGCCACGCATCGACCTGCTCATGACCGGTGGTCACGCGACCGACAAGGGGCTCGAACTTGGATTCCGTCGTCCGGCCGGGGCCGTCGAACCACGCGACGGCGCGCTGGTCGTGCGATGCCACGACGGACGAGTGCTTCCGCTCACCCACACTTCGCCCAAGGCGTGGATTGGTGCTGGCAACTGCCTGCTTGGTCATGTGACTGGACCGGATTCGTTGGCCGCCGTGGCGATCGAGTCGTACGGGGTGCGCGCGCATGTGGGCTATGTCGTGGTCACTTGGTTCGGTCGAGGCGGATGGGGAACGCTCGAGCGCTTCACGAAGGAGCCGGGTGCGCGAACGCTGCATGAAGCGTGGCGGGAAAATGGAGACGCGATCGTGGGCGAGCTGGCGAAGCGTTGGCCGGGTTCGGAGTCGCTCGTGCTCGCGTCGTGGCAGCGCGATGATGTCAACGGTTTCGGCCGTGAGGTCGCAGCGTGGATGAAGGAGCGCTCGATTCCCGATGCCGACGCGCGCGAACTCGCCGGTCTGCTCTGGGACCGCGATGCAGTCGTGTATCTGGGCGATCCATCTTGGGATGCCCGCGTGCAGCGCCAGCCGGGTTCGAGTGCTGATCCGTGGCCGTCGCTCGCGGCGCGCGCACCTGGGTCGGAACCTGCGTCGCCTGCGCCGACATCGGAGCCAGCACCTTCTGCTGCGCCTGCGCCGTGATGGATCAAGCATGACCGACGCCCCGCTGCCCATCAGCGAACTCCTTCTCGCCGGACTCGGCGGCGGCATCGGTGCCAGCGTGCGGGTCTGGCTGCGCAGCGTGGCCGTTCGTCGCCAGCATGCCACCTGGCGTGCGACGCTGGCGGTGAATGTGGCGGGATCGATCCTCATCGGGCTGATCGCATTGCCCCTCGTCGAGTGGCCGTTGGTTCGCGCGCTGCTCGTGCCTGGATTCTTGGGCGGCTTCACGACCTTCAGCGGCTGTGCACTCGATGTCGTGATCGCCGTCGATGAGCGTCGATGGTGGCGAGCAGTCACGATCGTGATTGGAACGCTGGTGGGCTGCCCGCTCCTTTGTCTTGCGGTCCTGAACGGAGCGCAATCATGAGTGGAGCGAGCGTGGTGCTTGTTGCCCTCGGCGGCGCCCTCGGAGCATGCGCTCGATTCGTCATCACGCACTGCTTGGTCGCGGCTGGTGCCCCGGGATGGACCGGGACCTTGGTCGCGAATCTTCTGGGTGCGGCGCTGTGTGGAGTGCTCGCGGGGCTGTGGCTGCAGCGCCACGGTTCGGGTTGGCGATGGCGCGACGATCGTTGGAAGCGCGAGTCGTTCGCTGTCGGCGGATTCTGTGGTGGCCTCACGACGCTGAGCGCGTTGGCCGATGATGCTGCGGTGCTCTGGCGCTCTGGCAGCACCGGGACCGCGTTCGCCGACCTCGCGTTGCATGGCATCATCGGGTGTTGTGTGTGTGCACTCGGATTTCTACTGGCGCGCCGATGGATCCGCATGCGACACTGCGCAGCATGACTTGGTCTTCCGTCCACGAAGTCCGACGCGTCGACGGCCCAACGAGATGAACTTCGAGTGCGAGGAACAGTCCATGAAGCGCCAATGCGCCGCCATCGTGCTCATCGTCCCCACATGCGTGATGCTCCTTTGGGCATGCGCCCAATCAGAGTTGGGCGCAACGCCGCCGCAGATCGCGACCAAGCCTGCACCCGAGGTTGCGCCCGAGCCTGTACCCGAGGTTGCGACCGAGACCGCGACCGACACTGCACCCGAGATTGCGTCCGCACCGACTGTGAGCACCGATGCCACATCAAGACCATCCGATGACGCGCGTGCAGCGCCGCGCAAGGACCTCGTGGTCGGCGACGTTGCTCCCGACTTCACACTCTCCGAGACCACCGGAGAGAACCCGGTCACGCTGCACGCGTTGCGGGGCAGGCCGACGATCGTGATCTTTGGCAGCTGCACGTGCCCGCCGTTCGTTCGCTCGACCCGCGCGACGGGTGCGCTCTTTGAGCGCTATCGCGACCGCGTGAACTTCCTCATGGTCTACGGGCGCGAGGCCCACCCCACGGATGGTTGGGTGCTGGACCACAATCGATTCTCGGTGAAGCAGGCGACGACGATGGACGAGCGACGCGCTGCAGCTCGTGCCTTCGGGAAAGACATCGGCATCCAGATGCGGCTCGTCGTGGACACGATGGATGGTGACGCCGAGCGACTGTACGGCTGCTTTCCAAACCGACTCGTGGTGATCGACGCAGAAGGCCGCATCGCCCACATCGGAGCACGAGGACCGCAGTCCACACTCAACAGCGCGCGTGAAGTTCCTGCGGTGCTCGAGCGGCTTCTCGGTCAACCGTAGTCACTCGGGACAGTCATTGGTCGACCGTCCGCCTGCGACCGCGCAGCTCGTGATGAGTCGGTTTGTCGTGCTCGGTCCGGATGACCCGACGACGTGTCCGATTCTCTTGGTCACGAGGTAGATGACGAGGTAGAGTGCGTGCATGCTGCACCACGGAGCCCTCTTCGTCGTGATGAGTCTTGGACTGGTGGCCGCAGCGGGGGGTGAGTTCCCAGAGAGCGCGCGACTGGAGCCGTGGTTGCGGCTGATTGGGCGCTTGCACCCACTGCTCGTGCACTTCCCGATTGGTCTGGTGCTCGCCGCGGCTGGTGTCGAGGCCTGGCGCTGGACGCGGCGTCAACGCGGGATCTCGGAGTTCACCAGCGTGGCCATGCTCCTGGCGGCACTCTCCGCGATCGGCGCTGTGGCAACGGGTTGGGTCAATGCGTGGCAAGAGGGACAGGACGCATCGCGCACGCTGGATTTGCACAGGTGGCTCGGCACGGCCGTTGCTGCCGTGCTCATCGTCGCCGCGTGGAAGACGCGTCGGCGCGATGAACCGCCGAGGGTGGCCGAAGCTCGCGCGAAGTCCGGTCGTGCGCTCACGATCGTGAGCGCGTTCGGCGTCGGGTTGGTGGGCCACTTCGGTGGGGAACTCGTTTACGGCGACGGATATGTCGAGAAGGCCCTGTTCGCTGCGCTGGGCATGCGTGGTTCCGGGGACGCTGCCGCCGCGGGAACGACCACCATCGCCATCGACGAATCCACGGGTGGGGGCGCGGTGGTCCCGGTGCAATCTGCACGGGTCGGCACCGTCGACTTTTCCACACAGATCCTGCCGATCTTCGAGTCGCGCTGCTTTGAGTGCCACGGCAACGGCAAGCACAAGGGGGGCTTGGCGATGGACTCGGCTGCATCCATGACGAAGGTCAGGGATGACGGCGTGGCCATGAAGCTTGGCGACCCCGATGGAAGCATGATCGTGCAGCGAATCATGCTGCCCATGAGCGACCCCGATGCGATGCCACCCGAAGGTGATCGCGTGCCGGAAGATGAGCGAGCGTTGATCAGCCTCTGGATCGAGGAAGGCGGCGCGATGGAGACCGCGGCGGCTCGAGCAGCAATCGCACCCGGCGCCGTCAAGGGGGCGGCAGCGCCGCTCGAGGCTGATCTCACTCGACGCGCGGCTGAGGTCGCGCAAGCACTGCGGGCCCGTGGCGTGATCGCGCAGCCGATCGCGCAGGACGATCCGAGGCTGGAGATCAACGCGAGTTGGGCCACTCCGCCGTTCGGCGACGCGGATCTGGCGATGCTGCGTCCCGCGGCGGGCGCCATCATCAGTCTGAACCTAGCGCGAACCAATGTCACCGATGTCGGCGTGGCCGGACTGACGGGATTCGTGATGCTCGAGTCCCTGCGCTTGGATTCAACCGAGGTCGGCGACGCAGCGCTTGCGTGCGTGGCCGCGATGCCGCGACTGAAGGTGCTGAACATCCATAGCACGAAGGTCGGCGATGAAGGACTTGCTGCCTTGGCGTCGGCGTCTGCGCTGGAACGCGTCTACGCGTGGAACAGCCATGTCACGACAGCGGGTGCGGCTTCGTGGTCTTCGTCGCGTCCTTCGGTGCGCATCATCGTTGGGCAGGAGTAGGAAGCCACTCGCGCAACAGTTCGAGGGCGAGTCGCGTGGTGAACGGGCGGCCGGGCTCGGCTGGCACCGAGGTCCGCGCGTGTATGTGGGCAGCGGATGGCCCACCGCCAGTGTCTGCTCCATGATCCCCTGATTCCGCTGGACTGAACAACGCTGCCAACGCGGCGTCGAGTTGGGCTGGCGTGAGTTGGAGCCCGTGCCGGCCAACGGCAAGATGCGTGATCTGCTCGGCGCGTTGTTCCGCCGTGACCGCGCCAGGCTGCGCGCGCGCAGGCGGCGGGCCAGCCAGGCGTTCGATGCGGACCGCGAGATCATGCGCCACGCCGGGCGGACACCCGGCTGTAGCGAGCAGTTCCCGCCACGATGCCGCAGGATCGAGCGCCGCGACACGAGGAACGGCGTTCGTTGACGACAGCAGTACCGAACTCATCGCCGTGATGAGGGCGAGTCGAGCTCGATGGACGAACGAAGCTCGCTTGATTTGGTGGCGATTGCATTCCGCGCGACGGTTCATGGTGGACCCTCTGCATGGGTCGTGAGTGAGCGCTGATCGCCTAGGAGAATGGGACGCAGTGCCCGATCGCAGATGAGTCTGCGCGCGCCAAGGGGCGAGTCATCGGAAGGCGGTTCGTGAAGCCACGCCCACAGCGAAGGCAACGCAAGACTGGCCCAAGCTCGCTCTTCGGCCCCGGCACCCGAGTGCTCGGCCAGACGGGACGCAGCAAGCACCGCCAGCGTTCCGCGACTGGCGAGCGTGCAGTCGAGCGTCAGTTGGGCGAGTTCAGCCGTCGTCAGCCGACTCATGCACCGCTCGAGGAGGTCCGGTGCAACCGTGCGCAGGGATTCAACGGACCAGCCTGCTTCGATCGCGGCATCGAGCGCCTGAATGGCGAGTTCGAGTCCCATCCTTGCGCGCGCTCGGACTGAGCCCAGACCATCCTGAGCGCGGAGCACGAGCGCCGTGAGCGTTGTGGCATCACGCGCTTCAATCGCTTGGCGCACGGCCAGCCATGGCGGTTCGGGGGCCATTGGATTGACGGCTTCGCCACGGTGGACGAGGGAGAAGCGACCAAAGGTGATGATCGCTTGTTCCCGATCCTCGCCCACGATTCGGACCCGGCATGGCACACGCGCGGGTGGATCGTTGGCCCCTGAGACCGCGATCGGGTCCTTGAGGGCGATGGAAGGCAGGTCGTGTGCAGACGCTGAAGCGCCGCCCGTGGCATGGACTTCAGGCCACGGTGCCCACTCGATTTCGGCGCGCAACCCCGGAATGGCCGGAATCGAGCGGACCGGACGGAACAACTCGTGGCCATCCTGCAATGCCCCATGATGTGTGAGCGTGTACGAGGTTGGATCGTGCCAGCAAAGCGGTCCCCGATCGAGATCGATCGTGTGCACGGCGGGACCGCCAAGCGCACGCGTGCGCGATCGCGCTGGCCGCCATGGCGACAGCCACTGCTGGACGCGGATGGCATCGAAGGCGTCGAACATGTCATCGGGATTGGCGAGGATCGGAGCGGTCGCAACCCACGACTCGGCATGTGACCGACCGGTGTGATCGAACACCTGCCCGCCCGCGCGATCCCACTGCACGGTGAGCCCCCACGGCAACAGCGGGAAGTCGAGCTCCGCCGGCATCAACGCTGGCTCGAAGCGCTCAGCGATGGCCGTTGTGGTCTCACCGTCGCTCTCGATGAGCCAGTCAATGGCCACAGCTGGCTCTGGCCCGGCAGCGCACAATCGCTCGGTCGTCGCGCGGACGCGCCACGCCATGCCCGGCGGGCACGCCCAACCAAGTTCGTGTGGAGCCTGCGACCAGGGATGAGTCGATGGCCAGGCACCTGCCGCGTGCAGTGCGGCGTCGGTTCCGGAGTAGGTGTACGCCAAGGACTGTGCCAAGTCCTGGCTCGCGCATCCGTGCGCGAGGTCCTGGACGATGAAGGCTGGAAGCAAGGCTGACTCGACGGACAACTTGCGCGCGACGAGCCGCGCACCGTCGCGCTCTTCGTGCGAGCGCTGGAGCATGTCACGAAGGCGCGCTGCAGCGAGAGCCGATGGATGCGGTTCACCACCGTGCGCGCTCAGCCAAAGCAAGATGAGGGGAGTGACCATGTCACTGGACCGAAAGATTGATGACCGACATGCTCGACCAACTTGCCGAACCATTGCAGTCGACGGAGCCGGCACCGCCTGCGATGGCCTGACCGCCCGTTCGTGCGGTGTACGGTCGGTTGGTGAACGCGCAGTACTGTCGGTCTGGACGGACAGTGACCGACGCAGACCCGCTGTGCGAACCCACACCGCTGATGGACCAGCTCGACTCGCTGCTGATGCTGCCATCGACCGAGTTGCTGGTGAAATCGATGATCGGGCCGAAGTTGCCCGAAACATCGAAGAGGCTCGAGGCCGAGTTGAAGCCGACAGATCCGGCGATCGTGAGATCGTCGATTGAAGCGCTGGCGAGTCCAAGGGAACTGCACGCACCCGAGGCGGCTGCGCTGGTGTACGCCGAGCAACCCTGCCGAGCTGCCGTGCTGGCACTGATGTGCAGCGTGGCGCCACCGGTGGCCGCAAGGCTCAGGAGGCGGGGACATGCTGGGTACCCGCCCGACCAGGTTTCGCGACGCGAAGAGATGTAGTGCGCGAAGCCGTACCGCGAGAAGCTGCCCGCGGCCCACAGGTTGCTTCGCCCACGAACCGTGAGGCTGGCCAGAGCCAACTCAGGCTGCGCTGCGGCGCGAAGGGACCAGTTCCAACTGACGAGCCCCTCATGAAGGCTTCGGTCCTCGGCCGTGGGAGTCGGAGGCTCGAGGCGCGGCGGTGGCGTGTTCACCACCCATTGGCCGGTGCCGCAACCGCACGGACCGAGCCCCTCGCCGGACGATCCACCGCTTGAGAACGCGTCGCATGAAACTTCCATGAGTGGTGGGCACGGCGTCGTGCCGTTGTCGGCCAGCACGATGGATGTGATCGGAACGATCGACAGCAAGCAGCCGACGGCTGCGCGAGTGTGTGAAGGCATGACTGGTTCCCCGAATGCGTGGCGATGGCGGGCACGCTGCCCACCGACCACGCCACCCTATGGCACGCGAGGAGGACTGCAGGGAAAGCCGCAGAAAAATCGGCGCAAGAAACGAACACCCCAGGACGGACTCGAACCGTCGACCTGCGGCTTAGAAGGCCGCTGCTCTATCCAACTGAGCTACCGGGGCCCGCGCACACTGTAGTCGCAGGCGGCGTTCACTCGACAGGGCTCTCAAGGGACAGCGTCGATTCGTCGCCGTGCTCCCGCGGCGGTGCGGGCAGATCGCGCGTCATCCATGACCGCGTGGCTGCGATCGCAATGTTGCGAAGCCACCGATCGCGGTGGGCGGTCGATGCCCCCAGATGCGGCGCCCCACGCACCGCGCGCAGGGGAAGCGGCACATCGCGCGGCAGTCGCGCAGCGCCCGCTCGCAGTTCTCGACGACCGCACTCGATCAAACCCCAACCCGTCGGAAGTTCCCACGGACGGACCATGCCGCGCGGGCAGAAGAGCACGCAGCGATCGGCCAAGCGGTATCGGGGAAGCAACCCGAACTTGGTCTCGCCGTAGAGCGACTCTTCCGTGCGACGAAGTTCCGCGAGCGCCGTCCTGTACGCAGTGATCCGGCTCGACGCGAAGTCCCACTCATCGAGCCCATCGAAGAGCGACGATCCTGATCGACGCAGGTGCGGCTCGTACACCTTGATCCGCGTCTCTTCGAGTTCGCGGCATCGCCGCTTGAGTCGGTCGCGTTCGGCGAGCAGTTCATCGACCTGACCCGTGTCACGAAAGAAGTCCGCGCGCGATTGCTTGCACTCGACCGCAATCGTCATGACTGGTTCTTGACCGGCGGTCGTGCCGTCGAAGAGCGGTGCATCGAGCTCGGGACGGTGAAAGCGATGGTCACGACCATCGAGCCATCCAGCAACATCAACGCGCCATCGTGGGATCGGTGCGCTGACTTCGGTGGCCACCACCCGTGCGCCCTGGCGGATGAGCCACTCGCACGCGAGCCACTTCAGTTCTTGGTGGTCGATCGTCTCCAAGTGCATGCTCCAACGCACGCACGGCAGCGCCGTGACGCGTGGCATCGTAGGGACGAACGATGGTCATTCGCTCATGCCATCCCGCGAGCGAGTTCACGCGGGAGCGTTCGCTCAGGTGCTCTGACGCGTGATCGTTTGGTAGTACTCGCGCTCGCCTCGACCACGCAGCGGATAGTCCTTGCGCAGCGGGTGGGCGGGGAAGTCCTTCCACAGCAGGATGCGTCGAAGGTCGGGGTGACCCTCGAAGCGGATGCCGAACATGTCATAGACCTCGCGCTCGGGCCACTCGGCTCCGGGCCACAGATCCACGACGCTCGACACCGTCAGCCCTGGGTCGGCGACGATGCCGTCGGTCGGAAGCGTCGGCTCGACATAGACCTTCAGACGAAGCCGAAGGTCGTGCGCATACGACGCGAGCAGATACACGACCGCGAAGCGGCCAGGCTGCGGCGCGGGGTAGTTCAGATAGTCGACGCCGACGACATCACTCAGGAAGCAGTACGCGCACGCCGGGTCATCGCGCAGGAAGCGCGCGACGGCATGCAGGTTCTCCTTGGGCACCACGACGGTCACCTGATCGCGATAGTCGGCGACCAAGAAGCTGACGTTCGGGAACGCCTTCTTCAGCAGCGGCAGCGTCGGGTGGCTCGGCACAGTGGGTGGGTGGCTCGGCACAGTGGGTGCGTCGGACATGGCGCGAAAGTGTAGCCGGGCGATGAGACGCCGGACTCAGTCCCTCCGGCGCTGGGACGCCGGACTCAGTCCCTCCGGCGCTGGGACGCCGGACACAGTCCCTCCGGCGCTGGGACGCCGGACACAGTCAGTGCCGGAAGTGGCGATCACCCGTGAGAAGACAGGTGATCCCTCGCGCGGTGCACAGGTCGAGCGTGTCTTGGTCTCGCTTGCTCCCGCCTGGGTGGACGATGCACCGCACGCCTGCGACAGCCAAGAGCGTCGGTCCATCGGCAAACGGGAAGAACGCGTCGCTCGCGGCGATCGGAAGATCCGCGGACTCCAAGCGTGCCGCCGCCTTCTCGATGGCAAGTCGGCAACTGGCAACGCGGTCCATCTGTCCTGCACCGGCGCCAAGGAGCGTGGTGCCGTCCGTGATGCACACCGCATTGGACTTCAGGTGCTTCGCGACCGTGAACGCGAACCCCGCTCCAGCAAGCATGGCAGCACTCGGCGCCGGCCCAGCCGCGTGCGTGAACGACGCCGGATCGATCGGCTTCGCATCGCGCTCCTGAACCAACATTCCACCGGGAACGCTCCGAAGCGCCATGGCGCTTGGCACCGCATGCCGCGTGACACCGACGGGCAAGAGTCGCACATTCTTCCATCGGCCGCCAAGGATCTTCACGGCCTCGTCATCGAAGCCCTCGGCCACGACGACTTCAAGGAACCGCTCGCCATCGGCCATGAGCGCTGCGGTCGCAGCATCCACGCGTCGACTGAAGGCCACGATGCCACCGAACGCTGCAAGCGGATCGCCGCTGTACGCGCGATCGAACGCCTCGCGTGCGGAACCGGCGATCGAGGCTCCGCACGGATTCGTGTGCTTGATCACGGCACACGCATGCGCGGTGGGATCGATGTTGCACAGATCACCGACGAGCTCGAGTGCGGCCGCGGCGTCGAGCAGGTTGTTGTACGAGAGTGGCTTGCCGTGCACGAGCGGCGCGCCGACCACGCTGGCCTCGCGCGGGGAAGCGTCGCGGTAGACCGCGGCGCGTTGGTGCGGGTTTTCGCCGTAACGCAATTCGTCGCAGCGGACCCAGCGGCCTTCAAGGACCGGCGGAAACTGCGTCTCCTGCGTGCGGTCGAACCACGCACTGATCGCGGTGTCGTAGGACGCGGTCGCGCGGAAGGCCTCGCGCGCGAGCGTGCGGCGCAGCTCAAGCGTGGTGCACCCATCATGCGCCGAGAGTTCCTGGACGACGGCGTCGTACTGCGAAGGGTCCGTCACGACAGCCACGAAGCCGTGGTTCTTCGCGGCGCTGCGCAACATGCTCGGACCGCCGATGTCGATGTTCTCGATCGCCTCGCGATCCGTGCAGCCGGGGCGGCGCACCGTCGCCTCAAACGGATACAGATTCACGCAGACCAGATCGATCGGTTCGATGCCGTGCTCGGTCATGCTCGCCGCGTGCGCGGGATTCGAGCGCACGCCGAGCAATCCGCCGTGCACGCGGGGATGCAGCGTCTTCACGCGACCATCGAGCATCTCCGGGAATCCTGTCAGATCATCGATTGAGCGCACCTTCAGACCCGCTGCAACGAGCGCAGCTGCCGTGCCACCGGTGGACACCAGTTCCACGCCGCGCGCGGCGAGTGCCTTGGCGAAGGGCAACAAATCCCGCTTGTCGCTGACGCTCAGGAGCGCTCGCGTGACGCGGACATGATCGACGACCGGGGCGTCGATGGGGGCGAGGCTAGCCATGCGCGTGGGTCCTTGGGTTCAGGGTTCGCCGGCGGCGGGCGCATCGCTGCTTTCGCCATCGGTCTCTGACGGCTCGGCAGTGGGCTTCGATGCAGGAATGATCTTGAGCCCCGATGGCTTGGGCTTGGCGCCCAGCGGCTCGAGCAGCTGCACGCGACCATCCGAGGCGACGACGAGCAGATGACCGTCGTCGCCCGCGCCAATCGTGAGGTCACGAGCGTTGCGCATTGGCACGGTCGCCACGAGCCCGCCGCGCGAGAGTTCAAGCAGACGAATCGTCTGCGTGGTGTTGTCCACGACCATGATGTTCGAGCCGATGGTCCCGACGACGGTGCCGGGCGCTTGGGCGGCCCAGCGTCGCACCCCATCCGGACTGCCTTTGGAATCAGTCGCCAGACAGACGAGCCCCTCTGAGGGGACCTGCACCAGCAGCGCATCACCGAAGAGCGTGAGATCGCTGGTGATCGCGCTTTCGGTGAAGTACTTCCATCGCGTCGCGCCGCTCTGTCGATCGAGGCAGTACACCGACTGATCAGTGCTGGCCGCGTACACGCCATCCGTGTCTTCCGCCAGACGGCCGAAGACTGGGCCGATGTCGCGGCGCCAAATCATGCGCGCGTCGTCCTTGATGAAGCCCGCGACCTCGCCGCTGGTGCCTGCGGCCACGATCTCGTTGCCGACGACTTGCGGCGTCCCTCGGATGGCGCCATTCACGAAGCCCTGATGATGGATGACGCCCAGCAGCGAGTGAAACCACACCACGCGACCCGAGGCGCTGGCGAAGATCAGGTAGGGCCAGGCCACCGCGCAGTCAGCGCTGAGATACTCCTTGGATGGCTTGCGACTGATGAGCGCGCCGGTCGTTCCGTCGAGTTGGACGAATTCGCTGTCGATCACGGCAAACACCCGGTCGCGGCCATCGAGTCGAGCGCGATGAATGCCCAGCACCTCATCCTGAGGACCGATGACCTCGCTGCGCCAAATCACCGCACCATCCTGAAGCGAGATCCGGCTCAGTCCGCCGCGCGAGTCGAGCACGAACGCGCTGTCGCCGCGCATCCAACCGCGCACGGCCGTGGCTCCTTCAGTCATGACGAGGCGCTGCTGCCACACGTGGCGCACGCCCATGGATTCGATCGCGCTAGGGCCGAGCACCAGGGTGCTCTCAAGGCGCTCGCGCATCTCCTGCGCGGTCGGCGTCTGGGCCTCGACGGGGCGAGCGAGAGCGGCCGAGGCGGCAGCAGCGAGAGCGGCGATGAACAGGTTCTTCATGGGCAGTCCGTGGGGGAAGTCAGCACTATATCGGTTGGAGGGCTTGGCCCGGCCGGGCGTCCCATTACGCTTTGCGCCGTGCGAGCGATCAGGATCCTCTGCGTGCTAGCCGTCGTGGCCTTGGTCGTGCCTCGAAGTGCGTGGGCGACGGACCCCATCGCGCCCGCGCAGGTCGTTCCGCAGGCTTCGTGGTGGGACCGGACCGATGGCACGGTCCGTCCGAGCCGCTTCTACGCGATCCGAAGCGACCTCGATCGCGCGGTCACGGCACGCTACGCGGCGCTCTTGGACACGATGTACGGCGAGTACACGAGCCGCCTCGATCACCTGCGACGGCGACAGGCCGATGTGCTGGCGGTGTACATGTTCGCGCGTCAGCAGGACTACCTGAACACGCTGCGCTCGCGGTTCGGCATCGACGGGACTGGCTCCGGCGGCATGTTCTTCGTGAGCCCCAATGGTGCGGGGCTCGCGTTCTTTACCGAGCGCGTGCCCGAAGAGCAGGTGCGCCATGTGATCCAGCACGAGGGCTTCCACCAAGTCGCGTGGTCGTACTTCGCCAACGATCTGCCGATCTGGGTGAACGAGGGCATGGCTGAGTTCTTCGGCATGGCCGAGGTGCTCGACGGCGACGTCGTGATCGGGCAGGTCGATGCCACGGCGCTACGCTCGATTCAGGAGGCGATCAAGGCTGGCCGCCATCTGCCGCTGGCCACGATGCTCAACATGTCGTCCGAGGCGTGGGGCGCCAATGTGCGTGGCGGAGATGCGCGATTGCAGTACGACCAAGCGTGGTCGATGATTCAATTCTTGGCGTACGGCGACGGTGGCGCGTACCAGCGGAACTTCAATCAGTACCTCCAGCTCCTCAACGCCGGCGTCCCCAGTTTGCAGGCGTTCGGCCGCGCGTTCGGCGCGACAGGGCAAGAGATGGTCGATGCGTTCGAGTCGAAATGGAAGAGCTTCGTGCAAGGACTGCGGGCTTCGAGTTTCACGAGCGCAATGAAGAGCGCGTCATTCATGGCCGCCGGCGTGCAGTTCCTGCGCGGCAAGGGGATCATGCCGGCGAGCGTCGACGAGTTGCGCACCGCGCTCGTCGAGCACGGCTTCGAGCAGCGAGTCCGTACGCACGGCGGCGAGTTCGTGATCAAGGCCACCGACCAAGCGCTTTGGTCGATCCCCGAGGATCCGCAGACCAAGGATGCCGCCTGGGCCGCCAGCAAGGGCAAGGCCAAGAAGCGCAAGAAGCCCAAGGGTGCGCAGGATTGGGACGATGGCCCGGCGCCGCTGGATCTTCGCACCAAGGGGCTGCGGCCGAACGAGTTGCTCGTGACCTGGACCCAGGATGAGCGCGGCGAGTGGCAGCCACGCTTCGACGCACTGAAGCCCTGAGCGAGCGTCGAGTCGTAGACTCACGCCATGCATCCTGGTGCACGCCTGCGTGAACTCATGTCCAAAGGAACGGTGGTTGCACCTGGTGCGTTTCACGCACTCGTGGCGCGCAGCGTTCGGAAGGCGGGCTTTGAGGCCTGCTACATCTCTGGCGGCGCGACGGCGAATGTCGCGGGCTACCCCGACATCGGCCTGATCACGCTGAGCGAGATGTGCCGCACGATTCGCGAGATCGCCGATGCGAGCCGTCTTCCCGTGATCGCTGACGCCGATACGGGCTATGGCGAAGTCGAGTGTGCCGTGCGGACCGTCGTCGACTACGAGCGCGCCGGAGCGGCCGCGCTGCATGTCGAGGATCAGGTCTTTCCAAAGCGTTGCGGACACCTTGATGGCAAGGAAGTTGTTCCGGCGCAAGCGATGGCCGACAAGATCGCTGCGATGGTCAAAGCGCGTCGCAGCAGCGACTTCGTCATCATTGCGCGCACCGACGCGCGGGCGATGGAAGGGATCGAGGGCACGATTCGTCGCGCGAAGCTCTACCGCGAAGCAGGCGCCGATGTGATTTTCCCCGAGGGCCTTGCCGATGCGGCCGAGTTTGCGCAGTTCGCGAAGGCGTCGCCCGGACACTCGCTCGCCAACATGACCGAGTTCGGCAAGACGGCGCACATCAGCGCTGCGCAGTTTGGTGCGATGGGCTATTCGATCGTCATCTACCCGCTGAGCGTGATGCGCATGGCGATGAAGGCGGTCGAAGAGGGACTCGCCCACCTGAAGACGCATGGTTCGATGGAGGCCATGTTGCCGCGCATGCAGCACCGCAGCGAGCTCTACGGATTGCTCGGCTACCGACCCGGCGAACAGTGGGATTTCCCGGGCGAATGAGCGTTCGGCGCGCGTAGTCTGCGCG
>VGXL01000027.1 GCA_016873315.1 Phycisphaerae bacterium | reverse complement strand
CAGTCACAAGGAAAACGATCCGCGGGTTCAAGATCCGTATGGGCTGCGATGCGCGCCGCAGGTCCTTGGCGCTGCGCTCGATGCGGTCGCCTGGGCCGAGGGCGTTGTCACGCGCGAACTCGGTGCGGTCACGGACAACCCGCTCGTCTTCACGCTCGGTGGCACGGCCATCGTGAGCGGCGGCAACTTCCACGGCATGCCACTCGCGATCGCGCTCGACACGCTCAAGATTGCGCTTTGCCACATTGCGGGCATCAGCGAACGCAGGGTCTACTGGGCGCTCTCGGGACACGATCGCGAGAGCCGCGTGCGCCCGCACTTGGCCGTCGATGCTGGATTCGACAGCGGCCTGATGATTGCGCAGTACACCGCCGCCGCGTGTGTGAACGAACTCGGTGTGCTCGCCCACCCCGCGAGCCCCGGCAATGTGCCGACGAGCGCTGGCATCGAGGACTACAACAGCATGGGCGCAACCAGCGCGCGCCACGCCCGCCGTTCGGTCGACTTGGCGACCAACGTGATTGCGATCGAACTGCAAACGATGGCCGAAGCAATCGACTGTCAGCGCCCACTGCGTTCTGGCGACGGCGTGGAACGCGCGCACGCGATCGTGCGCGGCGTGGTCTCGCGGCTCACGGGTGACCGATCACCCGCACCCGACATCGCTGCCATCGTCGAGTTGATCCGCGGCGGAGCCTTCGATCGTCTGCTCGATTGAGCACGCACCGCGCGAATGCGGCGCAACTCAGGGTCACCACGTGTGCAACGGAATCTTTACGCCGCGCTCGTCGGCGCACTGCTGCGCGAGTTCGTAGCCCGCGTCGGCATGACGGAAGACGCCCATCATCGGATCGTTCGTGAGGACGCGCTCCAAACGCTTGGCCGCCTCGGGTGAACCGTCCGCGACGATGACCTGCCCCGCGTGCTGGCTGTAGCCGATGCCCACGCCACCGCCGTGGTGGAAGCTCGTCCAGCTCGCACCGCTCGCGGTGTTCACGGCGAAGTTGAGGATCGCCCAATCGCTGACCGCGTCGGTGCCGTCCTTCATGCCTTCGGTCTCGCGGTTGGGGCTCGCGACGCTGCCGCAGTCCAGGTGATCGCGCCCGATGACGATCGGTGCCTTCACCTCGCCCTTGGCGACCATCTCGTTGAAGCGCAGACCGGCACGATGCCGCTCACCAAGGCCGAGCCAACAGATGCGCGCGGGAAGTCCTTGGTACGCCACGCGATCTTGCGCCATGCGGATCCAACGCTCGAGGCCCTTGTCGTTGGGGAAGAGCTTGAGCACGGCTTCGTCGGTCGCGGCGATGTCCGCGGGATCGCCCGAGAGTGCGACCCAACGGAATGGACCGCGTCCGGTGCAGAACTGCGGGCGGATGTACGCCGGCACGAATCCAGGGAACGCGAACGCATCCTTGAAGCCGTGGTCGAACGCGCGCTGGCGGATGTTGTTGCCGTAATCAAAGACCTTGGATCCCTTGCGCAGGAACCCCACCATCAAGCGCACATGCCGCTCCATCGAGGCCATGCTCAGCTTCTGGTACTGCGCCGGATCGCTCTCGCGCAGAGCATCCGCGGCTTCGCGCGAGAGTCCATCGGGGTAGTAGCCCTCGAGCGGATCGTGCGCACTGGTCTGGTCCGTTAGGGTGTCAGGGACGATGCCGCGCTCATCGAGCCGCTTGAGCAGATCGACCGCATTGGCCAGCACGCCGACGCTGATCCCCTGGCCCGCGCGCTTGAGCTCCAGTGCTCGATCGATGGCGACATCCAGGTCATCGTGCAGCTCGTCCAGATAGCGGTCACGGACGCGCTTCTCCAGGCGCTCGCGGCAGATGTCCGCGATCAGGCAGGTGCCCTCGTTCATCGTGATCGCCAGGGGCTGCGCGCCGCCCATGCCACCGCAACCGGCGGTCACATTGAGCGTGCCCTTGAGCGTGCCACCGAAGTGCTGGCGCGCGCATTCAGCAAAGGTCTCGTATGTCCCCTGCAGGATCCCCTGCGTGCCGATGTAGATCCAACTCCCCGCGGTCATCTGGCCGAACATCATCAACCCACGCGCGGCGAGGTCATCGAATTGCTTCTGGGTGGCCCAGTTGGGCACGAGATTCGAGTTGGCAAGCAGCACGCGCGGCGAGTCGACCGTGGTGCGCACGATGCCGACGGGCTTCCCGCTCTGCACGAGCAGCGTTTCGTCCGGTGCAAGCGACTTGAGGCTGGCGATGATGGCGTCGAAGGCTTCCCACGATCGCGCCGCCTGACCACGACCGCCGTAGACGATGAGATCGCCCGGACGCTCGGCTACCTCGGGGTCGAGGTTGTTCATGAGCATGCGCATGGCCGCTTCGGCGGCCCAAGTCTTGCATGTCAAGGTGGTGCCGCGAGGGGCACGAATCACGCGCGTTGCAGTGGGCATGATCGGAGTCTAGCCACGCAGCCCTTTGGGGCGAACTTCACGCTGTGGCGCGGCTCAGACGATCCGCAATCGCATCCCAAGCGCCCCCGGTCTGCTCGGGGCGCTCGATGACGATGCGCGCACAACCGAGCGCGTCGGCGCGCCGAAGCGCCCCGTACAGGAGCGCCGCGTACTGCTCGCCGTCGCGCGGCATCGGCAGCAGACTGTGCGGCGAAGGCACGCTGCGGCCCTCGAACGCAAGGACGACTGCGGGTTCCGGCGATGCATCGAGTGCGCGTTGCAGATCGTGACCATCGACGAGCGTGGCCGGGGTCTCGGGCGCGTAGTGGCGCGCCGCCGTGCCGGGGCTCGCGCCCTGACTCGACGCATGGTCGACCTCGACCTGACCAAGGAGTTCGCGCAGACGCTCGATGGTCACCGAACCTGGGCGACGCACGATCGGCACTTCAGTCGTCAGGTCGATGACCGTGCTCTCGATGCCGAGCGTGCACGGACCGCCATCGAGAACGATCAGCTCGGGTTCGTCAAGGAAATCCAACGCGACGTGCTCAGCCGTCGTCGGGCTGACCTGCCCGCTTCGATTGGCGCTCGGTGCGCTGATCGGCGAGCCGACGGCGTGCAACAACGCCCGCGCGAGTGGGTGCCGTGGCGAACGAATCGCGATCGTGTCGCGGCCGCCAGTCGCTGTGAGCGGCACCGACTCAGACTTTCGCAGGATCATCGTGAGTGGTCCCGGCCAGCATGCGCTCGCCAGGGTGAGCGCACTTCGGGGCCACTCTGCAATCAGCGGTCGCGCGGTCGCCACATCGAGCACATGCGCGATGAGTGGGTTGTCCGTTGGTCGACGCTTCAGCGCGTAGAGCTTGTGGATGGCGCTCTCATCCATCGTGCGCGCGCCGAGTCCGTAAACGGTCTCCGTCGCGAAGGCCACCACGCCGCCCTGGCGCAGCACTTCCGCAGCAAGGTCAACGCTCTCGTTGTCGTAAGGAAGGACGATCGGCATGGCTCAGCGCGGGGCGCCCCAGCTGCCGGCCTCGTCGAAACTGAAGCCCTTGGACTCAAGGATCGTTCCCGATGCCTGCTGCAGTCGCGCGATCGCTTGGTTGTAACGGGCCTTCGCGCGGGCGCTCTCGATGTGTGCCGTGGCGAGTGCATTCTGTCGCTGGAACTTCAGCGCAAGGAACTCGGGCGTCAGGGCCGCCAGGGTCTTCTCGAGCAACAAGAGCGCACGAAGATTCTCTGCCTGCGCCAGCCGCGTGATCTGCGCTTGCTCGATGAGTTGATATGCAGCCGTCACATCGCGCAGCGCGCTCTTGACGGAAAACACAGCGTTTTCGACGGCCTGCTGGTAGCCCGTGACGGCGCGACTGCGCTGGAGCCGCGCGATGCGCCACGCGTCCTCGGCTGGTCGATTGCCGATGGGCTGCGAGAACTGCAACGCCGCCAGATACGAGACGAAGTCGGCATCGACGATGTCCCCACTTGCCCCGCCCAGATCGCTGCCCAGTCCGTTCAGGCCGACCGCAAGATTCAGGTCGAGCTGTGGAAGCAGTCCGTTGTTGGCGACGGTCGTGTTGATGTCGGCCTGATCGATCGTGAGGAGCGCGAGCTTCACCGATGGGTTGCGCTCGACCGAGGTGATCACGCTTTCGCGGAAGCTGAAGTCGATCGGCGTGGTCGGCGGTTCATCAGTCGTGGCAACGACCAGCTCGGTGCCTACCGGGAACTGGGCATCGTTCATCAGAAGCTTCAGGCGATCGCTCGCCGTGCGCGCGGCATTCCGCGCGTTGATGAGCGTGGACTTGCGCTGCTCGACCGTCGCGACGGCATCCGAGTAGTCGGCGACCGTCGCATCGAGCCGCTGACGCTTCTCCAGCACATCACGCACCTCGGTGCCGACCTGCACCAACCACTCTGCGGCGACGACTTCCTGTCGGCGCACATGGAGTTCCCAGTACTGGTCCTCGACCGAGAGCAAGAGATCCTGCATCGATCGCCGGAGCTCTTCGGCGGCGGCGCGGTCACGCACCTGGGCGATCCGCACTTGCGCGAGCGCAACATCCTCGCCCGCTCCCGCCAGAAGCGGCTGATCAAGCGTCAGATCGAGCGAACTTTCGTAGGCGGGGTTGGGGACATACGTCACGCCGTTCATGTTCTTCGACTGCGTCACCCCAACATCCAAGCCGACTTGGCCGCCGGTCTCGAGCTGCTTACGGAGCCCGGCGGTCAGGTTGCCACCCCGGTTCTCGATCGAGGCGAAGTTGGACGGCGGCGCCGACGGGTCGATCTGGATCGCGGGCTGAGGATCCTCGTTGCCTTGGTAGCCGCCGCCAGCAACGAGCACGGCGTCGAAGGCCGCCTCGGCTTGATCGATCTCGGTCGTGCGGATCGCTCGATCGATGCGCGCACCCTGCACCGGAAGGCTGTTCCGCAGCGCCGTCGTCAACGCATCCCGCAGCGACAGGCCGACCTGCGGCTGCTCGGTCTCGGAGAGCCCGGGACCAAGGTCAAGCTTCATGCCCGCGCCAGAGGTCACCGGCCCGAATGCGTCCAACTCCGTTGCTCGCGTCGTCAGGTTGGCCGGCGCGGTCGCCGGAACACGCGTGACCGGCCGGGCCGGGTCGGCCGGCTGCCCGGAATCGATCTGTCGCTTGAGCGCTCCATCGACCGCTTCGCGCCACTCGGCCGCGTCATCGCGCGCGCCGAGCGGCGACGCGCAGGCGGTCGCCAAGAGCGCCAGCGAGGCGAGGGCAAAAAATCGCGGAATCCGCGGCATTCGCGGGATGGTAGCAAGCGACTTCCCGTATTATCCGCCCCATGAAGGAATGGACTCCTTTGATCGTCGCGATGGCATGCGTAGCTTCGGCCTCTGCGCAAGACGCCACCCAAGCGCTCCACCAAGGCCGCATCACCTCCAACAACGTCAACATCCGGACCGGTCCGGTCATCGGTGATTCGTATCCCTTCGGCAAGCTCCAATCGGGCGATGTCGTTGAAGTGATCGAGGAATCGAATGGCTGGGCGCGCGTGCGGACGAATGGCGATGCGTTCGCGAGCATGCATGCGTTCGTGTCGGGCGGCACGCTGTCTGCCGACGGCACCGTGCTGTCGCTGACCGCCGAGACGCCGCTGCGCGCGCCGAACTCGAGCGCGCAGGGTGCTGCACGCAACTCGTATCAATCGATCGCATCGTTGCCTGCGGGAACCACGCTCAACGTCATCGAAACGATCGAAGTGGACGGCATGCCCGTCTACAAGGTGCGCATGCCTGGCACCGCGACGGGTTGGGTCAACATCAACTACGTGCGCAAGGCTGCAGCGGTCGAAGCACCGGCTGTTGCCAACGCGAACGGCGTGAAGTCTGCTCCAGCACCGGCCGTGGCCACGACGCAGTCGCCTGCGACCGTGACCAACGCGGGTGGCCCTGAACTCGACGCGAGCGGGCCTGTTGGCGCAACCCCAACCGAAGAAGTGGTCGAAGTGGATGTTGTGGTCGAGCCGCCCAAGCCGACCGCGCTCGAGCTTTTCCGCGAACGGCGCGCGCAACTCGCCCAACTCGAAACGACTTGGAAGCGCGTGCGCGATCAACCCGATCGCTCCGAGGAACTCGAGGCCATCCGCGGGCAGTTCGCGGCGTTCCTGGACACCGCCGGATCGGACGCCACGGCCAAGTCGACGGTCCAGTGGCGGCTTCAGCAGATCGACATGCTGATGAAGATCCAGCAGGAGAACGCCACGGTTGCGGCGACCATCAATGCGCTCGATGCGAACTCCGCTGCCATTGCAGTCATCGTCAGGGAGGTGGAGGCGCGCGCTGATTTCAACGCATTCGGATACCTGAACCAGTCGGTCGTGTACAACGGCGTGTCGCTTCCCGAGCTGTATCTGCTCGCGGATCCGACCACAGGCCAGGCGGTTGCGTATGTCGTGCCCGACGAGTGCTTCGAGTACGACCCCATGCTCGGCACGCTGGTCGGTGTGAAGGGCGACATGACCTACGACCCCACGCTGCGCGTGAATCTCATTCGCCCGCGCACGATGGAGTCGATTCCGGCCGTCCGGACACCAGCCACTCCAGCCACCGACGGCATGCCGGTCTCGACCGGCTCGTCCGAATGATCGACTGAGCCACAACGGCCGTCACCTTTCGAACGCCCCGCCTTGCGCGGGGCGTTCTTTCGTTGGGGCGATGCCGCGGCGGTGAAGCAACGCCGCCGCATCGCGGCGATGTCACCGCTGCGAAGCGTTTGTGCGCCCATTTCCATGAAGGCCCGCGCACGGTAGGATTCCGCTCCCCCGCACGGGGCGTTAGCTCAATTGGCAGAGCGCTGCCTTTGCAAGGCAGAGGTTACCGGTTCGACTCCGGTACGCTCCATTTTCGGCAGCCGTCCAAGGCCGATGCTCGACTCGGGAGCTCTCAGAAGAGAGCCTTCTGGCCGCCGCTTCGCTCAGACATCCGAAAGCCGCGCATCCGCGGCGCCGCCACCACGCCTACGAAAGCCGCACGACCGACATCGCTGCGCTCGCTGCGAGTTCGATGCGAAGGATCGTCGCGCCGAGCCCAACGCGCAGAGCGCCCGCAGCTTCGCACGCTGCGACTTCGCGATCAGAGAACCCGCCTTCGGGTCCGATGAGGAGTGTCACCACATCCAGCCCTTTCATGGCGTCGCGAAGCGGCGTGCCGCCCGGATGCAGGATCAGCGCTCGCCCCTGCGCGGCGCGAACCGCGGACTCGGGCGAGACTTCGTCACCGATCGCGCAGGTCCACGGCTGCCGCGATTGCTTGCAGGATTCGAGCGCGATGCGTTCCAGGCGCGCCGCGAGATTCGGCGACATGCGTTGCACGCTTCGCTCGCAGGCGAGCGGCGTGATCGAGGCCGGCTCAAAGGGCATGCATGACTCGATCAGCGTGGCGCTTCGATCGCCCTTGGGGATCGCGCACGCCAGATGCACGGCGGGCGTCGCTCGCGGGGCCTTGGTCGCGCGACCAACTTCGATGGCCAAGGCGCCGTCGTGCCGTCGCTGGTCCGTGACGACGCCGACTCCCACATTCCCGGCGCCGTCGAAAAGCGTGACCGAGTCGCCGGCGCCAAGGCGGCGTGCACCGAGCGCATGCTTCGCCTCGTCCTTGGGGATCCAAGCGATGCTCGATGCGTCGAGCGATGGAACATGGAACCAAGCAGCGCTCATGGTCTGGGCATCAGGTGCGGACGATCATAGATGTCGTATCGCACGAGTCGGCTTTCGATCACGTGGTGCGCTGGGCCACCCAGTGGAGGCGCCTCGTGCGGTCGCTTCACGATGATGCGTGCCGCCGTGGTCGCCAACGCTGCGGCGAGAAGTTCCGCGGCGTCAGGATCGTCACCCACGGCCTCCTTCACGAGCCGAATGTCGCGTGGCGCGAGCGCCGACTTCGATTTTGGCGGAAACATCGGATCGACCAGGATCGACCACGCGCCACGAGCTGCCTCGGCCAGCGCATGTCGTGCATCAGCGTGCATCAGTGTGATGCGGGCCGCAACATGCGCCAAGGCTGGCGTTGACCGCGCATGAGCGAGCGCATCATCCAGCAGTGCGTGCATCAATGCGTGACGCTCGATCGCCACGACCGATCGACCCGATGCGGCAAGGATCCACGCGTCTCCGCCCAGTCCTGCCGTGGCGTCGACGACGGTGCCAACTCCCCTGCCCACTGCGCGAACGAGCGGGTGCCCGCCGAGCGAACGCACATCGATCGTGCCCAGATCGATCGCCACGCCCGAGCCAGGCGCATCGCCGTCGCTGCGCATGGCGAGCCGGCCGTCCACGGTCTCAAGGGTCACGCCCATGCCCGGATTGTGCGGCAAATCGCTGACGCGCGCACCCGTACACTCCTTCGATGCAGACCGCTCCTGTGTACGACAGCATCCTCGATATGGTGGGCAACACGCCCATGCTCCGCCTGAGTCATTTGGACACGGGCTGCTGCGAGCTCTATGTGAAGCTCGAGAATCTGAACCCAGGCCAGTCGATCAAGGACCGCATCGCCGTGGAGATGGTCGCGTCGGCGGAACGCTCCGGCGCGCTCAAGCCAGGCGGCACGATCGTCGAAGCGACGGCCGGCAACACCGGGATCGCGCTTGCGCTCGTGGCTGCGCTCAAGGGCTACCGCCTTGTCGTGGTCATGCCGGACAAGATGAGCGAGGAGAAGGTCAGCCACCTGCGCGCGATGGGCGCCGAGGTGCGGATGACCCGTTCGGATGTGGCCAAGGGGCATCCCGACTACTACCAAGATGTGGCCGAGCGGATCTCGAAGGAGCTTCCGAACTCGATCTATGTCAACCAGTTTGCGAACGAGTCGAATCCGATCGCCCACGAGCGCACGACCGGGCCCGAGATTTGGGAGCAGATGGGTGGACGCATCGATGCGTTCGTGGCGGGCGTCGGCTCGGGCGGCACGGTGAGTGGCGTGGGGCGATTCCTGAAGTCGAAGGATCCGAAGGTGCAGATCATCTTGGCCGATCCGGCCGGATCGATCCTTGCGCCGCTCGTGAACGAAGGGCGGACCGTTGCGCCCGGGTCATGGCTCGTCGAGGGCATCGGCGAAGACTTCGTGCCATCGATCCTCGATCTCTCGCTTGTGTCGAAGGCCTACACGGTCACGGATGCAGAGGCGTTTGAGACCGTGCGCCAACTGCTCGTGAAGGAGGGCGTGCTCGCTGGATCGAGCGTCGGCGTGCTGCTGCATGCGGCCCTGCGGTACTGCCGCGAGCAGACGGTACCCAAGCGCGTCGTCACGATCATCTGCGACTCGGGCGCGAAGTACCTGAGCAAGATGTTCAACGATTTCTGGATGGTCGATCAGGGCATGCTCCAGCGCGAGCGCACGGGCGACCTGCGTGATCTGATCGCGCGGCGCCACGACCGCAAAGAGGACTTTACGCTTGCACCGACGCTCCCACTTGCGCAGGCAGTCAAGCGCATGCGCATGTACTCGGTGAGCCAGATGGCGGTGCTCGATGAACGCGATCGCGTGCTGGGCATCATCGACGAAAGCGACATCCTGCTTGCGCTCTACCGCGATCGCGGCGCACTGCAGCGCCCCGTGAGCGAGTTCATGACCAGCAACCTTGAGACGGTGCCGCCGACCGCGCGCCCCGAGGACCTGCTCCCAATCTTCCGCGCCGACCGCGTGGCGATCGTCGTCGACGGCCAACGCTTCTGCGGACTCATTACGCGCATCGACCTCATCAATTGGCTGCGTCAGCAGACCGCCTGAACTCGGATTCACCCATGGCCCACGACACGACCCGTCTCCACCTTGACACGCGTTGCATTCACGGTGGACAGCACCCGGATCCATCGACTGGCGCGGTCATGCCGCCGATTGCCACCAGCAGCACATTCATCCAAGAGTCTCCTGGCGTGCACAAGGGGTTCGAGTACTCGCGCAGCCACAACACCACGCGGTTCGCGTTTGAGCGCTGCCTCGGAAGCCTTGAGTCGAGCGGGCTCTCCGAGGAGCAGGACCGGACCTGCGGCGGATTCGCCTTCGCCAGCGGTCTTGCAGCGATCGGCACGGCACTGGAACTCCTCGATGCCGGCGACTGCATCGTGTGCATGGATGATGTCTATGGCGGCACGAACCGTCTGCTCAATCGCGTTCGCGCGCGCAGCCAAGGACTGAAGGTCGTGCATGTCGACATGACCGATGCGACCAAGCTGCAGGCCGCGGTCAAGGCGCACGCGCCGAAGATGATCTGGGTCGAGACGCCCACGAATCCCACGCTGAAGCTCGTGGACCTTTCAACCGTCGCGTCGATCGGCAAGGCCGCCGGCGTGATCACGGTCTGCGACAACACATTCGCCACGCCGATGCTCACGCGGCCGATCGAACTTGGCTGCGACATCGTGATGCACTCGACGACCAAGTACATCGGCGGTCACAGCGACACAGTCGGCGGTGCGCTGATCACTGGCCGGCTCGACCTGAGCGAGAAGCTGCGCTTCATGCAGAACGCGATCGGTAGCGTGATGGGACCGTTCGATGCGTATTTGGGCCTGCGTGGCCTGAAGACCCTGGCGGTGCGCATGCATCGCCACTGCGAAAGCGCGATGCGCGTGGCGCAGTGGCTCGAGCGTCACCCCAAGGTCGAGCGCGTCGTGTATCCGGGTCTGGCGAGCCATCCGCAGCACGCGCTCGCGGCGCGGCAGATGCGGCTGCATGGACAGCCTGCGTTCGGCGGGATGATCACGATCTTCTTGAAGGGCGGGATCGGCGAGAGCCGCGCGTTCTTGGAGCATGTGCATCTCTTTTCGCTCGCCGAGAGCCTTGGCGGCGTCGAGAGCCTGATCGAGCACCCGGCGATCATGACGCACGCGAGCGTGCCCGAGGCGATGCGTCGTGAGCTCGGCATCAGCGATTCGCTCGTGCGCCTGAGCGTGGGCATCGAGCATGCCGATGACCTGATCGCTGATCTCGACGCGGCGCTCAAGCACTGCTGAGCGCGGTCGCCACGACGATCAGCGCGTCACTTGGTCGACGACCATCGACCGTCGCGCCACCACCACGAGGCGTCATCGATGCCGAAGGCACCATCGGGATGGCGCGCATCGACTTCGGGAACGGGTGCCGTGACTCCGCATCGAAGTTCATCGACCGCGCGCGGCGTCCGCGCGAGCAGCGCTGACTCGACGGCCAACAACTGATCCGACTGCCGGGGCGACAGTTGCGGCGGCGCCGACGCCGACAGGCCCGTGCAGGCGCGGATGAATCCCTCGCCACCTCCGGGCAGAAGCGCGCCCCACTCGCGAGCGAGCGCGACGCACGACGGATCGCGCCCAAGTCGTTGGGCCTGCAGCGAGCGTCCAGCTCGGTAGTGCGAGATGAGCTCTGCGAATCGAAGGCGATCTGCGTCGGGCGCCGTTCGGTTGCCAGTGACGCGTGAGGGAGCGAGCATGCGCGCGAGCGCGCGCCATCTGGACCATGCACCGTCGGGACCTGTTGGGTCTTCAAGTGATGCCATGCCCAGCGCCGCGCTTGCCGCCATGCCGGAATCACTCTTGGCCGCAGCCAGGGCGCCGCATCGGCGAAAGAGCTGTCGCGCCAAGTCAATCTCACCGTCACGAGCCGCGTCCTCACCCGCTTCGAGGTACGCCAAGGGCGCGCCTGGATCGAGCGCCGACAAGCGTTCGGAGAGCGGTGGCACGACAACCAACGCCAACAGCATGGTGGCGAGCTTCACCATGACCACCGCCCCGCGCGGACGCCGATCGCGCGCGTGATCGCGCGTTGGTTGGCGATCGCCTGTTCGAGTGCGCTCACCGCGCCGGATCGTGCAGTCGCAACGGCCTGCAAGGCGCGTTCGGCCGTGTC
This sequence comes from Phycisphaerae bacterium, assembly GCA_016873315.1. Taxonomy (GTDB): domain Bacteria; phylum Planctomycetota; class Phycisphaerae; order Phycisphaerales; family SM1A02; genus SYIB01. Next base: position 12,713 of record VGXL01000027.1, on the reverse strand, counting down.
GCGCTCATGACGCGACGCTCCCTGCGCTGGAAGCGCGAGCGCGTCAAGGAGCGCCGTCTGCCACGCGATGAAACGCGCCACTTCGCCATCAGCCGCGCGCAATCGAAGCGAAGCAGCATCGCGCGCACTTGGCGTGCCCACGGTCCCCTGCATGATCGCTTCGATCGACGCGGTCCCCAGATCCCCATCACCACCTCGCGCAGGAACGGCACCGAGGAGCGGCGCGATGCGCTCCCACGAGAGTTGGCACGCCGCGACGCGCTGACGGATCGAGTCCGCCTCGCCTTGCGTCAGCGCGATGGCGCGTTCAACGAGCGCCTGTCGAATCCGAATCGCGCCGTCGGTCGATGCAGCATCGAGCCCCGCGCGGCCGAGCCATGCGCCGATCGCCGCCGATGCCGATCGAGGATCCGACACGGGCAGCGCATCGAGCCATCCGAGTGACATCTCGGAGCTTGAGCCAAATCGCGTTTGCGCGACGCTCCGTGCGCGCCGCGAGAGCCCGTCGTCGGGTCCACACGCGATCTGCGCAAGCGTCCTCGCATCCGATGGACCGATCTCGTCGGACGCACCAAGCCATCGATTCAGAGCGAGCACACGCGCTTCGGGACCATCAGCGCGCTCGATCGCAATGGCCAGTCCACCATCACCAACAGATCGCCTGCGTTGCACGGCGGGCTCCGGCGCGCGGAACGACTCTGGCATCCCATCAAGGATCAACCGTGCATCGGCGGATCGGCCCGCGTCGAGCAAGAGCGCCGCCTCGGTCAGTGCCTGCATGCGCTCAAGAAGCGAGAGTTCCGCATCGACGCCCGCACCGGCCGCGAGTCGTGAGCCTTCCCAGCGCGCGAGGAGAGCGTCCCAGTCGGTGGACGGTCCCGGTGCGCGTTCGCGTGAAGGCGGAGGAGCTTGGGGTATCGACGGGACATTCGTCGGCGTTCGCGGCGCATCGACCGACGACGGCGCGTGCGGCGATGGCTCGGGCGACGAGTTCTGTGATGGCTTGGTCCCCCGCTCAGTTGGCGTGCTCGTTCGATTCGGCTTGGAGACGATTGCATCGTCCGGACGCCCCCGCTCGAGCACGGCCAGAGTCAGCGTTGCCGTTGCAGCGAGCGCCAGAATCGCCGCCATTGCGCCGATCGCCCACGCCAATCCCGAACGATCTCGACCTCGTCGCGCGGCCGATTCATTCGATGCGGTGGACGGCTTCGATGATGCAGTCTCCCCCGCGGTTCCACCAAGCAATTCGACGAGCGATGAGGGATCAACGCCGCGCATCGCAGCCCACCGCAGCGCGCGGGCGCGCGCGGCGCGGTTCAATCCGCCGGCACTCGCGATCAAGGCGAGCAGTTCGTCGCGGTCCCCAGAGCCGTTCGCCCGGTCGACGAGTTCGCGCGCCGCGGAGCGGAGCCGCGCCCGAGCGGCGATGAACGCGGGATCATGCTCCGGAAACCGCGCGCGCACGGCGCGAAGGCGCTGCGTTGCCCGCTCAAGGATCTCCTCGCGCGAGGCATCTGGCCCGACACCGACGATCTCGTGCGGCGGTGCATCAGGTGGCACACCGAAACATGCGTGGATGGCATCCATCATCCATCCACCCCCAAGCGGCGAGCAAGTTCAGCGAGCGGTTCGGCCTGTGGCCCCTGTCTCCATCCGGGCATGAGCGTGAAGCACTGGCGCAGCACTGTTCGAGCGCGGTCGGGATCGACCCGTGAGAGCGAATCGATGAGCATCACTTCGACGGCGGATCGTTCAGGATCATCCGAACTCAGACCAGACGCCAGGCGCGTGCCCCACGAAACTGAGCGCGGATCATCATGCGCAGCTCGCGCCGCGGCAAGGGCGGCGAGCAGTGTGTCACGATCAGGCGATCGGTCGGCCAGCGCGGTCGCAACACTCATCAACCGCGGTGCCAACATCGCTTCGCCTGCGCTGACTGCGACGGTCGCGACGCGGATCCATGTCAGCGATAGAGCTGGATTCGCTGACGGATCAATCTGGTCCTGCGCTGCCGTCGCGGCGTCGATCGCCACTCGATCACGACGCGATGGCTCGATCGCTCCGTCACGGATCACCTCCCACGATGCATCGAGGACATCGCGCGCGGCCTTCGCCTGCTGCGGACCCTCTAAGGCGCCCAGTGCGACGAGCGCTTGTTCCGGGAAACCGCGCGCACACGCCACGCGGACGGTGGCTTCGGCAACGACCGCACGCTCCGCCGGGTCGAGTGACGCTTGTGGACGGCTCGATGCAATCTCATCGAGCAATGCCCCTGCTCGAGCAATCGATGCAGGCGACCGAACCCACGGCAACATCGCCGTCACAAGTTGGCGAAGCACGACAGGGTCGATGCGTCCGTCCGGCCATGCGCTGCTCGGCGCGGGCACAGGTCGCAAGACGAGTTCGGCCAAGCGAACTCGATCCGTTGGTGCCGCCCCACGCATTCGATCGTAGGCCGCGGTACAGAGCGCGTCCTGCGCTCGGCGCCACGATGGATCTGACTCGTCAACGGCTTCGAGCGCGAGCAAGACCGCGTCATCGTCGATCCCCCGCGACGCTGCCAGGATCGCCGCACGGGTCGTCCATTCGCCCGATGGTGGACCAGCGAGGAAGGCCAGCAATTCTGCGCCTAGCGCGGAATCCTGCGCAGCAGCCAACGCCTGAAATCGCAGCCATTGCACGGCGGGCGCTGGCTCGCTCGACTGTGCAAGGCACTCGCCCGCGATCGCCGCCGCCTGCGATGCGTCGCCGGCTCGAAGGAGAAGCCGAGCTGCCTCGAGTTTCAACGCACTTGCCGCCGAGCCCTTCGTCTTCGCCGCGACGCCGAGCGCGCCGTCGGCAGCGCTGCGGAGCGCATCGGGCGTTGCAGATCGATCCGTCGACGCGGTCGCCAACGCACCAAGCGCTTGAACGACGCCGCTGGCTCCCGACGGTGGAAGCGCCTGCGCCACCCACGAGACCAAGTCACCGCGACCAGACGCGAGCAGCATCGGAAGCGCAGCCTCAACCACGCGCAACGCGTCGGGATCGCTCGCGCCCAGTCGCGCAGCTCGGCGCGCGACCCGAGCGATGGCTGGCTCGAAGCCCTGCGGAACTGGCCCGGCACTCGTCAGCAGCACGCGAGCGCGCGTCCAGTCGTGGGCATCAAGGCACACCTGCAGCCGCCACTCCATCGCGGCGGTGCGCACGGCCGGCGCGGTCACGGGATCGTCACAGAGCTCCAACCAACGCATCGCATCGCTCGCTCCGCCGCGCGGCATGAGCGCGCGCGCTTGCGCCATTCCGACGATCGCCCACGCGTACAACTCACTCGAACGAAGATCCACGCTGACTTCTTCCGGCTTCGGCGTGCGCGGATCAATCTCCAGGACTTCGGCCAACGGCCGAATCGCCGACTCGGCCAAGTCCTCGACGCCGCGCCCCTCGCCCTGCGAACGCAGCCACGCGCCTTGCAACCGTGACCACGCCAAGCGCGAACGGAGCAGTTGCTCGAATCCCGGCGGCGTGCGCGAGCCCAGATCCTTGAGCATCGCATCGGCAAGTGACTCCGCACGGCTCGCCCAACCAATCGCCTGCGCCACTTCGGCTGCGGGCAGTGGATCACCTGCACGAAGTTGACCGATCACATGACTGCTGGCATCGAGCAGACGACCCACGCAAGCCATGCCGGGCGCATCGACATGCACCGTGACGAACTGATCGAGGATGCGTTCCAATCGCTGCGCGAGCGCATCGGCAAGTTCAGGATCTGCAGCCTCAGCCATCGGCTCGATGACGCGCACGAGGTCGCGCGCGACGGCTTCGCGTTCCTCGGGGGTCGCTGCCTGCTCGAATCGTCGCTCCGCAACATGCCACGAGAGCCGATCCAACCGAAGCGATCCCGACAGACGCTCCATCGCCGCGGCATCGGCCGCGAGCCGCTCCTGATCCGCATGCGCGCGTGTTGCGATGACCAGCATGAGCAACATCGCCGCGGCTGCGCCAAGGGAGCGGCTGAGGCAGCGACGAACGGAACAGGTCGGGACTCGACGAAGGGATCCGCTGGGAATCTCGCCGAGCGATCGACTGAAGATCCTGCGACGGCAGAATCCGTTCGCCGGCCGGACGCGATCACCGCGCGGGTGCATACGCGACCTCCCCGAATCCAGCGTCGGTCGCCGCTTGCATCGCTGCGGCGACCGATGCCACCGACGCACTGTCGTGCCCGCGCACGAGAAGGCCAGCTTCCTTCGGAAGACGCTCGAGGATCGACCGCAACTCATCGCGAGTTGCGATGGCGTTGCTCCCCACGGTGAACGCCGCTCCCGATCCGCCTCGCACTTCGACGACCTGCGGTCGCAGTTCGCTCACCGTCGCCGCTGCGCGCGCAGCAAGCGCAGCAGCAAGTTGCTCTTCTCGGCGCTCGACGCCCGCTGTGAAAATGAAGTAGGCCAGGAGCAAGAATGTTGCATCGATCATGCTGGTCATGCCCAGCACGATGCGACCGCTGCGACGACCGCCCCGAGCGAACTTCATGTGCCGCCCCCGGGTGTTGTGGCCAGTCGAATGCCGTCAAATCCGGCCTGCCTGCACGCGTCGATGACATCATTGAATCGCGCACCCGGCGCGTTGCGGTCAGCACGCACCACGGGCACTCGACGGCCACGCTCGGCGTAGGACGCGCGCGCCGCCGTCGTCAATTCGTCCATCGTGACCGTGCGCCCGGCGAGTTCGCACGAACCATCCGCACGGATCGAAATCACGATCCCCGGTCCCGTCGGCGAAGGATCGGGAGCGCCGGCTTCGCGCGGCAGATCGAGCTGCACACGGCTGGCCTGCGCGATCGCGGCCGTCGTGAGAAAGAAGATGAGCAACTGGAAGACGATGTCGATCATCGGCGTCATGTCGACGCCGCCGTCGGCCGCCATCCGCCGGGCAAACCTCATGCGCGTCCTCCGCGGCCCTTCGTCGCATGGCGCTCGAGCTCCGCAACGACGCGGTCACACTCGTCGCCCACCAGTGCCACGATCCGCGTGAGCCGCGTGCGAAGGAACGTGTGCAGTGCGATGCATGGAATGGCCACGCAAAGCCCTTGGAATGTCGTGATCAGCGCGATCGAGATGTTCTCGGCGAGCCGTTGGTAGTACCCCGAGTCATTGACCGCGCTCGATGCCACTGTTTCGAACGCACCGATCATGCCCTGCACGGTGCCCAAGAGCCCAAGCAGCGTGGCGATGTTGGCGATCGCTGCAAGCCAGTCGAGCCGTTGTTCGAGTTGCATGGACTCCTCGCCGCCGGCATCTTCCATCGCGCTGCGAGCTTCGAGCGGACCGAGCGGGCCCTGACTCGCGCGCTTGAGCCCTGCACGCAGCACGCGGCCGGCGAAGCAGTCGGCATCGGCGAGTTTCAGTCGTTCGAGCGCCCTGCCGAACTGCCCCTGCGTCGCCAAGGCGTTCACATCGTCCATCAACGACGACGGCGCCAGTGATGCCGCGCGGACATGCACGAGTTGAGCCAGACCAAGCGCCACCGCGATCACGCTCAGGCCAAGGATCACATAGCCGACGACGCCGCCGCCGGTGATGTAACGCAGATAGGTGGTTGAGACTTCTTGAGCGAGGAGCGGCATCGAGTCAAGGGCGAGGAGCGCGTGCATCACGGTGAGGTTCCTTCCTGGAGCAGTCGGGTTCGAACGGTCGTGGCGCCGCGGCCATCGCCAGCGGCATCGAGCGCCTGCGCGCCCAGAGCGGCGCAGGTTGCGGAAAGCATGGGAATTGCAGCGTCATCGCACGCAACGACGGTCAAAAACTGCTCCGCTGCGTCGAGCGCGAATCGGCGCGCCTCGGCTGAGCCCGGCTTGGCATCGCGGGAATCGAGCATGAGCGATTGACCGATGGCCGCGCGGCACCAGTGACGCACCGGCGTCTCGGTGCGCGCGAGCATGTCGATGAGCGCATCGCGCGCGCGTTGCCGGGTGCTCGATGCGTCCCCGAGCGCATCAATCCATTGCTCAAGCACCAAGCGCTCGCGCCGCATCTGGTCGTCCTTGGCAGCCACGCGTGGCGCCTTGGGGAGCGACTTGGACGGCGACTTGGGTTCCGCGCCAGCCTGTCGAGCGGCGACTTCTCGCAGGAGTGCGCTCCATGCAGCCGCGCGCGGAGCCGATGCAGCGGCACCATCGAACGCAGTCACAGCCTCGAGCGCTTCCTGGCGATCGGTGTACGCGGGGCAAAGATCCGCAGGCCATGATGCGGTCGACTCGTCGCTCGACAGGTCGATCGCCCTGACCTGCGCCAGTGCCGCCGCCGTCGCGCGCCCGCAGGCCTGCAGCGACCGAGCCCACTGCATCCACGCCGCTTGGACGCATTCCCCGCGCGCGCCAGCCAACAAGCCGGTCGCTCGCTCGAACGCTTCGGCCGCGAGTGCGGCATCGCCACGGATCAGGCGCTGTTCACCGCGACGCGCAGCATCGCCAGCCTGGATCCATGACGACCACGCCGGGTCGGCGGGCGCAATCGAACGCACCTCAGACCAGGCCAACGACAGATTGGCCTTGCTTCCTTCGAGCGTGATGACGATGCCGCACGCATCGGCCTGCGACACGATGCCGCGCACGGGCGCGCCGCCCCACGGCGTGCAATCGACCGTATCTGCTGCATGCATCGCAACAGAGAGCACGAGGGTCGCCAGCGCCATCATGGCGGACCCTCGGGGACGAAGGTGAAACTCCCACCGCTCACGGCTGCGACGCGCTGCAGTTGCACCTTTCCAGCATCGCTGCCGAGCGCAATGCAGTGGATGACGGCGGGGCGCCCCGATGCGTTCAGCGCGAGGATCGCGTCGACTTCCTCGGGGTTGATCTCGCCGTCACTCAGGAAGTACACAAGGTCCGGTCGCTCGCCCTGACCGAACACGCGGCGAAACGCGCCAATCGGTGAGGTGTCGCCCGATGGGCGCAGCTGGGCGAGGAACGACACGAAGTCTTCGCGCGATGCGCCGCGCAGACGCGTGAACGCGTCGAAGCCCGGCGGCGAGATGATGGTCGTGTCGTAGAACAGCACACACGCCTTGGCGTAATCGGGCAGGCCCCACACCGCTGCGGTGACTTCGGCCCGCGCGCGATCCATGCGGTTGCCGCGAGACATCGATCCGCTCTTGTCGACAATGAACGCCACGCGTCGGCCCGTACCCTGCACACCGAAGAAGGTGGTTCCGCCCGCGCCGCCGCCGCCGAATCCATCGCCCGCGCCAGCGCCAGCACCCGTTCCCGTTCCGCTCCCGAAGCCACTCTCGATGGGAATCGGCGAGCCTTGGGTTGGCAGCGGCATCGCTTCGGCCATCAGCGGTTCTTCAGGTCCAGCGGCCTCGAGCGCCGGCATGTCATCGGCAAGCTCGGTCGATGGTGCTGCGACCCGCTCGAGCGGCGTCGGGGCGGCGAGGACGACGTCGAACACCTCGAACTCCGGCTCCGTCGCGACGGGGCGAAGGATCGGGATCAGCGCGAGCACACCGACGAGCAGCAGATGGAACGGCACACTGAAGGCCACTCCGAGCAGGACGGCGCGCAACAACCGGGGCGCACGCACGGGTGGCGCGCCGATCTCCTGCCGTGGTCCTGCAGCCGACTGCACGCGCTTCCTCCTCGTCCGATGGACACGAAGGATTGTAGTACGCTCCGATCGGATCCCCACCCATGGCGAGCCCATACCAGCGCATCCTCTTGAAGATCAGCGGCGAGTCGTTGGCCGAGCAAGGACAGTTCGGGATCTCGCCGAGCGAGCTCGCGGTCATCGCCGCCGAGATCGCCGCGGCCAAGCAGTCGGCGAAGTTCGATCTTGCGGTCGTGGTCGGCGGTGGCAACATCATTCGCGGCGCGAAACTCGCCGCTGCGGGCAAGTTTGACCAGAGCACCGCGGACTACATGGGCATGCTGGGCACCGTCATCAACGGCCTGGCGCTCAAGGAAGCACTTGCCGCGGTCGGCGTCGAGAGCCGCGTCATGAGCGCGATCCTGCTTCCGTCGGTGGCTGAGTCGTTCATTCGGCCCCGCGCGCTTCGTCACTTCGAGAAGGGGCGCGTGGTCATCCTGACCGCGGGGACCGGCAATCCGTACTTCACGACGGACACCTGCGCGAGCCTGCGCGCGATCGAACTCAACGCCGATGTCCTGCTCAAGGCCACGAAGGTCGATGGCGTCTACTCCGCCGACCCGCGCAAGGATCCCACGGCGCGGCGCTACGAATCACTGACCTTTGGCGAAGCTGTCGAGAAGCAACTGGGCGTCATGGACCTGACCGCGCTCACCATGTGCATGGAGCACAAGTTGCCGCTGATCGTGTTCGACTACAAGGTGCCCGGCAACATCACGCGCGCCGTGCGCGGCGAGCCAATTGGCACGATGGTCAAGGCCTGAGCACGGGTCCGGAGCATGGCCTGATCGAGCGCAGCATCACCACGAACCACGAGGAACACCATGGATCTGGACACCATCCTGCTCGAGTGCGAGGAACGCATGCAGAAGTCCGTCGACTACCTGCAGCGCGAGTTGCGCGGACTTCGCACGGGCCGCGCCAGCACGGCACTGCTCGAGTATGTGAAGGTCGAGTACTACGGCAGCATGACTGACCTGCGCGAGTTGGCCGCGATCAGCGTGCCCGAGGCATCGCAGCTGCTCTGCAAGCCGTTCGATCCGGGCGCGAAGGCCGCGATCATCCGCGCGATCGAGACGAGCGGACTGGGCCTCAATCCGCAGGCCGAGGGCAATCAGATCCGCATCAACGTTCCGCCCCCGTCGGCCGATCGTCGAAAGCAACTCGCCGGCCAAGTGAAGAAGCTCGCCGAGGAGTCGCGCGTGTCGGTCCGCAACGAGCGACGCGATGCGAACAAGGGCATCGACTTGGCGAAGGCCGATCCGAAGATCAAGGTCAGCGAAGACCAAGCCAAGGGCGCCAAGGAATCGGTGGACGACCTGACCAAGAAGTTCACCACCCGCATCGACGAGATGGCCGCGAAGAAGGTCTCGGAAATCGAGGAAATCTGATCGTCATGACGGTGCTACGCGGCCATCCGACCAACGACCGCCGGGAGTCCTGAGCATGCGCTGCCCGAACCCCGACTGCACCGCTCTGGATACAAACGTCGTCGACAGCCGTCCCGCTGAAGAAGGCGGCGCCGTGCGTCGACGGCGCGAGTGCAAGTCGTGCGGTCGGCGCTTCACGACCTTTGAGCGCATCGAGCGCGCTGAACGACTCATGGTCATCAAGCGCGACGGTTCGCGCGTGGCGTTCGACGGCGAGCGCGTGCTGGCCGGCATCCAGCAGGCGTGTTCGAAGCGGCCCATCGAGGCCGCGATCATGGAACGGATCGCCACGACCGTCGAGGACGACCTGCACCGACGGTTTTCACGCGAGGTGGACAGCGCGGAGATTGGCCGCTCAGTCGCCATCAGGCTGCGCGAGGTCGACCCTGTCGCCTACATCCGTTACGCGAGCGTGTACTACGCCTTCCGATCGGTTGAGGACTTTGCTGCCGAAATCACCGCGCTTCAGGAGCGGCCGCCTGTGGGCGACCACCCAACCCTCTTCGGCGAAGGCAAGCCCAAGTCCTGAGCGGGCCGTGGCGCGGTACCTTCCGAACCTATGCCTCGCATCACGCTTCCTGACGGATCCGTCAAGTCCTATGACGCCCCAGTGACCGCCGCTCAGGTCGCCGCCGACATCGGCGCGGGACTGGCCAAGGCCGCGCTCGGCGCAAAGGTCGACGGCGTCCTGACGGACTTGGCCACGACGCTCGATCGCGACTGCGCGCTGGCCATCGTCACGATGAAGCGACGCGAAGGCGGGATTGATCCCGAGGCGCTCTCGATGCTGCGGCACAGCACCGCGCACATCATGGCCGAGGCGATCCAACGCCTCTTCCCACAGGTCCGGCTGGTGTACGGCCCCGCGCTGGACACGGGCTTTTACTACGACATGGCGTTCCCCGACGGCAAGGTGCCGAGCACGGACGACTTCGCGCGGATCGAAGCCGAGATGGCGAAGATCGTGGCCGAAGATCGACGCTTCACGCGTTACGACTTGCCGCTCATGGAGGGCATGACCAAACTGCGAAGCGAGGGCAGTAAGTACAAGCTCGACAACGCTGAGCGAGCCGCCGAAGCTGGCAGCACCACGCTGAGTTGGTACGCCACGGGCACTCCAGGCAAAGACTGGGAAGACCTGTGCCGCGGGCCGCATGTGCCGAGCACGGGGCGCGTCGGCGCATTCAAGGTCATGAGCCTCGCCAGCAGCTACTGGAAGGGCGACGAAACAAGCGACCGCCTCACGCGCGTGTACGGCACAGCATTCGCGAGCAAGGCCGAGCTCGACGCGCACATGGTGCAGCTCGAGGAAGCGCGCAAGCGCGACCACCGTGTCCTTGGCAAGCAGTTGCGTCTCTTCCACATCGACGACATGGTCGGCCAAGGGCTGATCCTGTGGACGCCCAAGGGCTCGATCATCCGCAACGAACTGCAGAACTTCATCGGAGCCGAACTGCGCAAGCAGGGCTACCAACAGGTCTACACGCCGCACATTGGCAAGCTCGGCCTGTATCGCACGAGCGGTCACTTCCCCTACTACCGCGAGAGTCAGTATCCGCCGATCGTCGAGCATGACGAGATGGCGCGCTTGGCCGCGGAAGGCTGCAGTTGCGCGGACCTGAGCAACCGCATGGCCAAGGGCGAAGTCGACGGCTACATGCTCAAGCCGATGAACTGCCCGCACCACATTCGCATCTTCGCGAGTGCGCCGCACAGCTACCGCGACCTGCCGGTGCGCCTTGCGGAGTTCGGCACCGTCTATCGATGGGAGCAGTCTGGCGAGATCGGTGGCATGACGCGCGTGCGCGGCTTCACACAGGACGATGCGCACCTGTTCGTTCGCGAAGATCAAGTCGCGCAGGAAGTGCTCGGATGCCTGTCGCTTGTGAAGATCATCTTCGCAACGCTCGGCATGAACGAGTACCGCGTGCGCGTGGGCTTGCGCGATCCGGACAGCGCGAAGTATGTGGGCGATCCGGCCAACTGGGACAAGGCCGAGCAAGCCTGCCGCGACGCTGCGCGTTCACTCGGCGTTCCGTTCAGCGAAGATCCGGGCGAGGCAGCCTTCTACGGCCCGAAGATCGACTTCGTCGTCAAGGATGTGATCGGCCGTTCATGGCAGCTCGGAACCGTGCAGGTCGACTACAACCTGCCGATCCGATTCGACCTTTCGTACGCGGGCGCCGACAATCAGGCCCATCGACCGGTCATGATCCACCGCGCGCCCTTCGGCAGCATGGAACGGTTCATCGGCTGCCTCATCGAGCACTTTGCCGGCGCGTTCCCGCTCTGGCTCAGCCCTGAGCAAGTGCGCGTGCTGCCGATCTCGGAAAAGAGTGCTGCGTATGCGGATGAACTCTGCGCTGCCCTCAAGGCGCGCGGCATTCGCGCTGAGGCGGACCATTCGAACGAACGCGTCCAGGCGAAGATCAAGGTTGCCGCCGAGGAGAAGATCCCCTACATGGCTGTGGTCGGCCCGCGCGACGCCGAGAGCCGCGCCGTCAGCGTGCGCGCCCGTGGCGTCGAGGCGAACCTGGGCGAAATGCCCTTCGATTCCTTTGTGGATGGCGTCGTGCGCGAGGCAGAAGGGCGCTTGCTCTCAGGCGCGCCCGGCACCGTCCAGGCATCGTTCGCGGCGCGGCCCGGATGATGTGGTCGCGACCCGGCCCGGCGGCCGCACTCCGCCCAAGGGATCGCTGTGAAAACAGCGGGTGTGCCGCCGAATTCGCGGCGTCTGCTTGTGTCAGGCCGGAACTTGGGCTAGTGTCCGCGCGACGCCTTGTGGCGTCGCTTCCCCATGCAGCGGACCATCTTCGAATGATGAACTCCCCCACTCGCGTCCTCCCATGAGGTCAACGCGGGCGAGCATGGACAACCTCCACCCACGCAGTGGAATCCTGACATCAGGTGTGCGGTCGCTGTCAGCGCGCCGTGACCATTCCCGTTCGAGCTGACGCCCAGGAGCCTCCCATCAGCCAGTTTCCGCCTCGCCGTCCTCCCTTCCAGCGCGACTTCGCCCCCGCGGGCCCTCGCATCAACGACCGCATCCGCATCACGCCGATCCGTCTGATCGACGAGCACGGCACGATGATCGGCGTCGTCGAGACCGACGAAGCCAAGCGCATGGCCCAGGAAGCCGGACTCGATCTTGTCGAGATCGCCGCCGATGTGCGCCCTCCCGTCTGCAAGATCATGGACTTCGGCAAGTTCAAGTACGAGCAGGCGAAGACGGAGAAGAAGAATCGCCAGAATTCCAAGGGCGGCGAGCTCAAGGAAGTTCGCCTTGGACGCAGCATGAAGATCGGCGTGCACGATGTCGAACTGCGCGTGCGCCAGGCGCGCGCGTTCCTCATCGAAGGCAACAAGGTCCAGATCGTGCAGAGCTTCCGCGGCGCCCGCGAACTCGCCCACCGGGAAATCGGTGACCAGCTCATCAAGCAGGTGATCGAAGCGCTGCTCGACGTCGCGCGACTCGACATGGCGCCCCGCATGGCGGGCCGGCGCCAGTCCGCGATCCTGTCGCCCGACCGCACGAAGATCGACACCTACAAGCGCAAGATGGCCGCTGCAGGCAAGAAGATCGAGGCCTCTCAGGAGCTTCCGCCGCAGGAACCCGAGGCTGCAGACGACGGAGCCGACGACGGCGATCAGAGCG
>VGXL01000026.1 GCA_016873315.1 Phycisphaerae bacterium | reverse complement strand
CATTCGCTTCCGAGATGAGCGCACGCAAAGCGGACTGGGAAGTTTGCGCCTATGGCGGCACGGTCCATGCGTTCACGAACCCCGAGGCGAACGACGCGGCGTTCGGCACGGTCTACGAGCGGCGGGCCGACCAACGCGCTCGCGACCGCGCGCGCGACTTCTGGCGCGAGTGCTTCGCCTAAGAGATCCGGCACCGCGCAGCAGCGGTGGATCCAAAGCAAGATGGCGGTAGCGAACTCGGACTCGCTCGGCGCGTCGCTCAGAAGCGGTGGGTCCAGAGCCAGACGGCGGCGGCGAACTCAACCTCGCTGAGTCCGCCATCCCAATTCATGAGCGTCGTCGCGGTTCCCGCTCCCTCGTAGAGCCGCCGATCACGGCTCGTGTAGAGCGTCTTGGCAAGACTTGCACCCTCGTACACGCGGCCATCCTTGATGGTGTAGAGCGTCTTCGCGGTGCTCGCGCCTTCGTACACGCGACCATCACGCACGGTGAGCAGGGTCTTCGCCATGCTGGCACCCTCGTAGACACGGTCTCCGCTGATGTTGAGCAGCGTCTTGCTGGTTCCCGCTCCCTCGTAGAACCGATCGGAGGAGACATTGAAGATCGTCTGGGCAGCGCTCGCACCCTTGCGGAAGTGAATCGTCGACATGGATGGTGCTCCTGCGAGTGGCTGAACGCACGGCACAAAGAGAAGCAGCGCAACAAGCAGGACGAAGAAGATCCGGGAGCGCATGCCCGCATGGTAAGAGCGATCGCGGGCAGATCCAATCCGCGCCTGCTCAACTCACCAGCTCTTCTTGCCGCGCCGACCTTGCTTGAAGCCCTTCTTGTGGCCCTTGACCTTCTTCTTGCCGCCGCGGCCGCTGGTGAAGTCGCGGAATCCATCGCCGCGCATGCTCGGCATGGCGCTTGCGGCGCTCTGCAGCGTGCTCGTGACCATGAGTTCCATGCGGCGCGCGGCCGTGTCGATCGACATGATGCGCACCGTCACGCGGTCGCCCACGCCAATGTGCGCGCCCGATCGCTGCGAACGCAGGCGCCCGCTGCTCTCATCGATCTCCCATCGTTCGGCGCGACCGCTGTTGGCTGCGAGCTCGGCGCTCTTGGCAAACCCGTCGACGAAGTACTTCTCGAGCGTGATGAAGAGGCCGTTGCCGCCGGGCGACAGTCCCGTCACGGCCGCGGGCAGTTCATCACCCATGTGGTGGTCTTGCAGGAACTGCAGGACGAGGAAGGTGCGCAGATCGCGCTCGGCGCCCTCGGACTGCACTTCGGTTGAACTGCAGTGCTGCCCGAACTCGATGAGCTTTTCCTCGGCAAGGATGCCGGGGTCGCCCATCAGCCGCGCAGCGAGATCGCGCTTGCCGCGTCCGCCCGGGGGATGCGCGCCGTTGTCGGTCTCGGCGAGGTAGGCATCCATCGCGCGGTGCACGAGCAAATCCGGGTAGCGACGAATCGGGCTCGTGAAGTGCGTGTAGTGCTCACTCGCCAGGGCGAAGTGCCCGATCATCGCAGGGCTGTAGATCGCCTTGCTCATGCTGCGCAGCACCGCGTAGTGCACGCTGCGCTCGGCAGGGGTCCCACGAGTCTGGTCAAGAATCGACTGCAGGTCATGCCGCGTCGGTTCATCGGGAAGTCGGCGGCCGACCGTTCGCGCAGCGAGTCGCAGCGCGGTGAACTCGGTCGTTGCCGGCTCGGGGTGCACACGGCGAATGAGCGGCACCGTGATGTCAGCAAACGTTCGGGCGAGCGCCTCGTTCGCCTCGACCATGAACATCTCGATCAGCGTGTGCGTGAACGCATCGTCTTCAGGGACGACATCCTTGACGCGCCCATCCTCGTCAAAGACGAGTTCGCTCTCAGGAAGACTGAGCGTGACCATGCCGGCGTCGAGTCTGCGCTTGCGCAGCACCTTGGCCAAGCGGTCGCATTGCTTGAGCGCATCGATCAGCTCAGGCGGCCACGATGGCTCGGTCTTCGCATGTCGCGCTGCCTCGTCGAGGTCGCCGTCGATCACGGCCTGCGCTTCGAGGTAGGTCATGCGCTTGCGGCTTCGGATCACGCTCGCAGCCAGACGCGTGCCAGTGATGCGCCCCTTGGTGTCCAGGTTCACGATCGCGCTGCGCGTGAGCCGGGCCACGCCCTCCTGCAGCGAGCAGACGCCGTTGGAGAGCGCTTCGGGAAGCATCGGCAGCACGCGGCGGGGGAGATAGGTGCTGTTGCCGCGCGCGGCGGCCTCTTGGTCGAGTGGCGAACCGGCGTGCACGAAGTGCGCGACGTCGGCGATGTGCACGCCGAGCGACCACTCTTGCCGCTCCTCGTCCCACGCGATCGAGATCGCATCGTCATAGTCGCGTGCGTCCGGCGGGTCGATCGTGAACGTGAGTTCCTTCGTCAGGTCGAGACGGTCAGGCCACGAGTCGGCTTCCTGTTTGGTCGCAAACTCGCGAGCGAGTCGTGCGGCTTGCTCGCTGACCTCATCAGGAAACGCCTCGCGCAGGCCGTAGGACATGATGACGCTGCGCGTTTCGGCATCGGGCTGCCCGGCCTCGCCGAGCACTTCGACGATCGCGCCTTCGGCCCAGCGGTGTTCGGTGGGAAACCGAATGAGGTCGAAGACGACCTTCACGCCGGGCTTGCCGCCCTTGCTTTCGGCATCACGCACGATCACGGGGCCATCGAGCTTGCGGCCATCGGGACGCACGATCCACTGGCGCCCATCCTTCTCAAGCGTGCCAGCGAAGCGCGTCTGCGCGCGCTCGAGCACTTCGACCACGCGCCCGCTTGGACGATCGGACTGCGATGGACGGTCGTAGTGATCGGTCTTGCGTGACACGCGAACACGAACGCGGTCGCCGCTGATGGCGTCCATCGTGGCGCCGCCGGGTACGAACAGGTCGCCCTCGCGGGTGGGGCGTTCGGGCGTGACGAATCCGTCGCCGCGCATGGTGATGCGGATCCGTCCAGTGATCTCGTCGCCCATGCGAGGCAGTCGGACGGTGTCATCACCGGCGATCTCGATGGCGCCCTCTTCCTGCAGCCCGAGCATGGACTCGCGGAACGAGGTCGACTCCGCATCGGGCACGCGGATCATGCGCTCGAGTTCGCGGAGTCGAGTGGGTCGATAGGCGGCGTGCGCCAGGTGTTCAAGGATGCGCGCGCGCCAATTGAAAGCCATGGGGTGAGGCTACCTGAAGCAGGATCGAGGGCCGGACGAGGCTCAGCGGCCCGAGCTCTTGCGCTTGCCTGTGGAGGTGCGCGCAGGCTTGGACGAGGGAGAAGACTTCGTGGTCGCCGCCTTCGTCGCTGACGACTTCGTGGTCAACGATTTCGCGCCCGATGCCTTCGCGCGTCCGAGCTGCAGCACATTGCCGATGCCGCGACCCTCGCGCGCGTGGTTCTTGCCACGATTGGACTCGCCGCTGCGCGCCGCCGCGTCGCGTGCATCAGGGGAACCCGACGATTCGCCGCTCGTGCGGTCGCTCGCTCCGGACTGAGCGCTCGGTGTCGCGTCGGTCGATGCGGACTTCGGCGCATCGCCAGCCTTGGCGCCATCGCGCGCGTCCTTTGCGCTGGACTCTCGCCCGGACTCTCTCCCGGACTCTCTCTCAGATTCCTTCCCGGACTCCTTCGCCGTCGTCGCACCCTTGCCAGTCGTTGACTCGACAGCCGATCCAGCTGCCGGCGCTGCGTCGGCCTTCTTGGCTTGCTCGTAGTCGGCGCTGCGGTAGTCGGTTTCGTAGAAGCCGCCGCCGCGGAAGATCACGGCGCCGCCAAGACCGATCTTGCGTTCGACCTTGCGCTTCTTACAGCGTGGGCATGTGCGAATCGGATCAGCCTTGATCGACTGAAACTCCTCGAACTCATGCCCGCAGGCGGTGCAGGCATACTCATAGGTCGGCATGATTCACTCCGAGGGACTGACCACGACCTTCGCGCTGCGAAGAATGTGATCACCCAGGCGGTAGCCCGACTGGAAGCACTGCACGACGCAACCCGGCGCCACGCCGTCGGTGGCTTGCTGCATGACAGCTTGGTGACAGTGTGGGTCAAAGACATCGCCGCGTGCTGGATCGATGCGCACGATGCCGTGCTTTTCGATCGCCTTGAGCAGTTCGGCGCGCAGCATCATGACGGCCGCGGCGAGCTTGGCGGGTTCCATCGTGGCCAGATCCTGGGCGAGCGCCAAGTCCATGTGCTCGAGGACAGGCACGAGGGAGTTGGCGACTTGCACGATGCCCGAGTGGCGCGCGCGCGACTCGTTCTCGATCGAACGGCGCTGGATGTTCTGCGACTCGGCGAGCGCACGCAGGTACGCATCGTGCTTACGGGCCAGCTCATCTTGGAGTGACTCGATCGTGGGTTCGATCGGCTCGCCGGCGGTGGCATCGGGCTTGGGTTCGGTGGTGTCCATGCTCATGATCCCGTGAAGGTGTCCTTGATCTTGGCCCAGACGCTGCGCGATCCCTCGTGAACAGGATCGCCTTCGATCGAAGCCAGTTCGGTGTAGAGCTCGCGTTGGCGCGCCGAGAGTTCCTCGGGCACGCGGATGCTGAAGCAGACGACCAGATCGCCGCGCCGCGACGAACGCAGCGTTGGCAGGCCGCGCTCGGGAACACGCACGAGTTCGCCGTGTTGCGTTGCCGCCGGCACCTCGACCTCGACGGGGCCATCGAGCGATTGGATTTGGAGCGTTGCTCCGAGCGCCGCCTGCGCTGGCGAGAGTTCGCGCGCCATGATCAGTTCGTTGGCGTGACGAGTGAAGGACTCGTGCTCATTGACGCGCACGACGACATGCAAGTCGCCGCGCTCGCCCTGGCCCATCGGGCTGGCTTCCGGCGGCGGCGGTTCGCCCTCGCCCGACACGCGAATGACTTGGCCATCGTCGATGCCGGCAGGAACCTTCACGCGAAGGCTGCGTCGCTTGCTGATGCGACCTTGGCCACGGCAGTCGTCGCAGCGATCGGTGATGACCGTGCCGCGACCGCGGCATGCTGAGCATGTGTTGACCATCCGGAACAGACCGCCAAGACCGATCTGCTCGACTTGGCCGCGGCCGCCGCACGTGGTGCACTGCTTGGGTTTCGTGCCCGGCTTGGCGCCGCCGCCGCCGCAGGTGGTGCAGACATCGAGGCGCGAGAACGCGACCTCGACTTCTTTGCCCGTGAGCACATCCGCAAGGTCAATCTCGACATGTTCTTCAAGGTCGTAGCCACGCGCGGGGCCGCGTCGCGCGCGTTGTCGTCCGCCGCCGAAGAGCTCGGCGAACATGTCCATGATGTCGTCCGGACGCATCCGGTTGAAGTCATGGCCTGGCGTGCCGCGGAGCCCTGCGTGGCCATGTTGGTCGTAGCGCGCACGACGATCTGGATCGCCGAGCACCTCATACGCCTCGGCGCAGGCTTTGAACTCCGTCTCAGCTTGTGCATCGCCCGGGTTGCGGTCGGGGTGCCACTTCATGGCGAGCCGACGGTACGAGCGCTTGATCTCGTCGCCGTTGGCGGTGCGCTCAACGCCGAGGACCTCGTAGTAGCAGCGTTCGACGGCCATGGGTGACTCCGCTTCAGCCGCCGACGGCGGCGATGGAGATGAAACGGGGGGCCGGGGTCACGCGGACCCGGGCCCCCCGAGACGCACACGTGATCAGTTGACGCCGCCCTCGACGGGAGTGGCGTCGTCCTTGAGCTCAGTCACGAGCACATCGGTCGTCAGCATGAGTCCGGCCACGCTCGCTGCGTTGAGCAGCGCGGTGGTCGCGACGAGCGACGGATCGATGATGCCGTTCTTGACCAGATCGGTGAACTCGCCCGTGCCAGCGTTGTAGCCGTAGCCACCCTGACCGGTGAGCACCTTCTCGATCGTGACGTCGCCGTCTTGTCCGGCGTTGGTCGCGATCTGCCAGCTCGGCGCACGCAGCGCTTCGGCCACGATGTCGAAGCCAAACGCTTCGTCGCCGTCAGCCTTCTTGCGGGCTGCCTTCACGGCGGCGATCGCGCGCAGGAACGCTACGCCACCACCGGGCACATAGCCCTCCTTGGCGGCTGCACGGGTCGCGTGCAGGGCGTCGTCGACGCGGTCCTTCTTCTCCTTCATCGCGATCTCGGTGGGAGCGCCGACGGAGATGATGGCCACGCCACCCGTGAGCTTGGCCTTGCGTTCCTGGAGCTTCTCGCGGTCGTAGTCGCTGGTGCTGGCTTCGAGGAGCGCATCGATCTGCGCCACGCGAGCCTCGAGCTCCTTCTTCTTGCCGGCGCCTTCGACGACGGTGGTGTCGTCCTTGGTCACCACGATGCGGCGCGCCTTGCCGAGTTCGCCCAGCGTGATGTCGGCCAGGTTGCGGCCGAGGTCTTCGCTGATGAACTGGCCGCCGGTGAGCACGGCGATGTCGCCGAGCATGGCCTTGCGACGATCACCGAAGCCCGGAGCCTTGACGGCGCAGACTTGGAGAACGCCGCGCAGGCGGTTCACGACGAGCGCGGCGAGCGCTTCGTTCTCGACTTCTTCAGCGATGATCAGCAGGGGCTTGCCATCGGTCGCGATCTTGTTGAGCAGGGGAAGCAGGTCCGGCAGATTCGAGATCTTCTTCTCGTAGATCAGCACATACGCGTTCTCGAGCACGCACTCGGCCTTCTTCGGGTCGGTCATGAAGTAGGGCGACAGGTAGCCCTTGTCGAACGCCATGCCTTCGACGTAGTCGAGCGTGGTGCTGGCCGACTTGCCTTCTTCGACTTCGACGACGCCCTCGGCGCCGACCTTGTCGATCGCCTGCGCGATCAGGTCGCCGATTTCGGTGTCATGGTTCGCGCTCACGGTCGCGACCTTCTGCAGGTCGGCCTTGCCGCGCACCTTCTGCGCGGAGCCAGTGATCGCATCCGCGGCCACGCGGGCGCCGGCGTTGATGCCGCGCTGCACGGCCACGGCGTTGGCGCCGCTGGCGATGTACTTGAGTCCGCCGTTGAAGATCGCGGCCGTCAGCACGGTGGCTGCGGTCGTGCCGTCACCGGCGACATCGGCGGTCTTCTTGGCGACCTGCTGCACGAGCTTGGCGCCCATGTTCTGGAAAGGCCCAGGAAGGTCGACTTCCTTCGCCACGCTCACGCCGTCCTTCGTGACGTGCGGGTTGCCGAAGGATTTTTGAATGACCACGTTGCGGCCGGTCGGGCCCATGGTGACGGCCACGGCCTGCGCGATCGCATCGACGCCCAACTTGAGTTCGGCGTGCGCCGCCGAGGAGAACTTCATCTGCTTCTGTGCCATGTCTGGATTCCTTTGGGTTGCGGCTGGTTCAGCCTTCGATCACGCCGAGCAGTTCGCTCTCGCGGATGATCAGGTGCTTGACATTCTTGATCTCGACCTCGGTGCCGGAGTACTTGCCGAACAGGACGGTGTCGCCCTTCTTCACGCCGGGCTGCATGCGCTCGCCGGAGTCGAGCAACTTGCCTGGGCCGATCGAGACGACCTTGCCCTGCATGGGGCGTTCCTTGGCGCTCTCGGGGAGGAAGAGGCCGCTGGCGGTCTTGGTTTCGGCTTCGAGAGGCTTGACGACGAGTCGGTCTTCGAGTGGACGAACGGTGGACATGATGGTGTGCTCCTTGCGGTTGTTTGGTGAGATGTTCTGGTGATGGTTCGTGCGTGGCGCTGGGATCAGAAGCCCATGCCGCCGCCGCCGTGGTCGTGACCGTGGTCATGGTCGCCGCCTTCGTCCTTGGGCTTGGGAGCCTCGACGACGATGCAGTCGGTGACGAGCAGCAGGCTCGCAACGCTGGCCGCGTTCTGCAACGCGGTACGGTCGACCTTGGCCGGCGTGAGCACGCCGTCTTTGAGCAGGCAGCCGTAGGTGCGAGTGAGGGCGTTGAATCCTTCCGTGCCCTTCATCTCGGTGACCTTGGCGACGATGACTGAGCCCTTTTCGCCGGCGTTGTCGGCGATGGTGCGCAGCGGCACCACGAGCGCTTCGCGCACGGCGTCAACGCCGAAGGCTTCGTCGCCCTCGAGCGAGTCGCGCAGCTTCTTCAGCGTGGGCACGGCGCGCACGAAGCTCGTGCCGCCGCCGGGGACGACACCCTCGGCGACCGCGGCGCGGGTCGCGTGCAGCGCGTCTTCGATGCGGCTCTTCTTTTCCTTGAGTTCGGTCTCGCTGTGGGCGCCGACCTTGATCTGCGCGACGCCGCCGGCGAGCTTGGCCAGGCGCTCCTGAAGCTTCTCGCGGTCGTAGTCGCTGTCGGTGCGCTCGATCTCGGATCGGATCTGCGTGCATCGGCCCTCGATCGCCTTGGTGCTGCCAGCACCCTCGACGATCGTGGTGTTCTCGCTGGTGATCTCGAGCTTCTTGGCCTGGCCGAGCTGCTTGATTTCGATCTTGTCGAGCTCGATGCCAAGGTCCTTCATGATCGCGGTGCCGCCGGTGAGGATCGCGATGTCCTCGAGCATGGCCTTGCGACGGTCGCCGTAACCCGGCGCCTTCACCGCGCAGACATTGAGGACGCCGCGCATCTTGTTGATGACCAGCGCGCTGAGTGCTTCGCCGGTGACATCTTCGGCAATGATGAGCAGGGGTCGCTTGGAGGTGACGACCTTCTCAAGGAAGGGAACGAGCTTGGTGATCGAGTCGATCTTGTCCTCGTAAATCAGGACGAGGGCCTTGTCGAGCGTGACGGTCATCTTCTCGACGTTGGTGACGAAGTTCGGGCTCAGGTAGCCGCGATCGAACTGCATGCCCTCGACGACATCGACATAGGTCTCAAGGCCCTTGCCTTCTTCGACCGTGATCACGCCATCCTTGCCGACCTTCTCGAACGCATCAGCCATGATGGAGCCGACTTCTTCGTCGTTGTTGGCGCTGATCGCAGCGACGGCCGCAATGCCGCCCTTGATCGAGCTGACCGGCTTGGCCATGTCGCGGATCGTCTCGGTCACACTGGCGACGGCCTTGCGCATGCCGCGCGCGACGGCGTTGGCATCGGCGCCCGACGCCACATAGCGCAGGCCGCTGCGGAAGAGCGCTTCAGCGAGGACGGTCGCGGTGGTGGTGCCGTCGCCAGCGTCATCGCTGGTCTTGCTGGCGGCTTCCTTCACGAGCTTGGCGCCCATGTTCTCGACCTTGCAGCGGAGTTCGATTTCTTCGGCAACGCTCACGCCGTCCTTCGTGACGGTGGGGCCGCCCCAGCTCTTGTCGATGACCGCGTTGCGGCCGCGAGGGCCAAGGGTGCTCTTGACGGCCGTGGCGAGTTTCTCGACGCCGGCGAGAAGGCTCTTGCGTGCGTCGACGTCGAAGGTCAGTTCTTTCGCTGCCATGATGCAAAGTCTCCAGTTGGGTGATCTGTGCGCGGGCTCGCCCCGCGACGCCCCGTCTAGGCAATCTGCGTGCCAATTGCCACGAAATCAGGGTGCCGAGGGGGTCACAACCTGCGCGGCGGGCAGAAAAAGGGCAATATTATTAGCCACAAACTGCGACGCAATCCTTCGCCCGCGCCGCTGCCAAGTCGGCAGCGCTCAATCCTGGCGCGGATCCTCGGTCAGGACTTCGTGCAGCGGCAACTGGATCGCCATCAGGCTGCGAGCGACCCAGATCGAATTGGCGGCCAGATAGAGCATGCCCAAGCTCAGCAGTCCACCGACCACGAGCATCATGACTCGCACCATCTCGACCCAGTCGAAGAGTTGGCGGTGCACGAAGACCGCCTCGGCCGTGGCCAAGGCAACGAGCACCAGCCCCGCCAAACCCAACAGATCGAGATCCTGCCGGGCCAGATGCGCTTCGCGGTAGGTGCGGCTTCGGCGACCAAGCACCGCGAAGGCGGATCGCAGGCCCAGCGCGACGACGCATGCCAGCCCAGCCTCGGTCGCGAGGCAGGCGACGGTCCAACCGCGGCCGACCAAGGGCGGGCTGAAGATCGACCACTCGCCCGCGACGCGCAGCGCATCCACGACCAACCACACCGGCAGGCACCAAAGTGCGCGCGGGACCATCGTGCCATACTCGTGCGCCAGGACATCGTCATGGCGCGGCGCCATGAGCCATGCGCCGACGCACGCGAGCAACAGGCCGACGAGTCCAGCGATGGACGCAACGAGCGTGGCCATGCGCGGCGTTTGCGGCGCACCCTCGGCGACGAAGGTCAGCGCACGCGCGGCGCCCGCTGGTCCGCTGAGGCAGGTCCACCAGAGCGTGAGTGCCATGCAACACACTGCAAGTCCGATCGCCACCGACCATGGATGGCGCAACCGCAGGAGTCCGCGCACGCCCGCGTCGGTGCACTCGACGAGCGTCGTCATGATCGGCGCGCCACATTCAGGGCATCGTTCCCAGGCAGCAACGCCCTTCAGGTCATGGCGGCATGATCGACAGGGCAGGTGGGTCCCGATGCGTACGGACATAGGCGGAGCCTAGCGCACCTATACTCATGGATTCATGGGACCCGTGCAGAAGCTGCGCGACACGATCGGCACGGCCTATCTGGGCAACCGCCAGGCCGTCGATCGCCTTGTGACCTGCTTGCTCGCGCGCGGCCATGCCCTGATCGAAGATGTTCCGGGTGTGGGGAAGACCACCTTGGCGAGCGCGCTCGCACGCAGCCTGCAGTGTTCATTCGGTCGGGTTCAGTGCACGCCTGATCTCCTGCCGAGCGACGTCACCGGCGCGAGCGTCTTCCTGCGTGACCGTGGGCAGTTTGAGTTCAGGCCCGGGCCGGTCTTTGCGAACATCGTGCTCGCCGACGAGGTCAACCGCGCCACGCCGCGTACACAGAGCGCGCTGCTCGAGGCGATGGGCGAAGGGTCCGTCACGGTCGAGGGGATCACGCACCGGCTGCCGCAGCCGTTCATGGTGGTGGCGACGCAGAATCCCTATGAATTCGAGGGCACCTACACCCTGCCCGAGAATCAACTCGATCGCTTCCTGATGCGCGTCACGCTCGGCTATCCAAGCCCGGACGATGAGAGCCGCGTGATTCTGCAGCAGCCGGGGCGCACCGCATTGCCATCCATCGAGCCGGTCATGGATGTGGCTGGCGTGATGGCGATGCAGGACGCGGTCGATCGGATCCATCTCGCTCAACCGCTCGTGGACTACATCATCGCGCTTGCTTCGGCCACGCGGGAGCACGAGGACCTGCAGTTGGGCGTGAGCCCTCGTGGCGCGCTGGCTCTGGCGCAAGTCGCTCGCGCCACGGCGTACATGGACGAGCGCGACTTCGTCACACCTGAGGACATCGTCGGCAATGCCGCTGCGGTCTTTGTGCACCGCATCATACCTCGCGGCTCGATGGAGTTTGGTGACACGCAGGCCGCACGACGCATCGTGCAGCATGTGCTCGAGACCGTGCCGAGTCCGGCATGAGCGGCTCGAACGCACAGCCTCGCCGCGCAGTGGTTCTTCTCTCAGGCGGACTCGACAGCGCCGTGACGGCGGCTTGGCTTTGTCGCGAGGGATTCGCGGTCCACGCACTCAGCTTTGAGTACGGCCAGCGACACAGCGTGGAGCTGCACGCTGCCGCGCGTGTCGCCAAGCAGGTTGGCGTGGTGGAGCACGTCGTGCAGCGCATCGATCTGCGCGCGTTCGGGGGCAGTGCGCTGACCGCGGACATCGCGGTGCCGAAGGATCGCTCGCCGGACCAGATGACTGGCTCGATCCCGATCACGTATGTGCCCGCGCGCAACACGATCTTCCTGGCCTTTGCGCTCGCTTTCGCCGAAGTCCGTGGCGCCTTCGATCTGGGGATCGGCGTGAATGCGGTCGACTACTCGGGGTATCCGGACTGCCGGCCGGAGTTCATCGCGGCCTTTGAACGGCTCGCCAATCTCGCAACGCGCGCGGGGGTCGAGTCTGGACACATCCGACTGCACACGCCGCTGCAGACGCTGAGCAAGGCACAGATCGTGCGGCTCGGCCGCGAGCTCGGCGTGGATCTGTCGCTCACGATTTCGTGCTACGACCCAGCGAGTGACGGCACACCATGCGCTCGCTGCGACGCATGCGAACTCCGCGCACGCGGGTTCGCCGAAGCGGGCTGATCGTCAGGCGCTGGAACGAAGCGTCCGCGGGCGTCGGCGATGAGCCACTGGGTGGGAGCGGGGGACTGTGCCACGCCGCACCATGCGGCGGTCAACACGAGGGCACTCAGCAGCGACATGACGAAACCCTACGCCGAATGCGGCGCCCGGCAACGCGCTTCTTCCCGTTTCCACATCATTCCGCAGGCGGCGCAGAACACAGACAGGCGACGGGATCGCCTTCAAACATCGAGGTTCTTGACCTCGAGCGCGTGCTTCTCGATGTACGCACGGCGCTGTTCGACATCCTCGCCCATGAGCACATTGAAGAGCCGGTCGCATTCGGCGGCGGCTTCCATGCTCACGCGCAGAAGCGTGCGACGCGCGGGATCCATTGTGGTTTCCCAAAGTTGCTCGGCTTCCATTTCGCCAAGCCCCTTGAAGCGCTGGACCTCGATGCCGCGCCGACCCACGTCGTGCAGCGTGTGAAGGATGCCAGGAATGTTCGCGACCTCGACGAGTTCGTCCTTCGATGGATCGGACTTGGTGTTCGCGCGTCCGCCGCCCGCGGCTTGCTTGGGCTCGCTGTCGTCGTCGGTTTCCGCTGCGGGCGCCGCATCGTCGGCCTTCGCCTTGGCGCCCTTCTCGGCGCGAAGGAGCCAGCCGTACCGCGTGGGCAACTTCTCGCCGGTCACACTCTCTTCTTGCACGAGCCCGAAGTCCGCGATGTCGAGCCCCGACTGCGCGAGTTGGCCAAACAGGCGCTCGAGCTCGGAGTTCTCGTGGAGTTCGCGCATGCTGTCGGCGGGAAGGTTGCGCTCCTGCGCCACGCGCGCCGCGTCTGCTTCAGTCCAGCAGAGCGCATCGCCGCCGCCCCAGCTGACGAGGAACCGCGGCAAGTGGCCGTGGCCGGTCGGATCGTTGGCGCGTTCAGCGAGCAGTCGCGTGAAGACGATGCCGCGGCGCTTGCTGACCGTGACGAGTTCATCGAGCCGATGCAGCTGTCGCAGCACGCGTTGCAGCGTGTCGCCGTCGATCGCGCGCTCGATCGCACCATCCGCTCCGCGCACCACCAACACCGCGCGCTTGAGCGCGAGCCCGGCAAGCGTGTCGCTCATCTGCTTGTCGTTGAGCACATACTGCCCGGTCTTGCCGCGGCTGACGCGATAGAGCGGAGGCTGCGCGATGTAGATGCGGCCCTGGCGCACGAGCTCCTGCATCTGCCGGAAGAAGAATGTGAGCAGCAGCGTGCGGATGTGACTGCCGTCGACGTCGGCGTCGGTCATGATGATGATGCGGCCGTAACGGAGCTTGGCCGGATCGAGCTCATCGGCGATGCCGCACTGCAGCGCTTGGATGAGGGTCTGGATTTCCTCGAAGGCGAGCACCTTGTCGAGCCGGCAGCGCTCAACATTGAGCAACTTGCCGCGCAAGGGAAGAATCGCCTGATGGACATGGTCGCGGCCGCCCTTGGCGCTGCCGCCTGCGCTGTCACCTTCGACGATGAAGATCTCGGTGCGCTCGACATCGTTGCTGGAGCAGTCTGCGAGTTTCTGCGGCAGGGCATTGTCGCCGAGCGCGCTCTTGCGACGAATGAGATCGCGCGCGCGGCGAGCGGCCTCGCGAGCTTCGGCGGCCAGCACAGCGCGCTGGCAGATCTTCTTGGCTTCGGCTGGATTGCGGTCAAGCCACGCAGCAAGTTCCTCGCCGACGGCTTGGCTGATGAAGCCCTCGATCTCTTCGTTGAGGAGCTTTTCCTTGGTCTGGTTGTTGAACTGCGGATTGGGGAGCTTGACGCTGATCACCGCGGCAAGGCCCTCGCGCAGATCGTCGCCGGTCGGAACGAGGTCCTTGATCAGGCCCTTCTCGCGCGCGTAGCCGTTGATGACGCGGGTGAGCGCCGTCTTGAAGCCCACGACATGGGTGCCGCCGTCCGGATTGCGGATGTTGTTGCCGAACGCGAGCAGGTTTTCGTTGGTGCCGTCGGTGTACTGCAGGGCGATGTCGGCGCGCAGTCCGCGCGCTTCGTCCGCGCGCGTGATGCCGATGCAGCTCGACACGGTGGTGCGGCCGGAGTTCAGGTACTGCACATACGCGCGGATGCCATCCTGGTCATGGAAGATGACATCGCGCACGCGGCCCGACGCATCAACGCGTTCGTCGATGAGACGGATCTTGACGCCGGGGTTCAGGTACGCGAGCTCGCGAAGGCGGAACTCGAGCGTTTCGAACCGGAAGTTGGTGTCAGGGAAGACCTGCGCATCGGGGAGGAAGCGGATGGTGGTGCCGCGTTCGGTCGTCGGCAGGTTGGCGCGCACCTGATGAAGCGGGTGCGTGACCTTGCCGCGCTCGAAGCCGATGCTCCACTGCACTCCGGCCTTGCGCACGATGACTTCGGTCCACTCGCTGAGTGCGTTCACGCACTTGACGCCGACGCCGTGCAAACCGCCCGAGACCTTGTACGCGTTGTTGTCGAACTTGCCGCCGGCGTGCACTTCCGTCAGGATCACCTCGACCGCGGGGCGGCCATTGATCTTCGGATTCTCATGCTTCATCGGGTCGACCGGCATGCCGCGACCGTCATCCGAAACCGTGCAGCTGCCATCGACCCCGATGCGCACCTCGACCGCCGTGGCGAAGCCCGCCATGGCCTCGTCGATCGCGTTGTCGACGCACTCGTAGACCAGGTGATGGAGGGCGTTCAGGCCCGTTCCGCCGACATACATCCCGGGGCGCTTACGGATCGCCTCGAGACCTTCGAGGACCTGGATCTCCTCGCTGGTGTACTTCTCCGGTGCGGTCATCGTGGGTTCGGTTGGGGTGGTCTGCTCGGTCATGGACCCTGCGCCTTGGGGGCTGGAAAGGGGGTGGATTGCACCCCGCCGGGGAGCCCCGAAAGTGTACCGGGAAGGGGGTGTCTGAGCATCATCGCCGACAGCGTGGCGAGCCCGGGATTTCCGGTGCAAAGTCGGTGCCCGAACATGCGATGGCATGGGCTAATCTCTGCAGGCGCTCGCTCGTCATGGACGATGAGATTGGGCTTGGACATGGAGGTCTGGTCATGGATCGAGAGCAACATGCGGGGATCGAGGGAAGGAATCGCGCAGGCGATGACCGCATGAGTCTTGATGCGGGTTCACTCGACGCATCGATGCCTCGGTACGACCTCGTGTCGGATGGTGCGGCGTCGAGCCTTGCGCGGCGATCGATCCTGATGATGGGGCTGGGATTCCTGGCCGCCTGCACGGCGACGCCAAGCACGCCAAGCACATCAAGCACATTCCTCGTCCCCGATCCGATCTGGCCCGACCCATCTCGACCCAGCGGCCCAGCTCCGCACGCAGCGACAGGTCCGGCGCCTGCTGGATCGACGTCGACCAACATCGCTCCCGATCGGAACGCCAAGGCCGTGGACGGCGTCATTCCGCGCGCGCGCTGGGCTCGCGGAACGCCGGACACGAAGGACCTGAACAAGATGATCGTGCCCATCAAGTGGATCACGATTCACCACGACGGTCTTGACTCCCCGATGACCGAGACGAGCATGGATGCGTCGGCGGCACGCATTGAGTGGATCCGCTGCGGGCATCGTGGTCGTGGGTTCAGCGACATTGGCTACCACTACATCATCGATCGCGATGGCCGAGTCTGGGAGGGACGCAATCTGCGATGGCAGGGCGCGCATGTCTCGAAGCACAACGAGCAGAACATCGGCATCCTGGTGATGGGCAACTTCGACATTCAGAAGCCCGCGCCGCATCAACTTGATGGGCTGCGGGCGCATGTCCGCCGGTTGATGACCCAATACAAGTTGCTCCAGGGTCGCGTGCTCACCCACCGCGAGTGGGCGGGCGCGAAGACGGCATGCCCCGGCAAGAACTTGCAGTCCGCGGTCAACGACGCGCGTCGCAAGAACTCGTGGTGGAGCTGATCGTCAGTTCGTCGGACGGTCGCGACCGGGTTCCGCAGGGGGTTCGTCCGGTAGGCCAGCGGCTCGACGAAGGCCCCGTTCGGCTCGCTCATCATCCTGCTTGAGCATCGACTCAAGTCGATCGTCGCCGCGCTCTTGTCGCTGCACGAGCTTCCACGCGAGCCACGCGACGGCGAGCATGCTGAGTGACATCAGGAGCAGCGACCAGATCATGGGTGGGCCTCGTGGAACCAGGGACGGAGTGCGCGATAGGCCGCACGGTAGCGATCCTGCGGCATCGCGTTGATGCCTGATGGCGCGCACGCATCCTGATCGCGAAGGTGGCGCGTGGCGTGCGCTGCGTCCGTCCAACATCCTGTGCCGATGCCGGCCAAGAGCGCAGCGCCGTACGCGCCACCATCGGTGACCTGCACGGTGCTCGTGGGCACGCCGAAGGCATCGGTCATGAGTTGACGCCACCACGCGCTGCGCGCACCACCGCCCGAGAGTCGGATCGATCGCGGCGTGAGCCCGACCGCGCGCATCGCATCGAGCCCATCGACGAGGCCCATCGTGATGCCTTCGACGACCGCGCGAAGCAGGTGATGGCGCGAGTGCGCCGGGGTCATGCCCACGAACGCACCACGCGCGTGCGGATCCGCATGCGGCGTGCGTTCACCGCTCAGATAGGGCAGGAAGATCAACCCGTCGCAGCCCGCGGGCGCGGCCGCGGCGAGCTCAAGCATGAGCGGATACGCGTCGACGCCGGCGTTCGTTGCGGCGTCCGCTAGGTCGGGCGCCAGAGCACGCTTGGCCCACTGCAGGCTGCCGCCAGCACTGAGCATCACTCCCATCAGGTGCCATCGATTGGGAACCGCGTGACAGAAAGCATGAAGATTGCCGTCGGGGCTCGCGCGCCATCGATCGCCTGCGGCAAAGACCACGCCGCTGGTGCCGATCGTGCAGCTCACCTGACCGTCGTCGATGATGCCGGTGCCCAGTGCTTGCGCTGCTTGGTCGCCGGCGCCAGCGACGACCGGCAGACCGGCCGGGAGCCCGGTGGCCGCAGCAGCAGCTGCATTGAGATGCGCACAGACTTCGTGCGATTCGTGCAGCGATCCGAGCAGATCCATGGGGAGCGCCAGGTCGTGGCACATGGACTTGCTCCAGCGCCGACTCGCGCAGTCGAGCACGAGCATGCCGCTGGCGTCGCTGACATCGGTTGCGGCGGTGCCGGTCAGCGCAAAGCGAACATCATCCTTGGGCAGGAGCACATGACGCGCCGCACGCGCGATGGACGGCTCGTGCTCGACGACCCACGCCCACTTGGGCGCTGTGAAGCCGGGCATCAGGCGATTTCCGGTGCGCGCGACGATCTCGGGGGCACCCATCAAGCGCTCAAGTCGATCACACTGTGGCGCGCTGCGTTGGTCGTTCCACATGATCGCCGGCGCGAGCGGTTCGCCATCGTCGCCGACCAGACACAGGCCGTGCATCTGCCCCGTCAGTCCGATGCACTGAATGCTCTTGGCTCGGGGATGACCAGCAAGTTCGCGCAGGACCGCGATGGACGCCCGGCGCCACACGCGCGGATCGGTCTGCGCCCAGCCCGGGCGCGGCGTGTCGAATCCGTACTCGCGCGTTGCTGCGGCGACGACGGCACCATCCGGCGCCACAAGCAACGCCTTGGTTGAACTGGTGCCGACGTCGAGCCCGATCAGCATGCCGAGCGCACTCTAGCGGCGGTCACTGCGCGATGATGCGTTCCGCATTGATCATCGCTGCTCCGTCGGGGCCGACCGACGCGACGGTGCCTTCGACGACGACGCGCGCACCTAGCTTCAGGCCACCCTGACCGCGCAGGGAGTGTTGGATTGGTCCTCCGTCCGCGGCATTCGCCACGATCGTGACCGACATCTTGCGAAGATGGTCTCGCGGCTCGCAGCAGAAGTCCCAGGGGGTGGGGCAGTGGTCGTCGTTGGGGTCGTCCTCGCCACAGAGTTTCACGCTCGGGTCAGCGATGGTCACCATGGCTCGGTCGGCGAGGAACGGGTCCTCGCTCCCGCCGATCCTGCCCACGACGATGACGCGATCGCCAGCCTTTGCGGTCGACTTCATGGCACCAACGCCGATCGGCTCGCCGGTTGGCGCGCTCGCGAAGAGTGACGCGGGGAAGGCGCCTTCTGGAGCAGCGGGCCCCGCAGCGTGATCGTGTCCGTCATCGGCGTGGTGGTGACCATCACTGTCGCCGCCGCAGGCAGCGAGGAGGACGGACGAGGCGAGGAAGAGTGAAGTGAGGTGTCGCATGGACTGGTTCCTTTCGAACGTGGTGAATCGATGGATCTGTCGTGAGGTCGTCAAGGAGTTGGAGGTGAAGTCAGGTGGTGCGGAGCGCCTCGGGCGTCGGGAGCCCGATCCAGCGCCAGGTGCTGAGGACGGCGGCGACGATCGCGACGGCGAACCCGGTTGCGACGGCGAGCAGCGTGGATCGTGCATCGAACTGCAGTGCGAAGGTGCCCATGCTGAACTCGACCAAGAGTCCACTCAAGAGCCACTTCGCGAGGAATCCACCGGCCGTCGCGCCGGAGACGGCCACGATGATGCACTGCAGCAGGACATCCAGGATCACCGCATGGCGCGGGTATCCAAGGGTTTCGAGGACCGCGTTCTCACGCACGCGTTCGCTGAAGGCAGCGGCGAGTGCGCTCGCGCCGCCCAGTGCCGCAGCGAGTGCCATGAGCGTGGCGACGACGGCGACGAGCGCTCGCACGGGCGTGAAGAACGCCAAGAGCGATGCGTAGTAGTCGAGCTCAGCCAAGACCGCGAGTTCCAGATCGAGCCGCGAGACCGTGAAGGCCCGCACATCACCGATCGTCGCGCCGTCCAGATCCACGATGACGCACGAGATTGTTTCGCGCCGCATGAGCGTCGTCAGGTCTTCGAGCGGCATCCACCACTCGCCGTCGATCGTCGAGCCTGGCGCGCGCATGGTGCCCACGATGGTGAGTGGCGTGCCAGCGAGCACGATGCGACTGCCGATGGCGGTCGAGGGATCCACGCCGAGCCGCCGCATGGCGCTCGTTCCGGCAAGGACCTCGCCTGATCCGCGTTCGGGCCATCGTCCACCGGTGAGTTGCACATTGGGGTGGACCAAGAGGGCCGCCGGACCGACGCCGCGAACGAGCCCATTGTCGCTCGCCGCCTCCGCGCCATCGATCGCGATGGGCAGGGCGACGTGGGTCTCGGCGCTCACATGCTCCATGCCAGCGGTTCGCTTGATGCCCTGCACACTCGCGGAAAGGACGCCGGGAACGCGCGCGCCGATTTCGCTGCGCTCGAGCGATTCTTCGCTTCCCGCACCCATGACGATCACGCGCGAGGGCGACGCGGTCGATCCCAGAGCCGCTTCCATGCCGCCGAGGAATGCCGAAGCTGTCGCGATGAGCGCGCCCGCGACGAGCGAGCCGGCCAACGCCAGCAGCGTGCGGCCGCGTCCGCGCGTGAGTCCGCGCAAGGAGTACTCCAGAGGAAGCGTCTTCATGATCCGCCTCGCAGCAGGTCCACCAAGCGAGCACGCGAAGCGGTCCACGCCGGGATCGCCGTGGCCGCTAGGCCCGCGACGAGTGCCGCGACGGAAGCGATGACGAAGATCGTGGGGTCCAGTCGAGGCGTGATCGAGACGCCTTCCATCGTGAAGGCGAGGCCCGCACGAGCGAGTCCAGTCCACGCGAGACCGGCGCCGATCAACCCGCCGAGGCCACCGACGAGCGCGCCCTCCGCGAGCACGATCGCGCTGATGCCGCCGTCCGTGAATCCGAGCGTGCGCAGCACGGCGAACTCACGCGAGCGGTGACGCGTGACGTTGACCATCGTCGTCGCGAGCAAGCCGAACGCCGCGAGGACGGCTCCGACGCCGATGATCGAACTGAAGCCTATGAGCGCCACAACATCGCGCGCTGCGCGTGCCACGAACGCCGTCTGCGGTCGCGTGGCAGTGGGGGACTCGTCGGCCCTGAAACGCTCGTCGATCGCTCGAGCGACCTCCTCCAGACGCGCGGGATCGCTGACGGTCACATCGAATTGAGTCACGATGCCGCCGGTGCCGCCGCGCGCAGCTCGCTCCTGCAGATACGACAGGTGCGTGATGGCGCTGTTTCGCCACTGCGGGTCATCGCTTTCGAGAATGCCGTCGATCACTACATCGATGCCTGCGGCGGTCAGCGAGGAACCGACGCGCAGCCCTCGGCGGGCAGCGAGTTCGCGTCCGACCAGCGCCCCGTTGCCGTGGCTTGCCCAGGCGTCGATCGAGCCAGACGCGAGCTTCGGCGCCATCGCACGCAAGTCATCCACCGGCACACCGCGGAAGGTCACGACATCGAGCGAGGCTCGGCAATTGGAGACGATGATCTTCACGGGGACGACGGCCGCGACGCCCGGAAGCTCCGCGATCTGCCGGTCGTAACGCTGGGGCAGCGCACTGGCGAAGGGGCAGAAGCGGTTCTCGCGGTAGACGATCAATCGCGTCTCGCCAGCACGCGTGGTGGTGGCATCGCGCACACCAAGATCGATGCAGGCGATCGCCGCCGCGAGCGCGGTGGTCAGCGCGACGCCAGCGACCAGCGCCACCGTCCGCAGTCGCTGCCGCCGTGCGCTGCGGAGCGCGTACCGAACTCGGCTCATGATCGCGCTCATCGTGCGACCTCCACGCCGGCGAGCCGTCCCTTGTCCAGTCGCACAGTTCGCTCAGCGCGGCGTGCGATCGAGTCATCGTGCGTGACCATCACGATGGTCTGTCCCCGCTCAGCGTGCAGCCGACCGAACAGATCCATCACGGCATCGGCGTTCGTGCGGTCGAGGTCGCCCGTGGGCTCGTCCGCGAGCAGCAGCGTGGGCTGCGTCACGAGTGCGCGCGCGATCGCCACGCGCTGCTCCTGTCCACCCGAGAGTTGGCGTGGAAGGTGACCGTGGCGGCTTGAAAGGTCGACCGATTCCAGCGCCTCGACAACGCGGCGATGCCGCTCGGCTGCGGTCAGGTCGTGCAGCAGCAGCGGCAGTTCCACATTCTCGTACGCCGACAGAACGGGCACGAGGTTGTAGAGCTGGAAGACGTAGCCGACATGACGCGACCGCCAAAGCGCGAGTTGGTTGCGATCCAGTTGCGCAAGGTCGGTGCCATCGACGAGGAGCTCGCCCGATGTGGCGCGATCGATCCCGGCCAGCAGGTTGAGCAGCGTCGTCTTGCCGCTGCCGCTGGGTCCCATGAGCGCCGTGTACGAACCACGCTCAATCGAGAGATCAAGGTGATCGAGCACATGCACGACCTCGCCGCCGCGTTGGTAATCCTTGCAGAGAGAACGGCAATCGATCAGGCTCATGGTGCTTCCTCCTTCGGGGTGATGCGCGTGCCATCGGACAGCGACTCATGCGACGGATGCACGAGGAGATCGCCGGGGCGCACGCCATCGCCGCCGACCAGCCAACCCTCGCCAGCGTCGATCGCTTCGCCAAGATCAACGCGCCGCAAGACGCCCTCATCCATCACCAGGACGGTCACATGCGCGCCGTGGCGCACGACCCAATCGGCGGGCACGACGACTTGGGTGCGCGTGGAACCAGAGCTCGAACCGGGCACCATGATGCGTACACGCGTGAGCGTGTCGGGTCGCAGCAGTCCATCCGCATCATCAAGCCCGATCTTGACCTGAAGCGTGTTCTTCGCGATGTCCGCCCTGAAACCGCCCACGAGCACGGTGCCGTGGAAGGTCCGCCCCTTGAAGGCATCGACAGTGACCTCGGCGAGCTGTCCAGGCAGCACGCTTCCCGCATCGGCGAGCGGCACATCGCAACGAACTTGCACCTTGGCGGGGTCGAAGATCGCGAACATGGCGCCCTCGTTCTCCATGTCGCCACCGATGCGCTCGCCGGGATCGACGCGTCGCTCATAGATCACTCCGTCGACTGGTGACACCACGCTGCAGCGTTCGACATCAAGGACGGCACGCTCCCACGCGCCACGCGCCATGAGTTCGGCGCCCTCAGCGCGCGCGAGCTGCGCCGCAGCAAGGTCAACATCGATCTGTGCGGCCTCGCCGACACTGAGCCGAGCTTCGGCGAGCGTGTGCTGAAGCCTCGCTTGTGCCGTCTCGGCACGCGCCATCGCGTACGCGCCGGCCGTCTGCTGCTCCGCCTCCTCGAAGGGGCGCGCATCAATCGTGGCGATGATCTGTCCCGCCTTCACGGCGTCGCCCTCGATCGCCCGGACCGAGGTCACCGTGCCATCGATGAGCCCTGGCACGAGCGTGGCGTACGGACGGGCTTCGATCCATCCGGGTGCCTGCACAATGCTGCCGGCAAAGGACGAACCGAGCTCGCGCGCGACAGCTCGCGTGACGGCGACCGGCGTTGGACGGCCGAGCCAGAACGCAATGAACGCGACGACTCCGAAGATCGCGCCGCCCCAGACGCAGAACGCGAAGAGCCGCGTCGCGCGACGATTCGGCAGAGGAATCATGGCAGATGTGGTGGTGTGGCTGTTCATCGCGAGGCGCTCCGTGGTTGGTCGTCGTTGCGGGCCAGATCGATGCCGGCACTCGCCGCGACGCGCTGCGCTGCGGCGATGCAGGCCGATGCATAGGCCATGTTGGTTTCGGTCTCTGCTTCGATGCACGCGACATGAAGTTCGTCGCGTTCCTTCGTGGTTGCGGCGCCGCGTTCGGCCAGAGTGCGCGCGCGATCCTGCTGCGCCCTCGCAGCAGCGAGCATCGTTCGTTCGAGCGCCTGTGCGGCGACGCGCAGCGATGTCTCGCGATCGAGCGCATCGGCGAGCCGCGCGTGGGCTTGCTGCAGCGCCGCGTCGGCTCGGAGCGCGGCGGCCTCATCGAGCAGCGCGGCGCGTTCGTCGCGCGTTGCGCCCTCGCCACCGATCGGAAGAGCGAACTGCAGCACGATCGGAATCGCTTGCATTCCTTCCTCATCCTGCATGTATCCCGAACCGATGTTCGCGTTCTGGGCGAGCCCCGAACGAATGAGCCCCGCCTCGATGCGCGTGGCCGCGGCGAGCGCGATGGCCATGCGCGCGGCGGGCGTCTCGGGGCTGCTCGCGAGCACAGCCTGCTCGGGGAGTGCTGGCAACTCAGGGCGTTCAAGGATCCAGTCGGTCCGGTCGAGCGCGCAGCCCATCTCGATGGCCAGCGCGCGCAGGCTGGTCGAGTGACTCGCGCGAGCTTGCTCGAGGCGGGACTGCGCGGCAGCGAGCATCGACGATGCTGCCTGGTCGCTTCGAGTGGACGCGAGCCCCTTCGCAGCGAGGGCCGACTCACGATCGGCTTGCACCTGCGCCAGGGCGAGCCGAAGGTGGGCCAGCCGCAGCGATTCCTGCGCTTGCCAAGCCATGGCGTGTCGCTCACGCACGGTGGCCGCGAGCGTGGCGGCCGCATCGATTGCAGCAAGGTGCGCGGCCTGCGCACGAAGACTCGCCGCCTCCATGCGGTCATCGCGTGTGATGAGATCGGTGAGCGATGCGGTCAGCAGCGCCTGGATTGGCACCGTCGCCGTGGCCGAGAGCGGTGCGCCGATCTCAAGCATCAACATGGGTGTCGGACCGAGCGCGACAGCATCGACGGCGAGCGCCGCCTCGTGAGCGCCGAGGACATCAGCGCGGAACGACGGATTGCGTGCGAGAGCAGTTGCGACGGCGGTCTCGGCAGAGAGGGGGCGGTCGGTCGGCGGTGCGGTCGTGGTCGGTTGGTGGGCGTCGCCTTTCAGCGCAACGCGTGCAAGGTCGCGCTCGAGTGCATCGCGCGAGGCATCGTGATGGTCAGTCGTCGTGCAGGCTGCAGCGAAGAGTGCCGTCAGGACAAAGACGGCGTGAGTTCGGGCAGCCCGAAGCAGGGGCTTGGGCATGGTGATCCTTTGATGTGTGAGGTGCGTGACAGCGCCGCGAACCCATCAGGGCGCGGCAACGATCAACGCAGCGTCACACAGTCAGGATGCAGACCAGCGGTCGGAATCGGCCCGGCGGCGGGTGCCACACGGTGCCGCGCTCGATCGAGAGATCGGTGGCGGGCAGAGCGATGCTCGGCAGGTGCAACACCAAAGTGCCGAGGTGATCGAGGTGGAACACGAAGAGCGACGCAGGCAGTTCGTCGCACTGTGGGGACGGAGCCTTGGTGCAGCAGTCTGCGCACGCGTCGGTGTCCACCGGCGCGGGAGTTGGTGCTTCCTCGTCGCAGCAGTTGTGACAGCAGTCATCGGCCGCAGGAACGGGCGCGCAGCAGGACGGCATCGCCGTCATGCCCAAACAGCCCGCCCCCGCCCGCCACTGGCAGCAGCACATGGCGATCCAGATCGCAAGCAGATGGACGGTCACACGGCGCACGGGAGAAGAGTACCGTGGCGTGCTTGGAAGGCAAGAACTGCGCGTCGACTTCGGCCAAGACAGGTCGACGAGTCATCGCGCATCACCGACCCGAGACCCACCATGCGTCATCGCTTTGCAGTCCTCGCAGCCCTGATCGCCACGCGATGTGCGATGGCCGATGTGCTGTCCATGGTGCAGGCGCAGTCCGCCACGCAGCATGCTGAGGTGACGCTGTCGAGCGGCGAGGTCATCACGGGCGAGTTGCTCAGGCAGG
>VGXL01000025.1 GCA_016873315.1 Phycisphaerae bacterium | reverse complement strand
GAGCACCGCCTCAATCTTGCCCAGCGCCATCGGCGTGACCTGGCGGAGCATCAATCCCGCAGCGTCGTACTCCTCGATCGTGTCGATGGGTAACAGAGAGGTCCGCGTGGTCCATGTGGTGCCCGCAACCTGTTTGCCGTCGACCGTGAGCGGACCCGTACCGGTGCGCTGGCTCTTGACCGACATCGGCGCCGTGCCGTTCTGCGGATCGATGGTGGTGAACTCGACCGTCGTCAATCCATCCTTCAGGGCCTTCTTGCGCAGTGCATCAGCCGCACGCGGCGTGAGCCAACCTGCGGGTGGGAGCGGCTTCGTAGAGGTCGTCACGCGCCCATCCTGCTGCGCCTTGACCTCGATGCCGGTGGGCGAAAAGGTCCACTCGGTCGTCGTGGGCGCGCCGCCCATCGACTGCGTGAGCGATGCAGCGACTGGCGTGTGATCGGCCCGCTCATCGAAAGTCGACGAAATGGTGACCGAGATCGACGCGCCAGCGCGCCCCACGGTCAGCGTCGATTCGGAGAGCGATCGATACAGATCGCCGTCCTGTTGCAGAACCGTGCGAAGGTGTCCACACGGCTGACCGCCAAGGGTCATCGTGTACCACGCTTCTTCAAGTGTGGTCCAACCGGCCACTGCTGGATGCACGACGATCGCCAGCGCGAGGAAAGCGATCGATCGGATGAGACGGAAGGAGGTCGTGGTCATGGTGTTGAACCCAAGGAACGATGGCCTGCCCAGATTGGAACCGACGCGCCGCGTGTTCATTCGGCGCGCATGAGCGGGAAGAGGATGACGTCGCGAATCGATGGACTGTTCGAGAGCAGCATGACGAGACGGTCGATCCCCATCCCCATCCCACCAGCGGGCGGCATGCCCACGCGAAGCGCCGTAATGAAGTCCTCGTCGAGCGTGCGGAAGGTGCTCTCTTCCTCGTCGGCACCCTTCAGTTGCTCGGTGAACTTGGCGAGCTGAATGTCGGGATCGTTGAGTTCGGTGTAGGCAGGACCAATCTCCATGCCGGCGATGAACAGGTCCCAGCGCTCGGCAATGGCCGGCCGGCTTCGGCTGGGACGCGTGAGTGGACTGATCGCGCTTGGGTAATCCAAGACGAAGGTGGGCTTCGATGGATCAAGCAGCGCTTCGGCCTTCTCTTCGAAGAGCTCATTGACGACGAGCCACACATCCTTGGTCGCTCCGCCTTCGATGTGAAGTTCCTTGGCGGTCGCACGAACGCGGGCCTCGTCCTCCATGTCAAAGCCGTAGGCCTGGCGGAAGAGCTCCTCGTACCGCACGCGGCGGAACGGCTTGGCGTAGTCGATGACGAGGTCTCCGAACGGGAGCGCCACCGCCCCGCCTTCGGGCACGCCAGCCACATCACACGCGACAGCATGCACGAGGCTTTCAACCATCTCCAGCATCGTCATGTAGTCGCCGAAGGCCTCGTAGGCCTCCATCGCGGTGAACTCGGGGTTGTGGCTTCGGTCCACTCCCTCGTTGCGGAAGTTCCGGTTGATCTCGAAGACCTTCGGCAGGCCGCCCACGAGCAATCGCTTCAGATAGAGCTCTGGTGCGATGCGCATGAAGAGCTGCATGTCGAGCGCGTTGTGGTGCGTGGCGAAGGGTCGCGCCGCCGCGCCGCCGGCCATCGCCTGCATCATCGGCGTCTCGACTTCTTGGTAACCGCGCGCCTCCATGAAGCGGCGGATCGCGCTGACGATGCGCGAACGCAATTGGAAGGTGCGCACCGTGGCCGGGTTGGCGTACATGTCGACATAGCGCCGGCGGTAGCGGGTCTCGTCGTCGGAGAGCCCGTGCCACTTGCCCGGCGGCGGCTCAAGGCTCTTGCACTGCATCGAGACGCCATCGGCCCACACGCAGGTTTCGCCGCGATTGGTGCGGCCGACGCGACCGGTCACGCTGAGCAGATCGCCGTAGTCAGCCATCGACGCAACCTTGAATGCGGACTCGGGCACATTGGCCTTTGACACGCTGACCTGCAAGTCCCCCGAATGGTCGCGAAGCCACATGAAGACGAGCTTGCCCATGTCGCGGTGTTGCACGACGCGACCAGCGACGGTGACCGCAGCACGACGGTCATCCACGCGCACCGAGGGATCGGACTTGGCAGCTTTCGCGGCCTCTTCGTACGCAACATGCGCGGCTTCATCGAACGCAGCGCGTGCCTGGGCGAGCGGCGCGATGCCGTCCACGCGCTGCCCGAACGGCTCAACGCCCAACTCTGTGCGAAGGCGCTCGAGTTTCGCCCTGCGCGCAGCCACGAGGACCGATGGATCGAGATGCTCGTCCGAAGACTGCTCACTCACGATGGACTCCTTCATGGAATGGCAGCGATGGTAGCGGGCGCGATGGTGGCTCCCGCTACCATCGCCCGACTCCCATGAGCCCATCCCAGATCAAGCGCATCGGCATCCTCACCGGCGGCGGCGACTGCCCCGGACTCAACGCCGTCATTCGCGCGGTCGCCAAGACGGCAATGCTCCAACACGGCATCCAGGTCGTGGGCATCGAGGATGGATTTCAAGGCTTGATCGAGGACCGCGTTCGGCCGCTGAGCTTTGGCGATGTGTCGGGCATCCTCACGCGCGGCGGCACGATTCTGGGCACGAACAACAAGTGCAATCCGCGACGGTGGGTGGTCGATCGCAACGCCGACGGTTCGCCGGTCTTCGCTGATTGCACGCGGCAGTGCATCGCCACGGTGGAGCGCCACGGACTCGACGCGATCGTGGTGATCGGGGGCGACGGCACGATGGCGGCCTCGACCTGCTTGGTCGATGCCGGCGTCAACATCATCGGTGTGCCCAAGACGATCGACAACGACTTGTGCGGCACCGAAATCACCTTCGGCTTCCTGACTGCTGTCGCCACGGCAACCGATGCGCTCGACAAGCTCCACTCCACGGCCGACAGCCACCACCGCGTGATGGTCTGCGAAGTGATGGGTCGCAATGCCGGATGGATCGCGCTCACCGCGGGCGTGGCGAGCGGCAGCGACATCATCTTGATTCCCGAGATCCCGTTCGAACTCGATCACATTTGCGAGTTCGTGCAGCGGCGCGTGGGCGACGGTCCGGGCTTTGCGATCGTCGCCGTCGGCGAGGGCGCCATGCCCAAGGGCGGAAGCCAGATGATCCGCGAGATCGACCCGACCAGTCCCGACCCGGTGCGATTGGGCGGCATTGGAGCCTGGGTCGCCAAGGAACTTGCCCATCGCACCACGGCGGATGTGCGCAGCACCAACCTTGGCCACATCATTCGCGGCGGAACGCCGATTGCCGCCGACCGCATCCTGGCCACGCACTTTGGCTACCACGCGATCGCCATGCTCATGGACGGCGCGCGCAATCGCTTGGTCGTTCGCCAGAACAACCTCTTCCGCGAAGTCGACTTGTTGGCGTCAGCTGGCAAGCAACGCCTGGTCCCAGTCGATCATCCGCTCGTGTCGGCGGCGCGCGCCATCGGCACGAGCTTTGGCGACGCATCGTCAGCGTCCCGCGCATCGAGCGCGCCGAGCGCCGTCTTCTGAACGATGGCCGCCGTGGCGCTCCACGCCCTGCCTCGCTCTCTCGCCGACCACGAGGTCCGCGAGACGGTGCGTGCTGCGGCCGAGGCGCTCGCGGAGCGGCAAGGCGTGAAACTGCTCCACCTGTGGATCGACGCAGACGGACTCGAGGCCGAACTCGAGGGTCCGCCCTTGGTGGCCATGGGATTCGCCGCTGAGCTGCGCACCACGACCAATCGGTGGGCCGTGCACCGCGGACTCGGTGAACTCTGGCGATCGTGAACGACCGCTCGCGCTGCCGTAGGATCGCAGCATGTTCCTGATGGCTTTGGTGGCGTTCGCCTGCGGCAGCGTGCCGTTCGGTGTGCTCATCGCGCGAGCGCGTGGTCACGACATCATGCAGGAAGGCAGCCGCAATCCCGGCGCGACCAATGTCGGTCGCGTCCTTGGTCGCCGTTGGGGCTTCCTGTGTTTCGCGCTCGACTTCCTGAAGGGCTTCGTGCCCGTGGCGATCGCCGGAACGCAGGCCGAGCTCTGGGGCCGGCCAGCTGCGGAGATCGCACCCTGGATGCAGTTCGCATGGATCGCGATCGCCGCAGCCGCCATGCTCGGGCACATGTTCAGCCCGTGGATCCGCTTCAAGGGCGGCAAGGGCGTCGCCACAATCTTCGGCGGGCTCAGCGCGATCTGGCCCGCCGTGGGCGTTCCCGTTCTGGCGGCGTTTGCGCTGTGGTTGATCCTGGTGCTCGTGTCTCGTTACGTGTCGTTGGCCTCGATGGTGGCTGCTGCAGCACTGCCGATCGCGACGCTGGTCTGGAACGCGAGAA
The DNA here is from genome assembly GCA_016873315.1 of Phycisphaerae bacterium. Taxonomy (GTDB): domain Bacteria; phylum Planctomycetota; class Phycisphaerae; order Phycisphaerales; family SM1A02; genus SYIB01. Next base: position 20,318 of record VGXL01000025.1, on the reverse strand, counting down.
CCGACGAAGGATGGTCCTTCGAGGGCGCTTGGCCGATGGTCACCGTGAACGCAGCGCTTGGTGCGCTCGTCATCTGGAAACACCGCTCCAACATCGCGCGATTGCGCGCGGGCACTGAGAACAGGATCGGCGGCCGCGCCGCCGGGACCCCATGAACGACTCCACGCACCACGGATACCGAAGCCCGCTCGAGGAACGCAACGCCAGCCGCGAGATGCGCTCGCTGTTCAGCGCGCAGCGCAAGTTCAGCACCTGGCGCCGCATCTGGCATGCGCTCGCGACCGCCGAGCATGAACTTGGACTGCCCGTCTCGGCCGCGCAGGTCGCGGCCATTGGCGCGCACTTGGATGACATCGACTTCGACGCCGCGGCCAAGCACGAGCGCGCCCTGCGCCACGATGTGATGGCGCATGTCCACACGCTTGGCGACGCCGCGCCGGAGGCCCGCGCGATCATCCATCTCGGTGCGACGAGCCAGGATGTCGTCTGCAACGCCGACGCGATCCTGATGCGCGAGGCGCTCGACCTCGTCGCCGTCAAGCTTGCTCGCGCGATCGATCGGCTCGGCCGATTCGCCACCGCGCACCGTGCGCTGCCGTGCCTTGGATTCACGCACTACCAACCCGCGCAGCCAGTGACCGTTGGCAAGCGCGCGTGCCTGTGGGCGTACGACTTGGCGTTGGCGCTCGAAGACATCGAGCATCGACGCGACACGCTCGCGCTGCGCGGACTTCGTGGTGCGACGGGCACGCAAGCGAGCTTCCTGCAACTGTGCGGGAACGATCCGGCCAAGGTCGATGCGCTCGAGCGGCGCTTTGCGACACTCCTTGGTTGGCCTGAAGGTCGCCTTCATCCCGTGTGCGGTCAGACGTACACGCGCGTCGTCGATGCGCAGGTGCTCTCGAGTTTGGCTGCAGCGGCTGCCGCCATCCACAAGTGCGCGACGGACATCCGTCTGCTCGCGAATCTGAAGGAACTCGAGGAGCCATTCGAGAAGGACCAGATCGGCTCAAGCGCCATGCCCTACAAGCGCAACCCCATGCGCTGCGAGCGTGCGTGTGGCCTCGCCCGCTTTGTGATGAGCATGCCTCAGAACGCGCTCGACACGGCCGCCGTGCAGTGGCTCGAACGATCGCTCGATGACTCGAGCAATCGCCGGCTCTCGATCGCCGAGTCGTTCCTGGCGCTCGACGGCGCGCTGGACCTGATCTGCAATGTGGTCGATGGACTGGTCGTCTATCCGCATCAGGTGCGCGCGCGGTTGATGGCCGAGCTCCCGTTTATGGCGACCGAGGCGATCCTGATGGCTGCAGTCGAACGGGGCGCCGACCGACAGGACGCGCATGAGCGGATCCGCCTACACAGCGTGGCCGCGGCCGCTCAGGTGAAGGAGCATGGCCGACCAAACGACCTGCTCGAGCGTCTGCGTTCGGATTCCGTCTTCTCGGCCGTCGACCTTGGCGGCGTCACGGACCCAGCGCGATACGTCGGCCGCGCGCCCGAGCAAGTGGATGCGTTCTTGGCGTCGACCGTTGCCGGAGTTCGCGCTCGGTACACCGGACGGCTCGACGGCTCCGTCGAATTGCGAGTCTGATCGATGCCGCGGCTGACCCCTGACAACGCCTGCCTGCTCGTCATCGACCTCCAGGAACGCCTGATGCCCACGATCGCCCACGCCGAGGCGATCACCGAGAACACCGCCCTGCTCATGCGCGCGGCTGCTCACTTTGGGCTCCCCGTTGCCCTGAGCGAGCACTACCTGAAGGGGCTCGGCCCGACCGTCGAGTCGATCAGCCAGGCGCTTCCTGCCGGCGCGTGCCGATTCGAAAAGACGCGATTCAGCGCGGCGGTGCCCCCGCTGGAGGCATGGCTCACCGATCACGGGCGACCAAATGTCCTCGTGTGCGGCGTCGAGGCCCATGTTTGCGTGCTCCAAACGGCGCTTGACCTGCGATCGGCCGGTCGGACCCCATTCCTGATGACTGACGCGATCAGCGCAGGGCAGGCCCAGCAGATTGCACCCGCGCTTCGAAGGCTGGAACTGAGCGGTTGCGTGCCGTCGGGGTGCCTGAGCGCGATGTACGAGCTCGCGGGCGATGCAGCCAACCCCAGCTTCAAGGGCATGCTGGCGTTGGCGAAGGCCATTCGACCACTGCCGGGCTGATCAACGCGCCAAAAACGACAACCGACGGCGGACTGGCCGCCGTCGGTCGACATTCGTGCATGAGCAAGCCACTTAGGGAGTCGGCTTGTCGCGGTTGTCCAAGATCGCCTTGCGGATGTCGGCGGCGATCGATCGGACTTCTTGCATGTGCTTGCGGGCGCGCGTCCCAGCGGCCTTGTTGCCACCAGCGGCCTTGTCGAGGTCGGCCTTCGCATCGGCGATCAACTTCTCCAACTTGGCGTAGAGCTCGTGAATCATGTGGTCTCCTTGGGGTTGGCTGTCCGGACCGGGCTCGGGTCAGGCTACACGCACACCCCGTCGTTTGGGCTATTCTCCGCCGGAAGTCGGCAGGCGAAAGCGAGAAAAACCGTGGCAAATGCCCCAATTATCGACATTTCGACCGTCGACCTGACTGTCGACGCATCGGGTGAGTACCCGATCGATGCCCTTCTGCCCCAAACCGGCGACATGCGGATGCTCGATCGCGTCTGCTGGATGGGGCCGGACGGGCTCTCGTCCGTGGGCTACAAGGATGTGCGGTCCGATGAGTTCTGGTGCGCCGGCCACATTCCCGGGCGACCCCTGTTTCCCGGGGTCATGATGATCGAGGCCGCTGCGCAACTGTGCAGTTACACCCACAAGCGAACCCGCAAGCCGACAGGCTTCCTGGGTTTCATTCGCTGCGACGAGGTCTCGTTCCGCGGGCAAGTCGTTCCCGGTGACCGATTCGTGATCGCGGCGAAGGAACTGTCGTTCAACGCACGGCTCTTCAAGAGCTTGGCGCAGGGCTTTGTCCACAACAAGATGGTCTTCGAGGGGCTGATCACCGGCATGGTGATCTGACGGCCGCGTGCTCCCCATCGTCCTCGGGCCCCTGCTGAAGCACCGCGTCTGGGGCGGCACCCGAATCTGTCCGTTCCTCAAGCTCCCCGACCCGCCGATGCCCATCGGCGAAGCCTGGCTCGTGGCTGACCTTCCAACGACGATCGCCGACGGGGCTTCGCCCATCCTGTCAGGTCACGGTACGGGGAGCACGCTGAAGGATGTGATGGCCGCGGAGCGCGATCTGATTTTGGGGCGAGCCGCTGCATCACCGAGCGGCGACTTCCCACTCCTGGTGAAGCTGCTCGATGCGGACGAACCGCTTTCGGTGCAGGTCCATCCCAGTGCGGGGTATGCACGATCGCACGCCGACTGCTTCATGAAGAGCGAGGCGTGGTTGATCCTGGAAGCGCGTGCGAATGCTGTGCTCTACCGAGGGATCCGACGCGACCTTGATGCGCCCACCTTCGCGCGCCACCTTGCCGAGGGCGGCGTGATCGACGACCTGCTTCACGAACCGGTCCGCGCGGGTCAGACCTTCTGGCTGCCGAGCGGCATCTGTCACGCGCTCGGCGCAGGCACCTTGGCTGCCGAGTACCAGACGCCGAGCGACACAACATTCCGCGTGTACGACTGGGACCGGAACGACCCCAATCGTCCGCTGCATGTGGGCCCCGCGATGGAGTGCATCCTGTTCGGCGATGACCAGATCCTGAATGCACCCGACGACCACGAGCCATGGCGCATCTGTGGCGGGAGCTGGCGCGGACGAACTCGCGTAAGAACGGAGTACTTCCGGGTCGATGAACTCGAAGCGCCGATGGGCGCTGTCGCCGACCTCCCCGACGGCGACACGCCGACAGTCTGGACCGTGATCAGCGGCACAGCACGGCTCATGTCTGGTTCGTGGCAGGCCGACCTGGCGCCGGGGGCATCGTTCATCTTGCCTGCTGCCGGAGAAGAGTGCAAGTTATTGGCCACTGAGCCGGTCGGACTGCTGGTCGCCACCTTGCCGGATGCCCTGCGCGGTCAAACCGACCGGGCGTCGTGGCACTTGGCCTGACCCGACGCACGGCCCGCGCGAAACCTGAGTTCCGTCAGCGGGCGGCGCATCGATCTTCACGCTACCTTTCCGGTCTTCCGTCCGCGGCACCCCGCCAGGCCGGCTCCTCCCCGCACCTCACGAGACAGACATGGCTTCCAACGGCACCGTCACCCAAGTCATCGGTTCAACCTTCGACGCGCAGTTCCCCGAGAACGCGCTGCCCGAGATCTACAACGCAGTCGAGATCGACTTCACCGTCCGCGGCGAGAAGCAAACCCTCGTCGGCGAAGTCGCCATCCACCTTGGCGGCGGGCAGGTGCGCTGCGTGGCGCTCGGTTCCACCGACGGCATGAAGCGCGGCGACATCTGCCGCGACACCGGTTCGCCAGTGAAGGTGCCCACGGGCGAGAGCGTGCTCGGTCGCGTGTTCAACCTGCTCGGCCATCCCGTCGACGAGCGTGGTCCGGTGCATGGCGCGGAGTACGCGCCGATCCACCGCGAGCCGCCTGAGTTCGTTGAACTCAACCCGCAGACGGAAATCCTTCAGACCGGCATCAAGGTCATCGACCTCCTCTGCCCCTTCGTCCGCGGTGGCAAGATCGGCCTCTTCGGTGGTGCAGGCGTCGGCAAGACCGTCGTGATTCAGGAAATGATCGCGCGCGTGGCCCGAAACTTCGGTGGCTACTCGGTGTTCGCCGGCGTCGGCGAGCGCACCCGCGAAGGCAACGACTTGTGGCTTGAAATGCAGGAAGCCGAGTACACCGACGCGAGCGGCAAGAAGATGCATGTGCTCGACAAGGTGGCGATGGTCTTCGGTCAGATGAACGAACCGCCGGGAGCGCGCCTGCGCGTGGCGTTGTCGGCACTCACCATGGCCGAAGCGTTCCGCGACAAGTCCGGCAAGGAAACCCTGCTCTTCGTCGACAACGTCTTCCGCTTCACGCAGGCTGGTTCGGAAGTGAGCGCACTGCTCGGCCGAATGCCGAGCGCCGTGGGCTACCAACCCACGCTGAGCACCGAGATGGGCCAGCTGCAGGAGCGCATCACCTCGACGCGCCAGGGCGCCATCACCAGCGTGCAGGCGATCTATGTGCCGGCAGATGACTTGACTGACCCCGCGCCCGCGACGACCTTCAGCCACCTCGACGCGTTCATCGTGCTCGAGCGCAAGATCGCGGAGAAGGGCATCTATCCCGCCGTCGATCCGCTCGCTTCGACGAGCCGCATCCTCGATCCTCAGGTCGTCGGCGAGCGCCACTACCGCGTCGCCCGTCGCGTGCAGGGCATCCTGCAGCGCTACAAGGACCTGCAGGACATCATCGCCATCCTCGGCGTCGATGAACTCAGCGAAGACGACAAGCTCAGCGTGGCCCGCGCGCGCAAGCTCGAGCGCTTCCTCAGCCAGCCGTTCTACGTCGGCGAAGTCTTTACCGGCCTGCCGGGCGTGACCTGCAAGCTCGACGAGACCATCGAGAGCTTCGAGCGCATTTGCAACGGCGAGGGCGACGACCTGCCCGAGAGCGCGTTCATGTACGTCGGCTCGCTCGACGATGCGCGTGCGAAGGCCGCCAAGATGGCCGCGTCGGTCTGACGACACCGGCTCGATTCGAAATCACACAGGGCCTGCCATCCGGCAGGCCCTGTTTTCTTAAGCGAAGCTAGAGTCCGGGCCATATGCCTACGGATCCACTTGTCTCGCGCACCTTGGTCGACGCTGGCGGGCTGCTGGCGTTGTGCATCGGCGGCGCGATCGGCCTGGTCCTCGTGCGTGTGCTCATCGCTCTCATTCGCCGCTTCGCGCACACTCGCTCCCACCCGATGCGCGAGGCGTTCGTGCGATCGATCATGACGCCATCCCTGATCTTGGGATACCTGCTCGGTGCGCGCGCGAGCTTGCGTTGGATCGATGTCGAGCCCTCGCTGCTTGCTGACGTGCGCATGGGCATCCGCGTCGTGATTGTGCTGCTCGTGGCGTGGGGCACCATGCGCGCGGCATCGACTGCTGGAGAGTTGGCCCGAACCAATCTTCACACGCGTGGGCGTGTGAGCGTGGCGATGCTCGTGCCCGTCACCGTCCGCGTGGTTCGGTGGCTGACCATCGCCGTCGCAGTTCTGGGCGTCTTGGCGCAGTTCGGGGTCGATGTCACGCACTTGGTGACGGGACTGGGCATCGGCGGCATCGCGGTGGCACTCGCCGCGCAGAAGACGCTCGAGAATCTCTTCGGTGGATTGAGTGTGGTGCTCGATCAGCCACTTCGGCCTGGCGACTCATGCCGCATCGGCTCCGTCAAGGGCGTCGTCGAGGAGATCGGTCTGCGGAGCACACGCCTGCGCACGGCGGATCAAACCGTGGTCAGCTTGCCCAACTCCATGGTCGCGACCGCCGAGATCGAAAACATGTCGGTGCGCACAGGGCTCCGCTACCGGATGGTGCTTCCTGTGCGACCGAATGCACCGGCGGATGCGCTCGAATCGTGCACGCATGCGCTCGTCGGCCTGATGAAGGACGAACCGATGCTGAATGCGGCAACCATCGGTGTTCACGTTTTGGGATGGAACGGTGGCATTCTCGAGGTCGAGTGCACGGCGACGACGACGACGAGTGGGTCCGAATTCGCTCCGCTGCGAGAACGGCTCACGATCGCGCTCCTTCGGGAGGTTGAAGCCAAGGGGCTCAGCCTGTCTGGCAAGTGAAGCTGAGCCGTCCGCCCATCTACACTCGCTGCATGACGACTGCTGCAGCAAACGCGACCTGGCCCATCGACGAGACCATCACCAGCCTCATCGAGGCGCACGGTGAAGCCGCGCGCGCGCGCGCTGCCGCGGGCGTGGCCCAGGTCGCTGCGCTCTGGCGCGAGAGCGACGGAGATGGGGCCGCGTTCACCGCGTTCTGCCTGAAGCACTTTGTGCACGACGGTGCAGAGCGCAACCGACTCACGTTGAGACTCGAAACTGCGCTCGAGCAGGTCAGCGGTCACCTGTACGAGATGCGTCGCTCGCTCCGACGTTGGTCTGATCTGCGCGGGGACGAGTTCCCGTCGGTCGATGACCTGCTGGCGACCTTCGATCCTGCACCCGATCTCTCGGAGCAGCTCTACCGACAGAAGGTTGCGTTCGTGGCGTTGCTCAACTTGGACAAGCCGACCCTAGCGTGCATGCTCGCCGACGGCGACGGTTGGACGCTCGACCAGTGGGCGCAAGCGCGCATCGCGCAGTCCTTTGGCCCGCGGATCCCAGCTGAACTTGCCGACCGCGCGCGCGCGACGGGTCACCGCTGCCAACAGTGGGTCTCGACCTTTCACGTTCCCGTCGGAGGCATGATCGATGCCAAGGGAAAGAGGTGGTTCGAGCCTGATCGAAAGCTCATCGCTCACTGGCTCGTCCGAGAGGAGATCAAGGCCGGCTACAACGATCCTGAGGGGATTCACAAGCAGCGCGCGTTGAGCTGGGTCATGGCGCGCCACATCGACGGCACGATTCCCGCCGCGGTCATGAAGGGCGCGTGCGCCGATTGGGATCCGCAATCGAACGTGCTCGCTGGCAGTCCAGTCCTGGGCACGGGACCATGCGGTGGCGCGACGGGGCAGACCGTCGGACTCGCGCGGTACGACCACTGGATCGAGCAGTTCCGGCTCTCGCAGGCCTTCGACGTCCACCATCCCGAGCACCCGACGGCCATCGCGCGCAAGTTCGACCTAGCGCGAGAGATTCCCGAGTCGGATGTCGAGCGGCTGCTGGTTGAGCTCCTTGAGCATCCGGTCCGCGCGCAACTCGCCGCGATGCTGCGCGAGCGACTTGGTCGATCGCTCGAACCCTTCGACATCTACTTCGACGACATCAGCGAATCCCGTCCCGCTGAAGAAATGAACGCTGCGGTGACGCGGCTCTTCCCAGACGAAGGTGCCTTCGAGCGCGCGCTTCCGCAAGTGTTGCGCGGGCTCGGGTGGCCCGACGACGAGGCCGACTTCCTTGGCTCACACATCAAGGTCGAGATCGCCAAGGGCGCGGGTCACGCGATGCGACCGATGCTCACGCAGTACGGAGCTTGGCTGCGCACGAATCGACTCAAGGAGTGTCTGGGCTGGGATGGATTCGACACCGCGATGCATGAACTCGGTCACAATCTTGAGCAACTCTGCAGCACCTACTACGCGCCGCGCCCGGCTCTTCGCAATGTGCCCAACACAGCGTGCACCGAGGCGTTCGCCTTCCTCTATCAGGGGCTTGCGAAGAAGGTGCTCGGCATCGAGCCCGAGGGCGGGGCGCCGCGCCAGTTCGCCATCGACAGTGTGCAGACGATGCTCGCGGCGTGTCAGATCGCCGGCCCGAGCCTGCTGGAACTGCACGCCTGGCGCTGGCTGTACGCCAATCCCGGCGCGGATGCGGCCGCGCTCCGAACTGAAGTGCTCGCGATCGCCGCGCGACTGTGGAGCCGCTTCTACGAGCGGGACTTTGGACCCGATCCGTACCGAATCCTGGCCGCGTACCAACACATGATCGCCCACCCGCTCTACCTGGCCGACTACACGCTCGGCCACATCATGAGCCACCAGATCCGGTCGTTCATGCGCGGCAAGGATGTCGCCGGCGAGACGCGGCGGATCACGAGTTTGGGGCGATTCACCCCCGATCTGTGGATGCGCAGGGCGACCGGGAGTCCCATATCGGCAGCCGCACTTGCCGAGGACTGCGCGACGGCGCTCGACGGCCTCTGACGGGGAATCGTGACGGCGCGATCCAGCTTCGGTGGGCAGCGCGAGGGCGGGAAGACCGCCTCGCCGCCCATGATCTCTGAATCGCCCGGAGCCTCTTTCCCGTATAGTCCCCTTTCGGCCCAAGGGGCCCCCACGACCATGAAGAGCACTTGCCTGACCGTCTGCCTGACCACGCTCGCCCTGACCGCCTGCGCAGTGCCCACGCACACGCAGCCACAGGACATCGCCGACCCGTCCGACTGCCCCAAGGATTGGTTGCGCCTGTCGAGCGATGACTCTCGCGTGAAGCAACTCTCGCCTGCGCTGCGCACCGAGCGAATGGAGCTTCGTGACCAGCGTCGCGCGGTCAACGGGACCGAGTTGAACCTCGACCTGTCCGGGCACCCGGAACTCCAGTCCAAGGTCGACGATTTCAACCGCCGCGCCACGCAGTGGTACGCGACCAGCGCCTATGCGATCCTGAAGGACCCGAGCCCCGAGATGTACAGCATCTCGCAGACCCACGACGGTGGCGATCGCAACAACGCGATCGCGCTCAACCAGAACATGCGCATTCTGACCGACGACTGGAACCGCTTCTGGATGTGGGGCTTCCCCTCCATGCTCAGCCCGACGCCGATCATGGACACCAGCGGCCAGCCCCGCTGAGTCAACACGAATGACCTGACCAGCGGACGGGCCACTCGGCCCGTCCGTTGTCGTTGGTGTGCGAACCGTCGTGGTGGACGACCGGGCGCGCTTGGCTTCAGGAACTGAAGCTGCTGCCGCAGCCGCAGGTCGAAGTCGAATTGGGGTTGTTGAAGATGAATCCTCGGCCCATGAGCTCATCCCGGAAATCGATCGTGGTGCCGTTGAGGTAGAGGTAACTCTTGGGGTCGCAGATCACCTTGACGGTGAACCCCGGTGCGTCCGCCGTGGCGACCGCGCCCGCTTCGGCCCCCTTCACGCGCCGGGTGTAGTTGAAGGTCCACTCCTCGTCAGTCTCCTTCTGCACTTCGGTCAGGTCGAGCAGATAGGTGAAGCCGGAGCAGCCCCCGCCCTTCACACCCACGCGGAGGCGGATCTTCTCGCGATCCAGGGCCTGCTGGTCGATGATGGCGTCGATTTCACGGGCGGCGTTTTCGGTGACGTGCACTGGCATGATTGGTTTCTCGTCTGTGGTACGGGGCTGGGGGCGTGCGGTTCAGTGGGCGTGGGACGCTTCGTCGACGGCGATGCCGTTCTTCTTCTTCCAGTCTTCGATCGCAGCGCGAATCGAATCTTCCGCGAGCACGCTGCAGTGGATCTTCACCGGCGGAAGCGCGAGTTCCTCGACGATCTGGGAGTTCTTGATCTGCAAGGCCTGGTCGATCGTGCGGCCCTTGACCCACTCGGTGGCCAAACTGCTGCTGGCGATCGCGCTGCCGCAACCGAAGCACTTGAACTTGGCATCCTCAATGACGCCGTCCGCGGTCACCTTGAGTTGCAACTGCATCACATCGCCGCACTCGGGCGCACCCACGATGCCCACACCGATGTCGGTGCGGGTCTTGACTTCGGTGCTCGCCCCGAACGAACCGACGTTGCGTGGGTTCTGGTAGTGGTCGACGACTTTTTCGCTGTAGGCCATGGCTGGAGTCTCGTGTGCTGTGGTTGTTCGGTGCAGATCCGACGAATCAGTGGTGCTGCCACTCGATGGTGCTCAGGTCGACGCCCTCCTTATAGAGGTCGTAGAGCGGGCTGAGCTTGCGCAAGTGCTCGACGGCCTTCAGGATCGACTCGATGGCGAAGTCCACTTCTTCCTCAGTCGTCCAGCGGCTGAACGAGAGCCGGAGGCTGCTGTGCGCGAGTTCGTCACCCACGCCCAGTCCCTTGAGCACATAGCTCGGCTCGAGGCTCGCGCTCGTGCACGCGCTGCCTGACGAGCACGCGATGTCTTTGATGCCCATCATCAGGCTCTCGCCTTCGACGAAGCCAAAGCTGATGTTGGAGATGTGCGGCACGCGACGGTCGCGGTTCCCATTGACCTGGACGACTTCCATGCGCCCTGCAAGGCCATCCTCAAGACGACGACGCAGCTTGAGCAGGCGCTCTCGATCATGCTCCATCCCGGCCAAGCACAGTTCACACGCCTTGCCGAAGCCAACGATGCCGGTCACATTCTGCGTGCCGCTGCGCATCCCGCGCTCTTGACCGCCGCCGTCGATCAGTGCTTCAAGGCGCACGCGTGGCTTGCGGCGCCGGACATACAGCGCACCAACGCCCTTGGGTCCGTACATCTTGTGGCCGCTCCAGCTGAGCAAGTCGATGCAGTCGCGCTCGACATCGGTCGGCATCTTGCCGACCCATTGCGTGCCATCCGTGTGGAAGATCACGCCCTTCTCGTGACAGAGTTGGCCGATCTGGGGAACCTCGTTGATCGTGCCGATTTCGTTGTTGGCCCACATGATGCTCACGAGGATCGTGTCGGGGCGCATGGCCGCGCGCACCATGTCGGCGGTGATCACGCCATCGGACGGCGGATCGAGGAAGGTGACCTCGAAGCCCTCGCGCTGCAGGCGCTTGCAGGGATCGAGCACCGCCTTGTGCTCGATGGTGCAGGTGATGATGTGACCGCGGCCCTGCTGGCCGGCAGGAGCCTTGGCGTAGATCTCGGCTGCGCCCTTCACCGCAAGGTTGTTGCTCTCGGTGGCGCCGCTGGTGAAGATGACTTCCTTCGACTCAGCACCGATGAGCCGGGCGGCCTGTTCACGCGCCGTTTCGATGCCATCCTCGGCGTCCCAACCGAAGCGATGATTGCGGCTTCCCGCATTACCGAACTTTTCGCTGAAATAGGGAAGCATCGCTTCCACGACGCGCGGGTCGCAGCGGGTGGTGGCGGCATTATCGAGGTAAATGGGGGTATGAACGGCCATGGTGTCGTGATCCTGCAACTCAGTCGCAAGGAGCCGTCAGAGTGTACGCCACCGGAACCCAAGAATCGAGGTTGTCGCTGCCATTGTGGGCCAGATGTGGCGCCGAACGCCCGGCCACCGTGTCGCCCTATCGCGTCGCGGGTTTGCTGAGGACCGCGGCAAAGAGCCCCGGACCTCGGCAGTGGGTGTCCGGCCGCAAGCGACGCCAGCGGTTCAGGCGCATGCCAGCTTCTGCCGCGTAGCCGGCGAGGGCCGTCTCGCTGAATCCAAGATGGGCGTGGCCCATGCGATGGCGGAACCCCTCCTGATCGTGGGGAGCCAGGTCGACGACCAGCACCGAACCACCGGACTTCAGGCAGCGCCCCACTTGCTTGAGGGCCCGCCCCGGCTGCTCGACATGATGCAGGACGAGCATGGCCACCGCAGCATCCCACTCGCAGGCACGACCGGGAAGGTCGAGCAAGTCGCCCTTGCGGAACTCGCAGTTGGTCGACCCCTTCAGGCGCTTGCGGGCGCCCTCGAGCATGGCTGGCTCGCGGTCCACGAGCACGACCTTCTTCACCAAGGGAGCGAGCCGCTCGGCCACTTCGCCGGTCCCGCAACCAAGATCCGCCACGACCCAGTCGTGCGGGACGAGGCTGCAGAGTGCCTCGTCGATGAAGAGTTCGCCGAAGAGTGTGCGCCGCATGGCGTCCCATTCGCCCGCCACGCGACCGAAGAAGTCGACGCTGTCGATGCGCCGCTCGGCCAGGACCTGCTGCAATCGCTCCAGATCCTGTTCGATCGTCCGGTCGCTCTGGGCGCGCTCAGCGGCCATGGACCAGAGCTGCGCTGCGGGACCCGTCGCCGTGGTCGCCGCAGCATGGAGCGTACGCGTGCCACTGCCACGACGAACGACCAGGCCCGCTTCATGCAGCGGCTTCAAGTGACGACTTGCGGTCGACTGAGGCACACCGAGCGTGCGAGCGATCTCGCCGACGCCAAGTTCCTCACGACGCAGCACGCAGAGGATGCGAAGGCGAATGGGATCGGCGAGGACCGAGAGATCCCGCACCCACTGCTGCAGCGGGCCGTCCTGTCGTGGCACGATCAGAGGCCCGGTGGAAGCGCGGTGGCGTCGTTGATCGGCACGCCGCGGACCTTGAGTTGTTCGATCGCCATCATGTTCTGCGGATTCAGGCCGTAAGCCTGGCGGAACCTGCGCGTCGCTTCGTCGGTCTTCTGGATGCGTGAGAGCAGCATGCCTGCTTGCACATAGGTGCTCGCGCGAACAGGAGCGCTCAGGCCATCATCGACCTGGATTGCTGAGTTCGTCGCATTGAGCGCCGTGTCGTAGTCACCGATCTGTTCGGCGTACCCGGCGAGCGCGTTGTACGCGATCGGCGAACTCATGGCAGCGCCGGTGCTGCGCAGCAGCGCATAGAGCTTCGGATACTCCTTCTGGCGATAGAGCACCTCGGCGAACGCGACGGCGACCTCGACATTGTTGGGCTTGGCGGTGGCCGCGAGTTCGAGCGCTGCACGAGCCGTCGTCAACTCCCCAAGATTGGTGGTCGCGATGCCGTACCAGTAATTGACCTTCCAGTCGGATGGTGCGGCATCAAGGATCGGCTTGAGTTCAGCGGCGGCCTCGCTCCACCGCTCGTGCTCGCAGTAGTGCTTGGCGAGGTCGATCGCCTTTTCGGTGGGTTGGGGACCCTTGCAGGCGGCAGCGGCAAGTGCCGCAACGATGAAGAGAGTCTTTCTCATGGTCACGATTCCGTTCGTTGGGCGCGATCATACGACTCTCGCGAGGACTAGTCTGCCCTCGTGCATCAGGATGCGTGGAATCTCCCGGGTCTTCTTTCACGGGCCTTGGGGCGCCCCCTTCGGTGGGTCGTGCTGCACCACGCCTGCCCGACGCGAGGCGAGCACTTCGATTGGATGTTCGAACCGGTTCAGGCCGATGCCCCCCTGGCGAGTGCCCGGGTCACGAGCGACCCGGCAACGATTGCCCCGGGTGGGCATCTGCGCCTTGAACCTGGACCCGACCACCGTCGCGACTACCTCGATGCCCCCCAAACGCCCCACGAACTCTCCCGCGGCCGGGGCACGGTGCGTCGAATTGCAGCGGGATCGTGGTGTTCTGACGGACGACGGCTGACGGTTCTGTGCTCCGATTCCGTCGCCCAGTCTTGGCTCATCGAGCCATCGACGACCTCATTGACCTTGGAGCGCATCGCATGACTCACTTCCTGATGGCAACGGTGTTCACGCTCTTTGGTGCTGGCTGCGTCATGCTCGTTCTGTTCGGCCTGCCCGGCGGTTGGCTGCTCTTGGGGACCGCGGTCGCGGTGGAACTGCTCGACCACCATGTGTCGGGGGTTCCGCATGTGACCTTTGGTTGGGGTTGGCTGTTGGCGGTGGGCGTCGTGCTTGCCCTGGGCGAGTTCGCGGAGTTTCTCGGAGGCGCGACCGGCGCGAAGGCGGGCGGCGCAAGCGGGCGAGGCGTGTTCGGCAGCCTGCTCGGCGGGTTCATCGGTGCCGTCGTGGGCACGCTCGTGTTCGCGGTGCCGCTCGTGAGCACGCTCGCGGGCGCGCTGATCGGTGCTGGAGTTGGCGCCGCCGTGGGCGAGTTCACCCGACCGGGCATGACCGTGCGCCGCTCGATCAAGCCGATCTCGGGAGCGATCATCGGTCGGCTCCTGGGCACGATGCTCAAACTTCCGTTCACGATCCTGGCGTGGCTGGCCTTAAGCGTGCTCGCCTACCTGCGTTGATCCGCGCGCCTTCGCGGCGGTCACGCGACTATCGCGCGACTATCGCGCGACGAGCGACGCCAGTTCGGCCGCCGCAACCATGCGCTGCTCGCCCGTCGTCATGTCCTTCAATGCGACCTGACCGGTCGGTGACTCGGCACCAACGATGCATGCAAATCGCGCGCGGCACTTCGCCGCGTCGCCGAGCAGCTTGCCGACATTGCGGCTTGCCTTGGCGCTGTGGCGGGCATGCAAACCGGCACGGCGAAGGTTCGAGCGCAGGCGATGCATGATGGGATCGAACGCCGGGTCCGCGCTGATGAAGAAGCAGTCCGGTCGCGGCAGCAGCTCCACTGCGCGATCCGGCGCGAGCAGTCCGCGATCGGCAAGCACGAGCCCAAGGACCACATCGCCCATGCCGAAGCCGACGGCGCCCAGACTCGGTCCACCAAAGAGTTCGATGAGTCCGTCGTAGCGGCCACCGCCGGCGATCGCTCGTTCGGCGCCGCTGGCTTCGTGAATCTCGAAGACGACGCCCGTGTAGTACGCCAAGCCGCGCACGATGCCAAGGTCAAACTCGCACCACGCGGCCAGATCCATCGCTTCGAGCACCGATACCAAGGCGGCCAGCTCCGCGACATCGCTCGCTGCGACGCCCAGCGCCGCGACGACTCCATCGATCCCCGCCGAAAGCGGCACGCGGGTGCGCGCCAATTCGTTGAATCGAGTGAGCGCCGCCGAGGGCAGTCCGAGCGCGGCGGCGCGCTGGCTGAACTCCTCGGGCGGCAGTTTGTCACGGCGATCAAGCAGTTCGAACGCTCCGGACATCGATGCATCCGGCACGCCGAGCGCGCGGAGCGCAGCGGCCACGGCTCCGCGGTGACTGAGTTTCACCTTGACGGCGTCGGCGCCCAAGCCCAGACGCTCGAGCGCAAGAATGGCGCAGCCGATCACCTCGGCGTCCGACTCCGCGCTCGGTGGTCCAATCAGATCCACATTCCACTGCACGAACTCGCGCAGGCGGCCGCGCTGTGGGCGCTCGGCGCGAAAGTGCACGGGAATCGCAAACCACTTGGTCGGCAACGCCAAACTCGCTCCCTTGGCGGCAGCCATGCGGGCGAGCGTGGGCGTGAACTCCGGGCGCAGTGCGTAGTCGTTCTCGCCGCCGGCTCGACGGAACGAGAAGAGTTCGTTGACGATTCCCTGCCCGCTCTTGACGGTGTAGAGCTCCAAGTGCTCGAAGGTCGGGCCCTCGATCTCGTCGAAGCCGCAGTCGATGCTCGCCGAACGCCAAGCCGACTCGATGTGGCGACGAACGGCCATCTCCGCGGGGAAGAAGTCGCGCGTGCCCTTGGGCGCCTGGAACTTCGGACTCGATGCCATGGGTGAAGGATAGGGACTGCAGGCAGCACCCGCGGCCGCGCTAGGCTTGGCTCCATGCGAGGTTGTCGTGGACTGCTCGTGGGCATGCTGCTGATCGCCGCGGCGGGCGCTGCCCTCCTGCTGACCGATCGGTCAGGCCGCCGCACCGCGCAAACCGCTTCGGCGCGGCGCGTGGCGATCATCCAGGCCAGCAGCATCCCCGCGTTCGACCTGACGGCGCAGAGCCTCATCGCGACGCTCGACGCTGCGGGCTACACGAGTGCAGGCGGGAGCGAACTCAAGCGCTTCAACGCCGAAGCGGATCTTGGCACGCTGAACCAACTGTGTTCAGAGGTCGCCAACACACCGTTCGATCTGGTCATCACCATCGGCACGACGAGCGGTCAGGCGTTCATGCGCGCCAACAAACGGTCGCTGCCGCATGTCTTCGGCGTGGTCGCCAATCCGGCGTCGCTCGGCGTTGCGCTCGGCGAGTGGCGTGAAGGTGCGCGCCCGCGCAACATGACTGGCCTTGGAGCGCAGATCGAACTCGCGCGATTGCTCGATGCGCTGCAAGCTTCCGCACCAAGCGTTCGCACGATCGGCACAATCTGGAATCCATCGGAAGCGAACGCTGATCTGTACGCCAAGCAGTTGATGGCCGAGGCGGACCGTCGCGGCCTGAAGGTGATCAGCGCCACGGCGAGCGATGCGGCGTCGATCCTTGAAGCGGCACACGGCGTCATGGCACAGCCGATCGACTGCCTGCTCTTTCTGCCGGACACAGGAGTGACGATCGCCTCGCCGACGATCTTGCTTGCTGCGCACAAGCGCAAGATCCCGGTCGTTGGCACCTTTCCCGAGAGCGTCGACGGCGGGAGCATCCTCAACCTCGGGTTGGATTGGCCGGGCATGGGTGCGCAGGTCGGCGAGGTCGCGGCGCGCGTCCTGCGTGGCACGCCGCCGGCGGAGATTCCCGTTGTGGATCGGCCGAAGATGGCGTGGACGGTGAACTTGGCTTCTGCTGCAGCGTTCGGCTGGCAGGTTCCGACCGCGATCGTAGAGAGCGCATCCATCGTGATCGCTGCCGATGGTTCGCGACGCGAGACGCGAGCAAGCAAGCCTCGAGTGCATGTCATCGCCTATTCCAATGCAGCGTTCACCGATGAAGTGCTCGCCGGGATCCGCGACGGCTTCGTCGAACAAAGACTCACGCCCGGCGAGGGCATCGAGCTGTCGATCGTGAACGCGCAGGGCGACATGAGCACGCTGAACCAGCTCGTGGTCGATGGTGTGGCGTCGCGACCGGCGTTGATCATGTCCATCTCGACGCCGAGCCTGCAGGCTCTGCTCAAGCGCAATGACCGAACTCCGTGCGTCTTCACAACGGTGTTTGATCCCTATGTCACTGGGGTCGCGACCGCGCCCACGGCGCATCACCCGCTCTTCACGGGTGTGACGAGCCACAGCGATTTCCCGCGGCTGATCGAGGTCGTGCGTGCGACCTGGCCGAGCGCCAAACGCCTTGGAACGGTGTATTGCCCGAGCGAGGACAACAGCGTGGCCGCACGCGATGAACTTGCGAAGCTGGCCAGGGCCGCGGGCCTAGAACTCATCAGCTCGCCGGCCGAGCGCGGCAGCGACATGGCGACAGCCGCTGAGGCGGTCATCTCACAAGGGATCGATGTCTTCACGCAGATCTCCGACAACATCGCCAGCGGCTCGTTCCCGGTCGTCGGCACGGTCTGCGAACGCGCGCGTGTGCCGTTGGTTGGCACGCTGACTCGGTTCATCAACGAAGGTGCGGTCATCGTGGTCGCGCGCGACTATCACCTCATTGGTGTGCAAGGCGCCGAGAAGGCAGCCGCGATTCTGCGGGGCGCCGATCCCGCAACGATCCCGATTGACGATCCGCGCACGAGCCTGTTTCTGTTGAACGAGGGCCGCGCGAAGCAACTTGGCGTCACGCTGCCCGATTCGTTCGAGCGGCAGTTGGATCGGAGGGTGCCCTGATGCGGATCGAGGTGCACCAGCAGGGCCGCTCCGCTCGCGTGACCGTGGATGGCAGGCTCGATGCAGCATGGACCGACACCTTCGCGGCGCGCATGGATGAACTCGTGCGCGCGGGTGCCGACACGATCGTCGTCGATGCTGCGCGGCTTGGCTTTCTCAGCAGTTTGGGGATCCGATGCCTGATCACGCTCTCGCAGCGGATGCGGGCGATCGGCGGGAGTTTTCGGCTCTGCGATCCGAGCGATCCCGTGCGCGAGATCATCGACCTAGCGCGGCTCGGGCCGGTCCTGCTCGTGTCTGTGGGTGGCGTCGGCGCGACCACAACGCTCGCGTCCAACGCGGCGTTTCACGGTGATGGCTTCACCGGTGAACGCCGTGTGCTCGACCCACACGCGCAGGCCCGCGCGGAGTCGATCGAACCATCAAGCGCGCCGCACGCTTGGCGCGGCGGTGCGAGCACAATCTTCGTGGGGCACGCCGCGTTGGCAAGCGCCGCGACCGACGCGCGCGGCCGTTTCGGCGAGTGCCTGGGCATCGGTGGCGCGCTGGCGGTGCAACCGGTGGACAGCCCCGAGCCGGACTTCATGGATCAGGGCAGCGGCGCCATGCCTGCGTGGATTCATGCCGGGCTCGATGTCTCGGGCGCGATGCGGCACTTCGCCCACATCGAGGCGAACGACGATCGAGGCATGTTGGTGAGCGCGATCGTTCGCGCGTGCGTTGCGGCTGAGCAGGGTCCGGTCGCGATGGCGATCGCCGGCCTCTGCGCGGGGCTCTGCGGAGCCAGTGCGCGAACAAGCCCTGATGGCTGGACCACGCCGCTGGAGGTCCTCGACGGCGACGCTGTGCGAAAAAGGCTTCGATTCACTGGAGAACCTTCGTGGGTCGGTGACAGCGTGCTCATCGCTGGCATCGCCGGCGCGCCGGAGTGTGACGTACCGGGACTCGTGCCTTGGTCCGAAGGCGTGCACGCTCACCTTCATGGGTTGGCGTGCGCGTTCCGCGCGTTGCCACGAGCGGCCACGCCACTTGCGACGGTCGCGCGACAACTTGTGCTTGAGCAACCGATCCGGGGCATCGTCCACTTGATTGACGATCCGCGTCCAAATGGTGCCGGACAGAGCAAGGTGCGCCGTGCGTGCGTGTGGTGGTCGCCACTTGCCGGAGGTGCGCAGTGACCGTGCTGCTCTCGTGGATGGCCGGAGGTGCGCAGTGACTGTGCTGCTCTCGACCGTGGCTCTTGGGCTCGTGCTCGCGCTCGTCGGCTACGGCGTGTACCTGAGTTTTCGCGTCCTCCAGTTTCCTGACCTGACGGTCGATGGCTCGTTCACGCTCGGGGCCGCCGTCGCAGCCTCGCTCATGCTCGCGGGCTGGGATCCCTTCACCGCCACGGCGATCGCGGCGAGCGCGGGGGCACTGGCGGGGCTGGCCACTGCGTTGATGGCAACACGCCTAGGGATCGAGGGAATTCTCGCGGGGATCCTGTCGATGACCGCGCTCTACTCCATCAATCTGCGAGTGATGGGGCGCAGCAACCTTGGGCTGGTGGGCGTCCAGACGATCTTCTCCCCTGCCGACGCGCTCGTCCGTCAACTTGCAGGTGGACCGGAGGTCGTGCTGTGGGGCCAGGCCGTACCGAGTGATGTCGTGGCTCAGGCTGTGACGACGTTGGTTGCGGTGGTCATCGTGGCACTCGTGCTGTGGTGGTTCCTGCGGACAGAGCTCGGCAGCGCGCTGCGCGCCGGCGGCGACAACCCACGCATGATTCGCGCGCTCGGCGTGAGCCACGAATGGATGGTGACGCTCGGCCTGATGCTTGGCAACGCGCTCGTGGCCGCAGGCGGTGCGGCGTTTGCGCAACTCAACGCGTTCGCCGATGCGAGCATGGGTATCGGCATCGTGGTCATCGGTTTGGCCAGCGTGATCATCGGACGCGCGCTCGTCGGGCAGGCTGCGGCGCTCCCCGTGCTCTTGGCCAGTGTGCTGGTCGGAAGTGTGCTCTTCCGCATGCTGGTGGCGATTGCAATTCGGACCGGTCTTGAGCCGAATGACTTGCGCATGATCACGGCCGTCGTCGTGCTCATCGTGCTCGTCGTGCCAGGACTCTTCACCCATCTGACGGGCTCCACGCTCCTTTCGCTTCGCACGAAGGGAGGCCCTCGTGCTGCGTCTTGAAGCAGTTTCGAAGACTTTCTTCCCCGGAACGCCGGGCGAGGTGCGCGCGCTGCGCTCGGTCGACCTTGAACTCGCCACGGGCTCGTGGACCGTCGTGATCGGCACCAACGGCAGCGGAAAGAGCACGCTGCAGGGCGCTGTGGCTGGTGCGTTCACGCCGGACTCGGGGCGAATCTGGATCGACGACATCGAGGTCACCGCACGACCCGAACATGCACGGGCACGCTGGATCGGGCGCGTCTTTCAGGATCCCTTCGCCGGCAGCGCGCCAAGCTTAACCGTGGCAGAAAACTTGGCGCTTGCAGAACGACGTGGTCAGTGGCGAGGACTCCGGCCACTGATCCGGACCGGCGCGCGCGCGCGATGGCGCGATGCGCTCGCCCAGATCGG
>VGXL01000024.1 GCA_016873315.1 Phycisphaerae bacterium | reverse complement strand
GCGGAACGGTTGACTTGCGTCGTCGCCCGATCTCACTATCTTGCGCCCGTCCCCTCCCGGCGGAGGAATGCGGTGCAACCCCGCAGCGAACGCGTCACCGTAAGCAGGCCAGTCCTGCGAGTCGGGTCGACCGCCGAAGAGGGGTTCGTTGCTCGCACTACATCCGCGCGAAACGGATGCGCAACCTGAAAGGGACCAATGCGTCCTACCCTCCTTGCCCCGGCCGCCATGGCCGTGGCCTGCCTCGCGTCGTCGTCTTTTGCCGCCATCGTCGGGACCTATTCGATCGGTTCGGGCTCGAGCACCAGCTCAGTTCAGATCGACTTCGCAAACGGAAACGGCTATGTCTTCAACGTCAGTTGGGACCAAGCCATGAACGGCTACCAACTGCTGCAGACCATCGACACGGCGTTCTCGTCCGTGACGCACTCTGCAGAGGTCTACTCCTTCGGGGTCTTCGTCACGGGCATTGGTGTCGGTGACGACCACGACTTCGGCACGGGCGACCAGTGGCCAGTCGAGAACTACTGGCACTACTGGACGCAGGACACCGGCTCGTGGGAGCAGGCGATGGTCGGCGCGAGCGATCGCACGATCTTCAACGGCTCGTTCGACGCCTGGGTGTTCGGCAGTTCAGTGACGCCGCAGTCTGTGCCAGCGCCGGGCGCATTCGCGCTCGTCGCCCTCGGCCTGCGCTCGCGCCGCCGCTGATCGCGCGTCGCGGGTCCGTCACTGATCGGGCGTCACGCGGTCGGTCGTTGACAGCGCGCGAGGCTCCTCCGTCGCACTGAAGGGGCGCCGGCAGTTGTGAGTTCCGCGCCTCACACGCTGAGCTCCACGCCGTCGCGCCTTCGGGCGCGGCCGGTGCGCTTTGCTCTTGCGGCCGTCGCTCCCTTTGGGGCGTCGGCGTGTCGCGGCGCTGTCGCATCTCGCGTCTGCGGCCGTCGCTCCTTTGGGCGCCGGTGTGTCGCGTTGCTTTCGCACCGTGCTCCTGCGGCCGTCGCTCCCTTTGGTCGCGGCATGCCTCGTTCGCTCAGACAGTCCTCGCCTGCTCAGAAACTGGCGCGGATGTCACATCGTGGTCACTGACTGGCACTGCGCGCCAGCTTTCCTCGCAGGCTGCGGAACTCGCTCGGCGAGGCATGCCGCGCCCTTGTTCCGCGACGGCCGCAGGACCGAGTCCATCGCGGTGAACGCCATCATGCAGAAAACTCCTCGTTGACATCACTCCGAAGTCATTTTCGGAGGTCAAGATTGCAGAAGTTGGGCTCTTCGCGTGGCTTGAGCCGTTCGCCCAGGCTGCGCTCGTCCGGAGCGACCGAGCGGTCCCATGCTGCGCGGCTCCGGGAGTCGCGAAGGCGGCGCGGACGAAGACACTTGATGGCGGGTGCTCGCCCCGCCGAGCGACGGACGAAGAGCGCGCGCGAAGCCGGGTGCAGCGCGCGCGTCCGCGCAGCAGGGACCCGAGGCAGCGCAAGGACGAGCGCGTGAAGCGCAGCCGCGCTCAGGCAACCTTCGTCGGCAGCTTCGTCAGCACCTGGTCGATCAATCCGTGCTCCTTCATCTGGGGCGCGGTGAGCCAGGTGTTGCGTTCGCAGATCTCGGCAATGCGCTCAGTGCTCATGCCGGTCTGCTCGCTGTAGATCGCGTAGAGCTGCTCGCGCATGCGCAAGATGTGCCGCGCCTCGATCTCAAGGTCGGTCGCCTGACCTTCCATGACGCCGCCAAGCAGCGGCTGGTGCATCAGATTCTCGGCGTTGGGCAGCGCGAAGCGTCGGCCCTTGGTGCCCGAGCACGCGATGACCGAACCCATGCTCGCCGCCTGACCAATGATGTAGGTCGCCACGGGGCAGGGCACGAATCGCATGGTGTCCACGACGCCCAAGCCAGCAGTCACGCTGCCGCCTGGGCTGTTGATGTACATGCTGATCTCAGCCTTGGGATCTTCGTTCGCAAGGAAGAGCAGCTGCGCCACGACTGTGTTCGCCATGCCGTCACCGATGCCGCCGGTGACGAAGATGATGCGGTCGTTCAGCAGGCGGCTGTAGATGTCGTAGGCGCGCTCGCCGCGGCCGGTCTTCTCGATCACGATGGGGATCAGGCTCATGGAGTCCTCGTCGTCGTCTTCGTCGTGGTTGGTGGTCGGATGGTGGTTCATGGCGCCGCGGGATCAGGCCTTGGGCGGGAAGGCGGCGATCTCATCGACGAGCCCATAGGCCTTGGCCTCGGCTGCGTCGAAGAACTTGTCGCGTTCGCCGTCCTTCGACACGCGTTCGACCGGCTGACCGGTATGGCGCGCGATGATTTCGTTCAGCAGGCGCTTGCTCTTCAGGATTTGCTCGGCCTGGATCTGGATGTCGGTGGTCTGCCCGGTCACGCCACCGTAGGGCTGATGGATCATGACCTTGGCGTGCGGCAGAATCACGCGCTTGCCCTTGTGGCCCGCGCACAGCAGCACGGCGCCACCTGAGTACGCGCGCCCGATGCAGAAGGTGGCCACATGGCTGCTGATGAACTGCATCGTGTCGTACATCGCCAGCGTGTCATCGACGGCGCCGCCTGGACTGTTGATGTAGAAGTTGATGTCCTGACCGCGCTTCTGGTTCTCCAGATAGAGCATCTGCATCATCACACGCGCGGAACTCGCCGGGCCGATCTCGCCGATTAAGAAGATCACGCGATTTTCCAATAGCAACTCGTCGATCGACATCTCGCGCGTGCGCTGATAGCTCACGGAGTTGAGGATCGGTCGCGGCAGTCCGCTGGCCTCGAGGTTGTCGCTGGTGGCGGGCAGTCGCCCGGCTGCGCCGAGCAGGCTCATGTCAGTGATGCTCATGGAGAGCGGGACTCTAGCCGAGCGGCGCAGTGCACGCGTGGACTCACGCGCCGAATCGCACGCCAAGATCCCCGCCGGGGATCGGCTTGGGTGCGCGCGTCTCATCAGCATCATGCGTGGTCGCAGCCGGCAACACCAAGGTGAACACTGCACCCGGGAGCGAGCATCCCGCGTCGTCGGCGCGCACCGCTCCGCCGAGCACTGGATGCGCGATCCATCCCTCGCCGTTCCCAGCGTGTTCGACCGCGCCCCCGTGCAGGAGCGCCAACTTGCGCGCCACGACCAGTCCAAGTCCCGTGCCGCGCTGACCCTTACTTGTGGAAAACGGCTGGAACAACCGCTCGTTCATGGCATCAGGCACGCCGGGTCCATCGTCGCGAACGACTGTGGCGACGGCGCCGCTTGGCCACCGCGGGCAGGGCGCGATCCAATGAGTGCTCACCGCCACGCGTGGCGCCTTCTCAGGCCCCGCATCGACGGCGTTCATCAGCAAATTCAAGAGCGTCTGATGCACGGCCACCAGGTCGATCGGAATCTCGACCAGTCCCTCGGCGCGCCGACGCTCAAGCGAACCGCCGCGCCGCCGAAGCGCAGCCTCGGCGAGCGCGCACGCCTCGTCCACGACGCCGTCCAAGAGCAGCGGCTCGGGATCGAGCGGCCGATCCTTCGCAAACGCCAGCATGTTCAGCGTGACCTGCATCACTCGATCCAGATTGCGGGCCACAATGGGCCAGCCCTTCTGAGCCATCTCAAGGTCGTGACGAGAAAGCGCAAGCTCCACCGCATCAGCACCTGAGCGAAGTCCTTGCAGCATGTTCTTGATGCTGTGGCTCACGGTCGCGACCGCCTCGCCCATCGCCGCCAACTGTTCAGTGGTCGGTGGAGCGCCCAGCGTGCCGTCGGCGCGCTCGACCAGAAGCACCGTCTCGCCTACCCGCACGCGGTCCCCCGCTCGCAGCGCTTGGTGCCCGTGGATCCGTGCACCATTCACAAAGGTCCCACCCTTGCTGGTCAAGTCGCGCACAAGCCAGAGTCCATCGCGCGGCGTGAGTTCCGCGTGCCGTCGGCTGACGGCGCGATCGGTGCAGGGCAGTGCTTCGGTGCTGCGTCCCAAGATCTGCGGCTCCTCGGGCGGCAACTCGTGCACGCGCCCCGCGTCAGGGCCGGAAATCGTCCGAAGCCGCAACATGCCTGCAGGGTACCTTGGCTGCATGCACGCTTCGGCCGACCACCGCATCGTGGTGCTCCACGGGAAGGAAGCCTTCCTGCGCTCGGAGCACACGCGGCGCGTGCTCGATGCCTTGCGCGAACGCTTCGGCGCGGTCGACGAGTTCAACTTCGATGGCGCTTCGTGTTCGCTCGCCGATGTGCTCGATGAGTTGCGCAGCTACGGGCTCATGAGTCAGCACAAAGTCGTGGTGGTCGACCAAGCGGAACAGTTCATGCAGGGCGATGACCGGCGCCGCGCGATGGAGCGTTACGCCGAAAACCCTATGCAAGACGCCACACTCATTCTGCGCAGTGCCGGCTGGCGGCCGGGCACCTTCGACAAACTGGTCGCAGCGGTGGGCGTGATCCTGAAGTGCGAAGCCCCCGGCGCTGCCGAGGCTGTGCGGTGGGCCGTGGCGCGCTGTCAGAAGCGACACGGCGTGGAACTCAGCGCGGCGGGGGCACAGGCGCTCGTCGAGCGCGTGGGTCCGGATCTTGGACGCCTCGATAGCGAACTCGGCAAGTTGGCGGTGGGGGCGCTGGCCGCGACATCGCCATCTGGTGCGTCGCCATCGGGCGCGTCGCCGTCTGGCGCATTGCCGTCTGGTGCATTGCCGTCGTCGGGCTCGAGCCACTCCGGTGCTACGGCGCGCGCCGCGAGCGAGCGCGTGGTCATCACCCCTGAGCTCGTGAAGGAATTCACAGGGCTTTCACGGGAAGAACAAGCCTGGGAAATCCAAGGCGCGCTCGCAACAGGCGATCCCGCGAAGGCCCTCGGCAAGGTCGACGAACTCCTTCGGGTCAGTCGCGCGCCCGAAGTCATGCTTGCCTGGTCGACGATCGATCTTGTTCGAAAGGTTCACGACGCCGCCGCGCTTGCCGCACAAGGTCAATCTGATGGCGCGATCGCCAAGCAGCTCAAACTTTGGGGAGACGGTGCGAGCGTGGTGATTCGTTTGGCGCGCGCGGTGCCGCTTGTTCGCGCCGCAGCCCTTCTGCAGGCGGCCGTCGCCGCCGATCGGCGCATGAAGAGCGGCCTCTCGCCCGATCCGTCTCGGGCGATCGAATCGCTCGCGGTGCAAGTTTCGGCCGGATTTGGCCGTCCAGACCGCGTTGGGTGACGAATTGGTGGACAAGTCGGCTTGAGGTTCCGTAAGTCCATGAAATACCTAGTCTTATGTCGCGCGATCCTGCGCGAATGCGCGGGAATCATCCGCGATCTTGGCGCAAAAATGCTGTCGATTGGACGAGTTGGCCCCGCCGGGCTATAGTCCCGCCTCAAGTTGCAACCGACCCCCGGTCGATAGCAACGGAGTCCGGATCCGCCATGGTGGCGGGCCAGCCGGGTGTTCGATCCAGGGTTTCCTAGCGTCTCAATCAACTAGGGCCCAATCTCACTAGGAGTAGAAGCGAATGAAGCTCACCACTTTCGTTGCCGCCCTCGCCGGCGGCTGCCTGGCGACCAGCGCCATGGCCCAGTCCGATGCCCTCGCCCAGATCGCTGAACTGCGCGCTCAACTCGCCGCTGTTCAGGCTCAGGCTGGCAACAACACCCTGACCGAAGAGCGCGCCGCCGAAATCAAGTCGATCGTGCGCGACACCCTTGCTGACGCCGACACCCGCACCAGCCTTCAGGGCGGCGGCTCGACGGTCGGCTTCGACAACGGTTTCTTCATGAGCAGCGCCGACGGCAACTTCAAGCTCAAGCTTGGCGTGTTGGCCCAGGCCCGCTTCGTGTGGGAATTCGACACCACCGAAACGATGGGCTTCGAAAACCGCCGCACGCAGCTCGCGTTCGGTGGCAACATGTTCGACCCCAGCTGGACCTACAACGCTGTCATCAACTACGCCCCGTACACCACGCCCTACGGTGAAGCCAGTGGCTTCTCTGTGGCTGATGCCTCGGTCTCCAAGGCGCTTGACGGCGGCCTGTCGATCACCGGCGGTCAGTTCCGCACCCCGTTCACCCGCGCGACCCTGGTCGGCGACGGCAAGCAGCTCATGGCTGACTACAGCCCGACCGACTACAACTTCTCTGCTGGTTACCAGCAGGGCGTTCTGGCCGGCTACTCGGCTGACCAGTTCCGTGCCATGTTCTCGATCGGCAAC
Organism: Phycisphaerae bacterium; assembly: GCA_016873315.1. Classification (GTDB taxonomy): domain Bacteria; phylum Planctomycetota; class Phycisphaerae; order Phycisphaerales; family SM1A02; genus SYIB01. Next base: position 19,000 of record VGXL01000024.1, on the reverse strand, counting down.
GGCATCGGCAACATGAACGGCACTTGGGGCAACGACACCACCAACGCGACCAACCTGAACTTCTCCGTTCGCGGCGAGTTCAAGATGGCCGGTTCGTGGAGCCAGTTCGCCAAGGAAACCAGCTTCCGCGGCGAAGAATTCGGTCTTCTCTTCGGCGTGGGCTGGCTTGATACCGACGGCAATGGCAGCGGCAACTATGGCAGCGTTGGCAACAACAACGCCCTCACCATGGACGCCACCGCGTTCTTCGGCGGCGCCAACGTGTCGGCCGCGTACACCTACGCCAACGCGTCCACCAATGCTGGCGATGACAGCTACGGCTTCTCGGTGCAGGGTGGCGTCTTCCTCACCGACAGCATCGAAGCTTGGGGCGGCTGGAACTACATCGACGGCGATGTCGCCTTCGAAGCCGGCAACTGGATCCAGTTCGGCGCGAATGTGTACTTCGCCAAGAACGGCTGCAAGTGGACGACGCAGATCAATGTCCCGATCAACGACGCCACCAACTCTGCGTACTACTTCGGCGGCGCATGGGGTCTCAACTCCCCAACCGGCGACACGTCGCTCTTGACTCAGCTGCAGTTCATGTTCTGATCCATCGGGATCTGAACGATCGCCAGGCGCCCCGCCTGGCATGATTGAGACGCACACGGGGCCGGCCTTCGGGCCGGCCCCTGTTTCTTTGGTGTGCTCGAGTGAACGAATCCCCCCTGATCGTCGATAGACAGCAAGTCCATGCCTCACGATCGGTGCCGAGGCCTGCTTTCACTTACGCTTGACGGCTCAACCATGATCCGTCCTGCGCATGTTGTGCCATGCACGCGCACCAGCCTCTCGCCCACGATGCTGGCGGTGGTCGTGTTGGCGCTTCCCGGCGCATGGGCGCGAGCGCAACCCGATGATCCAGCACCCGCCCCAAGCCCTTGGCTGAGCGACCAACCTGCGCCACCAGGCGCTGTGGCCCCGGTCTCGGCGACGGACATGAGCGCGCTGCTCAAGCGACTCGACTCGCTCGAGCGTCGCAACGAGTCCCTTGAGGGCGAAGTGAACGAACTGCGACAGAAGGACAGCGAGCGCACACTGACCACCGAGCGCGCGGACGAGATCCGTTCCATCGTGCGTGATGCCATGGCCGAGAGCGGCAACTACGCGAGCCTGCGCGGCGATGTGTCGACGGCGGGTTGGAACGATGGCTTCTTCCTGCGCAGCTCCGACGGTCGCTTCCTGATGAAGTTCGGCGGCTTGATGCAGACGCGCTACATCTGGAGCAACATTCGCGAGGTGCCGCCCAATGTGGTGGCCACCGGGACGGCAGATACCCAAGAGGACCGAGAGGGCTTCGACCTTGGTCCATGGAGTTCGCTCTGGATCAACGGACACCTCTTCAGCCCCGATGTGACCTACATGGTCAAGGGCTACTGGGTGAATTCGAACGCCACGACCATCAACGATCCTGCGTCGTCGCCGTTCTATCCGCAGTTTGGCGAGAATTCCAGCCCAATCGAGCTTGCCGATGCATGGGTGCGCATTGCGCTGGACGACCAGTGGTCCATCCGCGTCGGCCAGTATCGCGCGCCCTACAGCCGCGAAACGCTGGTGGCTGACAGCAATCAGATGGCCGTCGATCGCAGCGTGATCGACTACCACCTTGGTCTGTGGTACACGCAAGGAATCGAACTGGAAAGCCTGACCGATGATTGGCGATGGCGTCTGTCGTTTGATGAAGGCGGCACGGACAACCTTGCTGGTGAACTTGAGCTCGTTGGCACTGAACCGATGGGTCGACCTTGGTACGACACGGACTCACGGTTTTCAGTGACCTCGCGACTGGAGCACAAGTTGGCGGGCAACTGGGATCAGTTCGCGCAATTCACGAGCCCGCAGGGCGACGAGTCAGGACTGCTTGCCGGTCTGGCCTTCCACTACTCGGTCAGCGCGCCGTTCGATCCGAACTCGTCCGCGTTCCTCGGGCAGAACGAATGGACGGCCGTCACCGCTGACTTGACATGGATGCTCGGCGGAGCATCGGTCTACGCGAGCGCGTACTGGAACTACATCCACACAGATGCGGGTCAGCCCGATGCGGGAAACTCGCCCTTCTCGATCCCCGACCCGAGCACGATTTGGGGCGCGACGATCCAGGGATCCATGTATGTCTCGCCCAAGCATGAGGTCTTCGCGCGATTCGAGGCTGGCGAGATGCAGTTCGGCAGTTTGGCGAACAACCAGCAGGTCGCACCCATCTTCGGTCAGGAGCACACCATGACCTTGCTGACGCTCGGCCTGGTCTGGTACTTGGATGGCCAGGATCTGAAGTGGACGACGGACATGGGAGTGAACTTCACCGACCTGTCGCCCGCGTGGTACGACCCGCAAGCAGGTTGGCGTGTGAGTGAGGACGGCGAGTTCGTCTTCCGCAGCAGCTTCCAGTTGATGTTCTGATCGGCGTGCACGAAACGGCCTGATTCCCAGCGACGCGGCGTCGCGGTGGGGCGGCAGGGTTCCCCTACACTCGCGCTCCGATGAGCGCCGTCCACGCCCAACCTGCCCAGCACGCCGCCCACCACTCCGCACACCGAGTGCACCGCATCGAAGTGCGGCCGGCCGATGGCCAGCGCGACATGCGCGGCGAGAGCGTGCAGCGACAGTGCGCCGCGGCTGCGATCGCCGGCGATGCGGTCCCCACGCGCGTGGAGCATCGATCGGTCTATCTGATTGAGGGTGCACTCGATGCGCAGCAGTTGGGCACCTTGGCCCACGAACTCTTCGCTGATCCCGTCACGCAAACGGCCACCATCGATGGCGCCGGTTCCGCATGCATGGGCGCCGTGACGGTCGAGGTCCACGCCTTGCCGGGCGTGATGGACCCTGCCGCCGAGAGCGTGCAGGAAGCGATCCTGGCGCTGCTGGGCGTGCGCGTTCAGGTTCGAACCGGTGATCGGTTCGACTTTGCAGGATGCACCGCCGCACAGGCCCGCGGTTGGGCGCAGCGGCTTCTGGCCAACACCGTCATCCACGCGATCCACGATGGTCCGTTCCATCCTGCGTCCTTCCCGGAGGGGCGCCCGTATGAGCTCGTCGTCCGCAGCGTGCCGATCACGCCGCTTGATGATGCCCAGCTCGAGGCGATGTCGCGTTCGGCGCACCTGTTCCTGTCGCTGGACGAAATGCGCGCGATCCAGTCGCACTATCGCACGCTCGGTCGCGAGCCGCGCGAGATCGAACTCGAAACGCTTGCCCAGACGTGGAGCGAGCACTGTGTGCACAAGACCCTCAAGAGCACGGTGAGCTACTCCGCTTCGCCAGGACACGCGCCCGTGACGGCCGACGGGCGGCCGGGCCATGAAGAGACCGACGGCGGAATCGTCATCCACAACCTGCTGAAGTCGACCGTCGCTGCGGCCACGCACGAACTCATGGCCGATGGCATCGACTGGTGCCTGTCGGTCTTCAAGGACAACTCGGGCGTGATCGCGTTCGATGAGTCGTGGGCGGTCTGCTTCAAGGTCGAGACCCACAATCACCCAAGTGCGATCGAGCCATACGGTGGGAGCGCGACTGGGATCGGCGGATGCATCCGCGACATCATCGGCACGGGTCGTGGTGCCAAGCCGATCGCGAGTTCGGACATCTTCTGTGTGGCCGATGTCACGCGCACCGAGGTTCCGCGCGGCTGCTTGCACCCGCGCCGGATCCTGCGCCAGGTGGTGAATGGTGTGCGCGATTACGGCAATCGGATGGGGATCCCGACGCTGAATGGCACGGTCTGGTTCGACGATCGATATGTTGGCAACCCGCTGGTCTATTGCGGTTGCGTCGGGCTGATGCCGCGCGCGTTCGTGAAGGGGCAGGTCCAACCCGGCGATGTGATCGTCGCCATCGGCGGTCGAACTGGGCGCGACGGCATTCACGGCGCAACGTTCAGCAGCGCTGAACTCACCGACACGCACGCTGACGAGTTCAGCCACGCCGTGCAGATCGGCAATGCCATCACCGAGAAGCGAGCGCTCGATGCGATCCTTGCAGCGCGGGATCACGCGAAGGGTTGCCTTTTCAGCGCATTGACCGATTGCGGCGCAGGCGGATTCAGCAGCGCTGTGGGCGAGATGGGCGGAACGATCGGCGCCGAAGTGCACTTGGACCGCGCGCCCACGAAGTACGACGGCCTGAGTCCCACCGAGACCTGGATCAGCGAGGCGCAGGAACGGTTCGTGCTCTCGGTGCCGCGCGCAAACCTGCAGGCGCTGCAGACCGTGTGCGATGACCACGGCGTGGAGCTGTGTGATTTGGGCACTTTCGGGACGCGCGATCGCGCGATCCGCCTGCACTGGAAGGGGACCGAGGTCGGTTCGCTCGACACGCACTTCATGCACGATGGGATCCCCACGCCGACCCGGACGGCGATCTGGGATCCCTCGTGGGCTTCATCGTTCGCGCCGATCGTGCGCGTGGACCCGGCGATCGCCGCTGGCTCGATGCAGGCCACGCTGCCCGCGCTGCTTGCGAGTGCAAACATTGCGAGCAAGGAATGGATCATCCGGCAGTACGACCACGAAGTGCAGGGCTCAAGCGTCGTCAAGCCGCTGCACGGACCGCAGTCGGGTCCGGGTGATGCGTCGGTGATTCGACCAGTCGCCGCGAGCGCGCGCGGGCTGGCGATGGCCAATGGCTTGGCCACGGGCCTTGCCGCAGATCCGTACTGGATGGGTCTGGCGGCGATCGACGAGTGCGTCCGCAACCTCGTGTGCGTTGGCACGGATCCATCGCGCATTGCGATCTTGGACAACTTCTGCTGGCCGTCGTGCAAAGATCCGCGCAACCTCGGCGCACTCGTGCGTGCATCGCATGCGTGCTACGACGGCGCGAAGGCGTACCGCACGCCATTCATCAGCGGCAAGGACAGTCTCAACAATCAGTTCACGACCGACGACGGCACCACGATCCAGATTCCGCCAACACTGCTCATTTCAGGCTTCGGCCTCGTCGAGGACAGCGATCGCTGCGTGACGATGGACCTGAAGGGCGCGGGCCACGCATTGGTGTTGGTCGGGACGACGAGTTCGTCCACTGGTGGTAGCCAAGCGCGCGCGCTCGGCAGCACCGCCGGCGTCGATGCGCTGCCGAAGACGGACCTTGCCGCCGGTCCGGCCAACGCTCGCGCGGTGGCGTCACTGATCAGCGCGGGTCATGTGCTCAGCGCGCACGACTGCAGCGAGGCTGCAGCGAGGGTGGCTTGCTGGTGGCGGCCGCTGAAATGGCGTTCGCAGGTGATGTTGGCGCCGAGCTCGATCTGTCGAGCGTTCCTGGTACGCACGATCCGTTCGTCGCAGCTCTGAGCGAGACCCCCAGTCGGTATCTGCTTGAAGTCGAAGCCGGGCGGCTCGAGTCCGCCTTGGCGGCGCTTTCCGCGGCGGGCATCGTGCACGCGCGCGTGGGCACGACGACGAGCGACCATGCGGTGCGTGCCGGTGGTTGCTCATGGACACTCAGCGAACTGGCCGCGGCGTGGCGCAGCGGCGGGAAGGGATGGTGATTCCGATGAAGGCCCTCATCATCACGGCGCCTGGCATCAACTGCGACCTTGAGCTCGCTCAGGCGTTCGAGGCCGCGGGCGTTACGCCCGAGCCCGTGCTGCTCTCAGCGCTCGCACGCGATCCGTCCATCGTCGATCGCTTCGGCATGATTGGTCTACCCGGCGGATTCAGCTTCGGGGATGACATCGCAGCCGGTCGCATCATGGCGGCACTGATCCGCGAGCGCGTCTATCCAGCGCTGCGCTCGGCGATCGAACGCCGAGTGCCCATGATCTGCCCGTGCAACGGTTTTCAGATCGCGGTGCAGGCGGGACTCTTGCCTGGCCCGGTCGATGGCTCGTGGCCGGCCGAACCGACGCTCGCCACGGTCGCGCTGTCCAACAACGCAAGCGCTCGCTTCGAGGATCGCTGGACGCGCATGGAGATCCCGTCGCAGACGGTCTGCGTGTGGACCCAAGGACTGGCGTGCGAAGGCGAGGACAGCATGCTTCCGTGCGCGCACGGCGAGGGGCGATTCGTGACCACGCCCACCGTGCTCGCCGCGCTCGAGTCGCGTGGTCAAGTCGCCATGCGCTACGCAGCGAGCGACAACTTCAACGGATCGATGGGCGCCGTCGCTGGGCTCTGCGACGCGAGCGGATTGGTCTTTGGCCTGATGCCGCACCCTGAGCGGTACACGCGATTCACGCAGCATCCATGGTGGACACGCTTGCCGGTCGCGACGCGTCGCACTGCGCCGCTGGGGCTTCGCATGTTCCAAGCAGCCGTCGCGTGCGCACGCGGAGAAAGCGTTGCACGATGAGCGCGACCGACCCAGTTCCGCCCCCGTATCACCCACCGCTCGGTTGGACACCTCCACCCGATGGATTCGACCGAGATCGAGCGAACCGGCTGCGAACCATTTCCGGCATCCTGGGGATCCTGCTCGGTGGCCTTGGCATCCACAAGTTCGTGATTGGGGCAACGGTGCCCGGGCTCATCATGCTGGTCGTCACGCTCTTCGGCACCTGCTGCTTCGTCGGCGCCGGTTGGCTGATGGTTGGACTGCCCTGCGGCATCGGTCCGGCCGTCATGGGCATCATCGGATTCGTCGAGGGGATCATCTATCTGACCAAGTCCGATGAGGACTTCCACCGCATCTATCTGGTCGGCAAGCGCGGTTGGTTCTAGTGTGTGGACGCCTGCGCTCGGCAGGCCATCGACAGTCGGCGCCCGAGCGGGCCCAAGGAGCAGTTCATGGTGATCACCTTCATGTCGGTCCTCTCGTCGCTCTTGGCGTGCAGCGTGGTGCAGCAGGCGCCCAAGGAAGGCGTCACGCTCACGGTCTATTCAAGCGCAGATCCGTCGGGGTTCGACCCGCAGCGGTATGTGTCGCAGCAGCGCATGGAAGGGGGGCCGGACTTTGCTTGGCAAGTGCCCGGATTCGGCGTCGTCAAGAATGTTCGGCGCGTGCAACTCAAGCAGGGCCGCGGCACGCTGTCCATGACCGATGTGGCGGCGTTCATCGATTCCACGAGCGTGAGCATCGTGGATCTGACGGATCCTGCCACGGTCGTTCTTGATCAACGATTTGAGTTCGACCTCGTCAGCCCCGACAAGCTGCTTGAGAAGTACATCGATCGCCCGATCACGGTGATGGACGACCTTGCCGAGTACAGCGGGACGCTGCTTTCGGCCAGCGGAGGGCGGCTGGTGCTCAACACGACCGATGGAATCGAGATCATTCCGTCGGCGGAAGCTCGGGTCACGCTGGGCGATCTGCCGCAGGGCCTGATGACGCGGCCCACGCTGTCGTGGACGCTCGATGCGCCCAAGGGCGGCGAGCACCTGGTGCGAACGGCCTACCAAACCGGCGGTCTGACCTGGCGCTCCGACTACAACTTGGTGATCGATCCGTCGTTCACCAAGGCCGACCTTGGCGCGTGGGTCACGCTGTTGAACTTGAGCGGTCAATCGTTCGACGATGCGTCGCTCAAGCTCGTGGCCGGCAGCGTGCAGCGCGTGCAGCCAGTTCATCCCATGCGCATGTTGGGTCGTATGGCCATGGCCGATGCGGGTGGTGCTGCCGGCGACGGCTTTGAGGAAAAGTCATTCGCCGAGTACCACCTGTACACCTTGCCGCGACCGGTCGATCTGGCGCAGAACGGCGTCCAGCAGATCACGCTCTTTCCCACGGTCACCGCTGTGCCAGTCGAGCGTGTCCTGGTCTTCGATGGCACCGCAGCTTGGTCGGGCTGGTCGACGAGCGAGCCGTACTCCGACGCCGGAGATCCCGGCGTGCAGAGCCCCAAGGTCGCCGTGCTCGTGCGACTCAAGAACGACAAGGCTTCGGGGCTGGGCATTCCGCTTCCGGCGGGCAAGATCCGTGCGTCGATGATTGATGGCGCTGATGGATCGCTTGAGTTCATCGGCGAGGATGTCATCGGCCACACGCCGCGCGACGAACGCGTGACGATTCGGATCGGCGAGAGCTTCGATGTTGTGGGCAGCCGGACCCGAACGGACTTCACGATCGACCACGCCCGCCGAACCATGACCGAATCCGTTCGGATCGAACTGCGCAATCGCAAGCTGGACGAGGCCGCCACCGTGACGGTGCGCGAGCGCCTCTACCGCTGGGCGCAGTGGTCGATGACCAAGGAATCGCAGCCGTCCACGAAGACGAGCGCGCAGACGGTGGAGTGGTCCGTGCCGATCCCAGCTGGCGAAACGCGCGAAGTCACCTACACCGTCACTTACCAGTGGTGAAACGACAACGGGCGCCGAAGCGCCCGTTGTTCGAGGGTGATGATGGTGTGCGCCGCGGCTCGGCGCGCCAGTTCAGCCGAGCTTGGGCGCGGGCAGCGTGGCCGGAGCCGTGGCTGCAACGCTGAAGCTCACATGGTGCGAGGCGAGCACGACCTTGCCGTGGGATTTCTCGCGGCGGGCGCGTGCCTTGGCCAACACGCCCTCCACCGTGGCGAACGCCTTCTGGATCGCCTTGACCTCGTCGGTCTCAAGCGATTCCCAGGCGTTACCGATGGCCGGCAGGTCGAACTTCGCGGCCACGGCCAGATCGGCGGCGTGCTCCGTGATGAGTCCGGCCACAAGCTTGGCCATGCGCTGTTGGTCGCGCGCGGACTTGGGCTTCACGAACTTGATCGCACTGATGTTCGCGAAGAAGATCGCCGCGACCGGTCCGAGCCGACCAACGCGACCTGCCGCGGGCTGCGGCACCAACTGGCCAATCAGGCCTGACTTCAGCAGCAGCCCGATGTGGTAGTAGAGACTCGGCGGGCTGACATCGAGCGCGCGCGCGATCTCAAGGACCGTGCACCCTCCCGAGCCACGAATGGTCTCAAGGATGCGGAGTCGGAACGGGGAACGAACGCAATGCCACACGGCATTGACCGAAAGGTCGATTGCCTGGGTGGAGGACTGACGACCAGCCTTGTTCCCCCGGAGAGTGGTCGAAGACCGAGCCATGGAACCTGCCTTGAAATGAAGCGTGGTGAATCGATGCACGGTGCATCGAGAGCGTGGCACCATATCGACTTTTGGCGCGCTTTGCTTGAACCCTCATCCCACGGCATGCATCAGCGCCAGAATCTGCATGGGGGATAAAGTTTCAGCGCGCATCGATGGAAGGATCCCAACCGGGAAGGGGGTGCTGCGCCCGAGAAGCGCACCCAACTGTTTGCGGCGTGACGCGAAGATCCGGTGCACGAAAGTGCTGACCCGGTCAGGATCGATCGCTGGTCTTGTGGGATTGGGAACGACGGACATCATCGCACTGGTCACGCGCGGTGCAGGCCAGAAGCAGGAGCCCGGAAGGGTCTCAAGGACTTGGACTGTGCTCGTCAGCGACAGAAGCACGGTTGCGGCTCCATACGCATCGCTTCCTGGAACGGCCGCAAGTCGCTGCGCGACCTCGCGCTGAACGGTCACGAATTGCCCGAGGCAGTTCGCGTGATGCGCCGCCAGATTGAGGACCAAAGGGGTCGCAGCCCCATACGGCAGGTTGGCAACCAATCGGAACGGTCGACCGCCGATCGCACTGAGGATGGCGGGAGAGACCGCGTGCTTGCCATCAAGGCAGTCGCCATGAATCAGCTTGACGCGATCACCTAACCGTTCGCGGATGATGTCCGCCATGTCGTCGTCGAGCTCGCAGGCCACGACATCGCACCCCACATCGAGCAGCGCCTCGGTCAGTGTGCCCGTGCCGGGGCCGACTTCAAGCACCAGGTCACCCGCCGCCACGCCACTGTGAGCGATGAGCGCACGCAGTTTGTTCTGGTCGTGCAGGAAATTCTGACCAAGCCGATGCTTCGGTTCGAGCCCCCGTGTGGCCAGGAGCGCTTTGATGTCGCTGAGGGTCTGCACGATCAGCGCGCCGATGCCTCGGCCCGCACCTCGCGCAGCACCGCGACCTTGATCTCGCCGGGGAAGGTCAGCTCTCGTTCCACACGCGCCGCGATGGCATCGGCGATGGCGCGCGTTTGCGCATCGTCGACCGAGCCTGCATCCACGATGACTCGCACTTCGCGTCCAGCCTGCACGGCAAACGCTTCGGTCACGCCCGCATGTTCGCGCGCGATCGCCTCGAGTTGCTGAAGCCGCTTCACATACTGCTCCATGCTCTCGCGTCGCGCGCCGGGTCGTGCGCCCGAGAGCGCATCCGCGGCCATCACGATCGGCGTGTACGGCGTGGTCGGCGGAATGTCGCCATGATGGCCCGCGACGGCGTTGAGCACAGCTTCGTTGCGCTCGCCGTGCCGGACGAGGAATTCGCGCCCGATCGCGGGATGGCCACCCTCCATGTCGTGGTCCATGGCCTTACCCAAATCATGCAACAGGCCGCATCGCCGAGCGAGTCGGCCGTCGAGACCAAGTTGGTCGGCGATCATCTGAGACAGGAACGCGACCTCGATCGAGTGACGCAGCACATTCTGCGCGTAGCTCGTTCGGAACGACAGGCGCCCAAGCGCTTCGATCACGCGCGGGTGAAGGTTGCGCACATCCGCCTCGAGCGCGGCCTCCTCGCCAGCCTTGGAGATGCGCTGTTCCATGTCACGCCGGACCTGGCCGACCACATCCTCGATGCGAGCGGGGTGGACGCGTCCGTCAGCGACCAGTCTCTGCAACGCTTCGACCGCGATCGCCTGCCGAACGCGATCAAAGCAACTCACCGCGATCACGCCGGGCGTGTCGTCGATGAGCAGGTCGGCGCCCGTGGCCTTCTCAAGCGCGCGGATGTTGCGCCCCTCGCGACCGATCAAGCGCCCCTTGATTTCCTCGTTGGGCACCTTCACCGTGCGCACGGTCGACTCACCCACGGTCTCGCCCGCATAGCGCTGGATCGCCATCAGCGTGATTTCGCGCCCTTGGTCGCGGGCTGAGCGTTCGGCCTCGGACAGCAGGTGGTGACGGACCTGCGCGGCCTCGTGTTCGCAGTCGCGTCGGGCATCATCGAGCACGCGTTGCACTGCTTGCTCTCGCGTCATGCCGGCGATCATTTCGAGTTGTTTCCGAAGCTCCGCCATCGCGGCCTCACGCTCGGCCAGAGCTGCTTTGGCACGCTCCAGCGTGGTCGTCGCCTCGCGTTCGCGGTCGTTCACGCGCTGGTCGCGTTCATCGAGCCGGCGTTCGCGCTCGCCCAGCGCCGCCAAACGCGCATCGACCTGCTGCTGCGTCGTGCGGAGTCCATCCTGACCTTGGCGTAGTTGGGTGAGCGCTGCGTCGATCTCGCGGTCGATTTGCGCGCGCCGCTCGGCGATCCGGCGCTCCGCCTCGAGTTCGAGTCCCTTGGTGGATGCGCTGGCCTCGGTCCGCGCGCTTTCGATGATCACTGCAGCGTGGTCGCGCGCCATGCGCAGCGAGCGAGACCCGATGAATCGTGCGGCGACGGCACCCGCGAGCATTCCACCTACGCCACAGGCCGCGACAAGAGCAACGACCGTCGAAGTGGACATCCCTGGATCGACTGGCTCGAGCATGACCGAAGGGTAATCGACCCGCGCGACTGAGCGTGCTGGCACCGTACGATCCGTCCATGCTCGGCCTGGTCCAGCGACTCTTGGCGCTCGCGCCTACCAATCCGATCGCGGTGCGCGTGGTGACAGGTGCGAGCCGCCGCACGCGACACATGCATCTGCGCGCGGGTTACCTGGGCCTGATGGCCACGATCCTCACGCTTGCTCTGCTCTTCTCGGGGTCGGAGGGCATGCGCGGGCTGGCGGCCCGTGGCGCCCAAGCGTTCACCCTCGTGAGCTACGGTCAGGTGCTGGCGATCTGTCTGCTCACGCCGGTGTTCATGGCCGGTGCCATCGCGCATGAGTCGAGCCCGCGAACATGGGACATCATGCTCACGACGCCCCTGTCGAGCGCGCAGATCGTCTTGGGAAACCTGCTCGGCCGCCTGTTCTTCGTGGTTGCCTTGCTGCTGAGCACATTTCCGCTCTTCGCCGTGACGCAACTCTTTGGTGGTGTGAACGGCGGGTCGATCATGGGGTCGTACGCGATCGCCGCGTCCACAGCGATTCTGGTGGGAAGCGTCGCCATCATGCTCTGCGTCACGCGCGTAGGCGGTCAGCGCGCGGTGTTTGCGTTCTATGTCTCGGTGATCGCGTACCTCTTCGTGACCTACGGGATCGATGCCGGTCTGCGGCAGCCGGTCGGGACGGCGATCGATGTGACCTCGACCACCGTCATCACGCCGCTGAATCCGTTCCTCACGCTCGAAGTGCTGCTCCGGTCCAATCGCTATGTCGTGCCAGCCGAGGGCGGATTCTGGATGACCCAGCCAGTCGCCGCGCAGGCGGTTCTGTTCCTTGGCGCGTCGCTGGCCATGATGGTGTGGAGCGTGTTGCGCGTCCGCCTGATCGGCGCCGACGAGCGCGGCTCACTCGGTCGAGTGCGGCAAGGAACAAGCCGCGCACCGAGCGAGGTCTGGCACAACGGGATCGCTTGGCGCGAACTGCATCTGCGCAACCTTGGGCTGGGATCGCTCGTCATGCGCTGGGGATTCTTGGCTGTGGGCGTGGCGGTGTCGGCGGTTCCTGCCATCCTGCATGCGCGCGGAACGCTCAACGACGCAGGGTTTCCAGTGGCTGTCTTGATCGTGGTCGCGGCCGAAAGCGTGATCGTGGCGCTCGCTGCCTTGAATGTCAGCGCCACGGCCGTGACCAAGGAGCGCGAAGACGGTTCGCTCGACATCCTGTTGACCACGCCCATCGATCCCGGTGCGTACCTGTCGGGCAAACTTCGTGGGATCGTCACCTACCTCTGGCCGATGCTGGCGGCCCCGATCGTGGGCGTGTTGGTCGCGGTGGGGTACTCGTTGGCCCGCGGCTTGCTCGTGACGTTGCCCGGCGGAACCGTGCGCGCTCCGATGATTCTGCCGGAGTTGGCCCTGGCGTTCCCGATCATCCTCGTGGCGTTCACAGCCTTCTGCGTCATGGTGGGGCTCCAATGGTCAGTCCAAAGCAAGGGCACGATTGGAAGCGTGTTCGCAGCGACCGGCGTCGCCGCAGCCGTTGCCCTCGTCAGCGGATTGTGCGGACTTGGTCTGGGCGGTCGCGTCCCGGTCGTTGGTCCGTTCCTTGCGGGATTCAATCCGCTGGCCGTCCTCCAGTTGGGGCTTGCGCCGAGTGAACTCTTTTCGGCGCTCTCAGTCGAGTCGGTCTCGGAGCTCTCGGCGACGCGTGCAGCACTCGTCGCCGGAGCCATCGCGGGATCCGTGGCGTATCTCGCGATCGTCGTCGCGATCCGCGCGTCGCTGCGCCAGCGCTTCATGATGATCGTGCGGCGCCTTGCGGGTACGGCGTGATCCTTGCGATCGGGCAGCGGCTCGCCGGCGCGGACTGATCAGGTTCGAATGGAAATCACAGCGTTTTTCGCCGTCGCGCAATTCGCGTACGCGTCGTCAGTGCACTAGAATCGTCCTTCTCCCCGAGGAACAACCCATGCACGAGCGCTTCAACGCCAAGGCGACCCTTCAGACCCCGACCGGACCCAAGTCGTATCACAGCCTCGCGGCACTGAAGGGCGTCGGCAACATCGATCGCCTGCCGTACTCGATCAAGGTGCTGCTCGAGAGCGTGCTGCGCAACCTCGATGGTCGGGTCTACACCGAAGACCATGTGCGCGCGATCGCGAACTACGACCCGCGCAACCCCGGCGAGGAAGAGATCCCCTTCATGCCAGGTCGCGTGGTGCTGCAGGACTTCACGGGCGTGCCATGTGTGGTCGACCTCGCCGCGATGCGCGCTGCCATGCAGCGCATGGGCGGAGATCCGCGCAAGGTCAATCCGCTCGTGCCGTGTGATTTGGTCATCGACCACAGCGTGCAAGTCGATGCCTACGCCAGCGGCGTGGCGCTGTCGATTAACAACGAGAAGGAGTTCGAGCGCAACGCGGAACGCTACGAATTCCTGAAGTGGGGGCAGGGCGCGTTCAGCAGTTTCCGCGTCGTGCCGCCGGCCACGGGCATCGTCCATCAGGTGAACTTGGAGTACTTGGCCAAGGGCGTCTGGGAGAAGGACGGGGTCCTGTACCCCGACAGCATCGTCGGGACCGACAGCCACACCACGATGATCAACGGTCTAGGTGTGCTCGGTTGGGGCGTTGGCGGCATCGAAGCCGAGGCCGTCATGCTTGGCCAGCCGATCTACATGCTCATTCCCGAGGTCGTCGGTGTTCGGCTGACGGGCAAGCTTCCCGAAGGCACCACGGCAACCGATCTCGTGCTGCGCGTGACGGAAGTGCTGCGCAAGCAGGGTGTGGTGGGCAAGTTCGTCGAGTTCTTCGGGCCGGGCCTGGCGGACATGCCGCTGGCGAACCGAGCCACGATCGCGAACATGGCGCCGGAGTACGGCGCAACATGCGGGTACTTCCCCTTCGACGAACACACGCTTGACTACATGCGCCTGTCGGGCCGACCCGACGAACTCGTTCGCACGGTCGAGGCCTACGCCAAGGCACAAGGTCTCTGGCGCGACGACAGCCTGCCGATCTCGTACAGCGTGGTCGTCGAGATCGATCAATCGACAGTCGTGCCGAGCATGGCCGGGCCGAGCCGTCCACAAGACCGTGTGGACCTGCCCGCCATGAGGAAGACCTGGCATGGCGCACTGCCCAAGCTCAAGGCAGGCTCCAAGGCCGCCTCGCCGGCCATCGCCACGGCACTCGCCGAGGATGGCGCGGCCGTGATGATGGATGGCGAGGAGTTCATCCTGAAGCACGGCGCCGTCGTCATCGCCGCCATCACCAGTTGCACGAACACCAGTAACCCGAGCGTCATGATCGGCGCGGGGCTCCTGGCGAAGAAGGCGCGGCAACTCGGTCTTGAGCGCAAGCCTTGGGTCAAGAGCAGCCTTGCCCCCGGGTCCAAGGTCGTCACCGAGTACTTGAACAAGGCGGGCTTGCAGGGTGCGCTCGATGAGCTGGGCTTCCAGACCGTGGGGTATGGCTGCACGACATGCATCGGCAACAGCGGTCCGCTGCCCGAGGCGATCGATTCGGCCATCAAGGGCAGCGATTTGGTCGTGGCCAGTGTGCTCAGCGGCAATCGAAACTTCGAGGCCCGCGTGCACCAGGATGTGAAGGCGAACTACCTCGCGAGCCCGCCGCTCGTGGTCGCCTACGCGATCGCCGGCACGGTCGACATCGACCTGCAGAACGACCCGATCGGGGTTGGGAAGAACGGATCGCCTGTGTATCTGCGCGACATTTGGCCGAGCCAGGCCGAGGTCGATGCGGCGGTCAAGTCCAGCGTCACGAACGAGCAGTTCCGCACGCAGTATTCGGATGTGTTCCGCGGCAGCCCAGAATGGCAGGCGATCCGCACGGGTGGCGGCGACATGTATTCGTGGGATGCAAAGAGCACCTACATCCAAGAGCCGCCGTTCTTCACCACGATGACGCTCGATGAACCCGGACCGATTGGTTCCATCACCGGCGCCCGCGTGTTGGCCAAGCTCGGCGACAGCATCACGACCGACCACATTTCGCCAGCCGGCAGCATCAAGAAGGACGGTCCCGCGGGCACCTATCTGCAGCAGCATGGCGTGCCGGTCTCGATGTTCAATTCGTACGGCAGCCGCCGCGGCAACGACCGCGTGATGACGCGCGGCACCTTCGCCAACACGCGCATCCAGAACCAACTCGCTCCCGGCACGACCGGCGGAGTCACGATGGACTTCACCGACGGTCAAGTGAAGTCGATCTTCGACGCCGCCGAGCGCTCGAAGGCACAAGGCATTCCTCTTCTCGTGCTCGCTGGCAAGGATTACGGCATGGGCTCCAGCCGAGACTGGGCCGCCAAGGGCACTGCACTGTTGGGCGTGAAGGCCGTGATTGCTGAGAGCTTCGAACGCATCCATCGATCGAACTTGGTGGGCATGGGTGTGCTCCCGCTCTGCTTCCTCGAGGGCCAGTCGGCAGCCAGCTTGGGGCTCGACGGCACGGAGACCTTCGACATCGATGTGCCGAGCACGCTCAAGGCGCGCCAGAAGCTCAAGGTCGTGGCCAAGGGCGCCAAGGGTGTCACCGCCTTCGAAGTGCTCTGCCGCATCGATACGCCGGTCGAGATCGACTACTACCGAAACGGCGGGATCCTTCAGACCGTCCTGCGCGCGATGGCGCGGGCCTGATTCGCGCCGAACTTCCTTCGTGCCCACGCGGGGCATGGTCTGGAGCGTGTTTGCTCCTCGCCATGCCCCGCTTCTCATGGACGGATGCGCTGCGCGCGTGGATCGACCCTGAAGTTCTCGGATTGGCCGCACTTCCCTTGCCGATCGAGCTCGAATCGGCTGGCGCGCCTTGCGGTGTGTGCGGGGCGTCGATGTTTGGAGTCGGTTCGGACTCGCCGCACGGCCTCGTCGATTGGGTCGCCCAGCCACAGGGTTGCGCGCCGGAGCGGTGTGAACTTCCCGATGGCATCGATGCACTGATCGCGCTGGGCGACTACGCCGGTCCCGCGGGGCAGGCCGTTCGACTGATCAAGGGGACCTGCTGGGCCGACGGGGCTTGGTGGTGGGGGAGCGCCCTTGGCGAACGGCTCCTTGAGTCGTCGCGACGAAAACCTGATCGCGCGACGGGAGCGGCCACCCCGTCCGAGCTGGTCCTCGTGCCGGTTCCAGGGGATCGGTGGCGCACGCTGGTGCGCGGCATCGATCACGCGGCGGCGCTGGCCCGCGCGGCTTCCGCGACGAGCGGCTGGCCATGGAAATCGTTGCTCGCGCGACAGGACCACACGCGACAAGCATCGCGCGGAGCGCGAAATCGTCGGGCAATCCAAGGGAGATTCGCAATCCACTCAAAAGTCAGTCATGTTCCAGAGTGCGTTGTGCTCGTGGACGATGTCTGCACGACGGGCTCGACTGGGGCGGACTGCGCCCGCGCGCTGCGGAGGGCGGGGGCATCGTGGGTCGCGATGGGGGTGCTGGCGAGATCGCACCGATAAAACCAAGTGTCAGATGGGTGAAACCGCCTGCTTATTGAGCCTCATGCGAATTGTGGACAGCCTCGCAACCCCTTGACAGGCAGACTGATTTGCGTACACTCTCCCTCCCGCCGCATCTCGCAGCGGGCACGCTGGTGCGCTACGCAGCAGCGAGTTTCCTTGACAATCGAGCAGTTGGAACCGCGAGGATGCGGGCTTGCCACGCAACGTTCACAGCGTTGGGTGCAGGCAAAAATCGCTCACTGCCACAGCAGTGAGTGCCGACATCCTCTGTGATGCCAGAATGTGATAGATAGTCGATTCTGAGGACTCCTTCGCGGGGCGAAAGCCCATGGCGACGGATGTCGGAAACTTCCATCGGATTGCCATCCGATGGCACCAACAGAATGGTGAACGACCGGCCGGTGCTTTCGGCACCGGTCGCCAGGCAACCTTCATCGAAGATCACAGGGTTTTCCCTGTTTATTCGTCCAATTGAAGAGTTTGATCCTGGCTCAGATTGAACGCTGGCGGCATAGCTAAAACATGCAAGTCGAGCGAAGCAGCAGCAATGCTGACTGAGCGGCGAAAGGGTGAGGAATACATTCCTACGTACCGTGAGGTCGGGGATAGCCAGGGGAAACTCTGGGTAATACCCGATGTGGTCGCAAGATCAAAGATTCATCGCCTCATGAGCGGGGAATGTCCTATCAGGTAGTTGGTGGGGTAACGGCTCACCAAGCCTAAGACGGGTAGCAGGTGTGAGAGCACGGCCTGCCACATCGAAACTGAGACACTGTTCGGACTCCTACGGGAGGCTGCAGTAACGAATCTTCCGCAATGCGCGAAAGCGTGACGGGGTAATGCCGCGTGCAGGATGAAGCCCCTCGGGGTGTAAACTGCTGTCAGGAACCAGGAACGCAATGACCAGTTCCAGAGGAAGAGCCGGCTAACTCTGTGCCAGCAGCCGCGGTAATACAGAGGGCTCAAGCGTTAATCGGAATCACTGGGCTTAAAGCGAGCGTAGGCGGATCGGTAGGCATGTTGTGAAAGCCCACGGCTCAACCGTGGAATTGCAGCGTGAACCCCCGATCTTGAGGCGAGTAGAGGTAGCCAGAACGATAGGTGGAGCGGTGAAATGCGTAGAGATCTATCGGAATGCCGAAGGTGAAGACAGGCTACTGGGCTCGAACTGACGCTGAGGCTCGAAAGCGTGGGGATCAAACGGGATTAGATACCCCGGTAGTCCACGCCGTAAACGATGCGCACTAGGTTGAGGATGCTTGACGCGCCCTCGGCCGTAGCAAAAGTGTTAAGTGCGCCGCCTGGGGAGTACGGTCGCAAGATTAAAACTCAAAGGAATTGACGGGAGCTCACACAAGCGGTGGATCATGTGGCTTAATTCGAAGCAACGCGAAGAACCTTATCCTAGGCTTGACATGCACGGATCAACTCCATGAAAGTGGAGCCACACCCGCAAGGGCGGAACGTGCACAGGTGCTGCATGGCTGTCGTCAGCTCGTGCTGTGAAGTGTCGGGTTAAGTCCCTCAACGAGCGCAACCCCTGTCTCTAGTTGCTAACGGGTAATGCCGAGGACTCTAGCGAGACTGCCGGTGTCAAACCGGAGGAAGGTGGGGATGACGTCAAGTCCTCATGGCCTTTACGCCTAGGGCTGCACACGTGATACAATGGTGCCGACAGAACGATGCGAGGCCGCAAGGCGGAGCAAATCGCTTAAAAGGCACCCCAGTTCGGATTGGAGGCTGCAACCCGCCTCCATGAAGTTGGAATCGCTAGTAATCGCGGATCAGCACGCCGCGGTGAATAAGTTCCTGAGCTTTGTACACACCGCCCGTCAAGTCATGGGAGCTGGCAGCGCCCGAAGTGGCCCCGTTTCAGGGGTCCCTACGGCGAGGCTAGTGACTGGGACTAAGTCGTAACAAGGTAGCCGTAGGGGAACCTGCGGCTGGATCACCTCCTTTCTAAGGGAATGTTCTTAGACATCCCCCGAGAGCGATCTCGGAGATGCAATCGTCAACG
>VGXL01000023.1 GCA_016873315.1 Phycisphaerae bacterium | reverse complement strand
TCGCTGAAGCCCTTGGGCGCGTTCAGGCCGGTGCCGACGGCCGTGCCGCCGATCGCGAGTCGATGCATCAGGGGCAGCGTCGCGCGGATCGCCTCGAGGGCGATGTCGAGTTGGGCGACCCAGCCGCTCATCTCTTGGCCCACGGTCAGCGGCACGGCATCTTGCAGGTGTGTTCGGCCGATCTTCACGATGCCGTCAAAGGCCTTCGCCTTGGCTGCGAAGGCGTTGCGCAACGAGGTGACCGCGGGGATCACGCGGCGCTCGACCTCGAGTGCGCAGGCGACATGCAGCGCAGTCGGAAAGGTGTCGTTGGACGACTGCCCCATGTTCACATCGTCATTGGGATGAATGGGCTTCTTGCTGCCCATCGTGCCGCCAGCCATCTCGATCGCCCGATTCGAAATGACCTCGTTCACATTCATGTTGGTCTGCGTGCCCGAGCCGGTCTGCCAGACCTTCAGTGGGAAGTGATCGTGAAGTTTGCCAGCGATGACCTCATCGGCCGCGCGCACGATCAGATCCTTTTTCTCCGTGGACAGACCACCGGCGCCGTGGTTGGCGATCGCGCACGCCCGCTTGAGCATGGCCATGGCAGTGATGATCTGCCGCGGCATCGTGTCGCCGAAGGGGAAGTGGTGATGGCTGCGCTCGGTCTGCGCACCCCAGTACCGATCGCATGCGACCTGGATCGGTCCGAAGGCATCGGTCTCGGTGCGTGTGGCGGTCGTGGTGGTCTGGCTCATGGTGATGTCCCTGTTCGGATCGGGGATGGTAGGCGCGCGGTCGTGACGGTGATGCGCGGGCGGCGCCGCATCACCGAGCATTCCACGCCAAGTCCGCTGGTACGGACTGCAGTTTGCCGTCGCGGTTGATGCAGGCGAGCGTCGTCGCGCCCTCGACCAAGAGCGTTCCATCGCGCGTGACGCGGTAGCGATGCTCGATCTTCACCGGCCCGCTTGCGAGCAGTTCGCAGTGCACTGTGAGCAGGTCGTCGTAGCGCGCGGGCGCTCTGTAGCGGGCCTCAAGGCGCACGACCGCGAGCATCATGCCGGCTTCTTCCATGGCTCGGTAACTGCCGCCTTTGGAACGCAGCAATTCCGTGCGAGCCATCTCGAACCAGACTGGGTACACGGTGTGGTGCACGACGCCCATCGGATCGCATTCCACATAGCGCACGCGGACGGGCAGGTCGATCGATGCGATCGGAGTGGTGGTCATGCGGGTCCCAGCACGGCCATGCGCATGCCGCTGTCATCAGGGCTCGTGAACATGAGCGCGCGGCCGTTGCGCGCCAGCTCCATGGAACTCGGATCTGCCCACGACAGTGGGAGCGCGCCGCTTTGCAGGCAGAACACGCTCGGATCGAACGAATGCAGGTTCGTGAGTCCGGTCTGCGTCGCAAGGTATCCGTGATAGGCGGCGGTGCGCGCGCGGATGCTCTCGCGCATCAGGTGGTACGCAAGCCCGAACTCAATCACGGCGCGGTTGGATGGATGGAAGGTGAGTGCGGCTCGCATCAGTGCGGCGAAGCGATCGGGTGCGAGGTAGTACGCGAGCCCCTCGGCAACCCAGAGCGTGGGACGATCTGCGTGCCAGCCTTTGGCACGAAGTCCCGAAAGCAGCGTGCTCAAGTTCGACAGGTCGGCTTCGATCATGCGCATGCGATCGGCCGCGACAGGAAAAAGCCTGCGCACCAGCCGTTCCTTCTCGGCCAGGTGGTGCAGATCGACTTCCCAAACGCGGGCTTCGACGCAGTGATGGGCCCAGTCAACCCCCATCGCGCTCCACCCCGCCCCAAGCACCACGACCTGCCGACCCACGGCGGGCGTGTTGACGGCGATTGCGTTCATCCAAGTCCAGAACTGCCACTTTCGCAGAATGAAATGCATGCGCGCATGCGGCCAGTGCTCGGCAACATGCTCGGCCATGACGCGGCCAGCCCCAGTGTCGAGCTGGCTCACGAAGGTCCGCCCCGCATCGGTGTGCGCGGCCTCCTCGCCAGCCAAGCGCATGACCATCGCCGCCGTGACGCCGACATGCAGGCGCTGCGTTGACCGCTGGTCAGCATTGGAAACTGGATCCACGCGCCGATGGTACGGGCCGACCATGCGTGCGCGGTACGCTCAAGCCGATGAGCAAGCTCACCGCGACCGTTCTCGCTTTCTTCGCGCTGCCCGTGATCACTGCGTTGGCACTGCAGTCGCCGCCGGACACCGCACCGGCATCGCCCCAGTCTGCGCCCGCCAACGCCGACGATGCGGCGAAGCCGACTGGCGATGCCACCAAGCCGACTGGCGATGCCACCAAGCCGACTGGCGATGCGGCCAAGCCGACTGGCGACGCGGCCGCGAAGGCCGAGTTCACGATGACGAGCCCTGCGTTCAAGAACAACGAGCGATTGCCGGTCGAGTACTCGACCGATGGCGAGAATGTCTCGCCAGAAGTCGCGTGGACCAACGCGCCCGCTGGCACGAAGTCATTCGCTCTGATCTGTCACGATCCCGATGCGGGACAGTTCATTCACTGGATCGCCTGGAACATTCCGGCGGACTGCAAGGGACTGCCGCGAGGACTCAAGCGCGCGGCAACGCTCGATGAGCCCAAGGGCATGCGCCAAGGATTCACGGGTTGGGGCAAATCCAAGGGCGAGGGCTATCTCGGCCCTGCGCCGGGGAAGGGATCGGGCGACCATCACTACACCTTCACGGTTGTGGCGCTCGAGACCGAGTTTCCGGCGGACAAGGTCTTTACCGCGCGTGAGCTCCGCTCAGCGATGAAGGGTCATGTTCTGGGCAAGGCCGAGCTCGTCGGCATCTTCAGTCGCTGAGCGATCTCGAGTTGAGCAATCTCGATGCGAGGGACCTCGACGCGAGGTCGTCGCAGCGGTCCCTTTGCATGGGCCAGTCGCAGCGGTCCGTCGCTTGCGGCAGTCGTTTGGGTCCGTCGCTTGCGGCAGTCAGTTGGGTCCGTCGCCTCACGGAGCGCCGGCAGGCGAGATCACGGTCGGCTGCGTGCCGGGCGCTGGCTGATCCGCGTTCGCTGGCGCGGGCGGCGCTGGGAACAGGATCGCCGACAGACTCGTCACGCGCCATGAGGGCAACCTGAACTCGAAGCCGGCGCAGCGGGCGCCCGCCTCGTCGAGTGCCTTCACGCGCGCCTGCTCGGCCGCATCCGTCGGCTCCGCTTGGTCGGCCAGGCGTTCGACATCGACCTTCACCCACAGATCGTCGCCATCCTTCGCGATGTCCAGCTCAATCGCACGCGAGCGCGAGATCACGCGCACCGTTCGGTGCTCGGGATGCTCCTTCGCAGCGCGGACATCCTCGATCTCCAAGCGCGAGAGCACTTCAGGAATCGTGCGTTGCGCACTCTCGCGCTGCGTTTCGGGGAGCATCGCCACCGGTTCGACCTGCGCAGCGGTCCACGCGCCGTTGTCGCCGCGCGTGAACTCCACGCCGCCGGCCGTGAACCGCTCGATGTCACCGCCGGCCAGTTCCATCAACTGTCGATCGATGTACTGGACCTGATCGACGCCGCTGCGAAAGGTGCCGGAGCACTTCCATGCTTGGGACTCGCCGAGGAGTCTTGCGAACTGAGCATCTGGACTGAATCGCTCCTTGCCGATCACGACCTCGGCGATCGGCGCGTCGCCCGCGAGAACACGCGCGAGTTTGGCCACGCCTTGGTCATCAGGCCACGCCAGATTCAGTTCGCCCAGTCGCTCCTTCGCGCTGGTCATCGCTTCAATCGTCTCGAGCCCCGCGAGCGCACTCAGCAACTCGTTCACGCGCGCGGTCTGAGCACGAAAGCTGCCCGCATCCGGCAGGGTCCAGACATCGCCGTCCTTGCGCAAGCGCAGCGTCTTGGAGCCTTGCGTCAGTTCGATCGCCGTGATGTCCCGGGCACGGGGGGCGAGCAACGGCACGAGTGGTTCGCGCGTGGCGGCAGCGGTCTCACCGCTCTCGACGGTCGGCTTCACAAGGATCGCCACGGCGACGAGTGCCGCCGCAACCATGCTGATGGCGATGATCGGTTGCTTCATGGGTCAGGCCTTCTTGGTGCTGCGGTGCAGGTGCGATCGTCGAACGAGCATGATGGCGGCAAGTCCCGCGACGACGAGCGGCCACGCCACCACATTGATGAGCATCAGGCGCGTGCCCAATCCTTCAACTTCGCGGCGCAGATTGAATTGCACCGAGCGAAGTTCCTTGCGCGCGGCGAGCGATTGCTCCTCGAGCTTGACGACTTCCGCTTCTTGTTCGGGCGAGAGAATCAGTTGGTTCTCCGGGGTCTTCTGTGCCTGCAGCTCGGTGAGTCGAGCCTCGGACTGCCGGATCTGGTTCTGCAGTTCGCGCTCGCGATCCAAGTACTGCTTCTCGGCCGCCTTGCGGATCTCTTCGACGCGGTCGAAGGGGCGCTGATACTTGCCGCGCGCGCGTAGGTTGAGCAGCGCATCGTCGCCCGTGAACATCTCGAGCACATTGAGCACGAAGGCACCGTTGTCGGCCATCACGCGCGAGCCGAGCACCAGATTGCCCATGCGCTGCTGCTCGATCCAGTTCTGGTCCGCCAAGATGTCCGCGTCGGCGACGATGACGATGTTGCCGATTCCGGTGCGCGGAGCCTTGGCGGGCGCCGGCGACGCCGAGGGCGCAGGATCCTGGAACGGTCCCTTGCCGGGAGCGGCAGGCGCGGACGGAATCTCGCTCCCATCGGGCGCAAGCATCACGGGCTTGCTCGACTCAGGCGGCGCGATTGTTGGGTTGCCAGCTTCGTCGTACGCCGCCTCGATCTGGCCCTGCACGCGCACGGCGAGCACATTGCGCTTTCCCTCGGGCTTGAAGTCGCGCATCAAGCCTTCGGGATCGGGGAAGTACTGGATCCGCACGCCGTCCAGACGCATCGACTCAGCGCTCGACTCCATGAGTGGCTTCACCGTGGCCTTGTTCGATTCGCGGATGTCGATCGCACCCATGGTCTGGGTGTTGATCTGCGCCAAGCGGCCGGTGCTCGGATCATCCTTGGCTAGTGCATCGTCGCGAAGGGCGAGCCAGATGAGGTAGTCCACTTCTCGAATCGGACCCTGACTGCGCACGCGCACGCGTTGTGCATAGGTTGAGTCAGCAACGACCTTGTCTCGCGTCCATTCGATCCCCCAAGCGCGCGTGAGTGGTCCCAAGTCGCTCGACTTGTCGCCCGAGCCACCGCTGAAACGGTCTTGCGATTCTTGCGCCTCGCAGTGGGGATCGAGGAACGCCAGAATGCGCCCGCCGTTCAGCGCGTAGGAATCGATCGAACGCAGCAACTCCGTCGAAAGTCCGCGCGGATGCACGATGACGAGCGCGTCGAGTCCCTCTGGGAGCGCGGCGTCGGTCGTGGCGATCTCCTTGACCTGATAGAGCTGCTTCAGTTGCAGATGGATCTGCCACGGTTCGGAAGGCTGTCGCGGGTCGGCGGGATTCGGACCGCCGCCGGCAAGCGGCAGCGAGGACAGCAATCCAATCGTGGGCTTCTTCACCTTGCCGATCGACTGCACCAACCGCATGACGTCGTACTCAAGGAACGGTTCCTTGTTGGGATCCAAGAACGGCATCGCTTCCGTTTGGTCGACTGAATTCTTCGCGACGAGGCCGAGCATCAACTCCTTGCCCGATCCGTCGAGCCGGAGCGGTGCAATGCCAGCGGCACGCGCTTCGTCCTGCGCATCGCTGAAGGGAGCCGGATCGATGACGCGCAGCGTGATGCGCCCCTTGCTTGCCTGCGCGATTTCCTGAAGGAACTCTCGCACGCGATTGGCGTAGGACTGGATCTGCGGCATGCCCTGCGCCACTTCAGCCGAGTAGTAGAAGTCGAGCTTGACCGGCTCATCCAACCGCTGCACCAGCGGCGCGACGGCAGGGGAGAGCGAGTACAGGCGATCCTCGGTCAGGTCCAGCCGGAGTCCGCGGACCGCGTAGGTGCTCGCGACCGCGAAGGCGCACAGCGCCACGGTGACTCCTGCAAAGGCGGCGACGATGCCGATTGTTCGTGCGTTGGTCATGGATCAGTCCGCCTTCTTCCACTCGATGAGCACGATGTTCAGCCACAGGAAGGCGGCCACCACGGCCGCGAAGAAGAGCACATCGCGCAGGTCGATGACCCCGCGCTCCATCGGTTCGAAGTGTGTGAGCAGGCTCACGCTCGCAACTGCTTCGGCCACGCTGGGCGTTGCCCAACCGCCCAGGAAGTCGAGCACGACTGGATACCCCGCCATGAGCAAGAGGAAGCACACCACCGCGCAGAGCACGAACGCCACGACCTGGTTCTTCGTCACGGCGCTGAGCGCACTGCCGATGGCCAGGAATGCACCTGCCATCAGAGCGCTGCCAAAGTAACCCGACACAATCGCACCGCGATCGGGTTCACCGAGGAACTCGACGGTCATCCAGATTGGCACCGTGAGCGCAAGCGCAACGCACGCAAAGGCCCACGCCGCGAGCCACTTGCCCACGACGAGGTCCCGGATCGAAATCGGCAGCGTCGTCACGAGCTCGATCGTGCCGATGCGCCGCTCTTCTGCCCAGAGCCGCATGCTGATGGCGGGCACAAGGAACAGAAACAGCCAAGGATTGAAGTCGAAGAACGGGCGAAGGTCGGCCTGCCCGCGCTCGTAGAGCTGCCCGACATTGAAGGTGAAGATCCCCGTCAGGAAGAGGAACATCACCAGGAACACCGCAGCGAGCGGCGTGTTGAAGTAGGCCGCGAACTCGCGGCGGACGATTGGTGCAAGGCGGCTCATCGTCGGGTCTCCGTGTCGGCGGTCGTCAGCGTGCGGAAGACATGGTCAAGACGGTTGCGCGCGATGGTCGACGGCGCCTTGTCATCAAGGGATTGCGGTGTTCCGTCGAAGACGATCTTGCCTCGATTGATGATGACGGCGCGGGTGCAGACTGCCTCGACTTCTTCAAGGATGTGCGTGCTCAACACGATCGCCTTGTCCTTGGACATCGTGCGGATCAGCTCGCGGACCTGATGCTTCTGATTGGGATCGAGACCGTCGGTCGGCTCATCCATGATGAGGACGGGCGGATCATGCAAGATCGCCTGCGCCAATCCGACGCGGCGCTTGAAACCCTTGGACAGGGTCTCGATCGGTTGGTGGAACACGCCATGCAGACTGGTGCGCTCAACCGCCAACTCAACCCGACGCGCGCACCCGATACCGCTGAAGCCGCGCACAGCTCCGATGAATCGGAGGAACTCCGCGACGGTCATGTCGGGATAGCAGGGCGCACCCTCGGGCAAGTAGCCCAAGTGTTCCTTCGCCTTCAACGGGTCACTCAGCATGTCCGCGCCGCAGATCCTGACGCTGCCGGCCGTCGGAGTCAGGAAGCCAGTGATCATGCGCATCGTCGTGCTCTTGCCGGCGCCGTTTGGACCGAGGAATCCGACCACTTCACCGGACTTCACGACGAGATCGATGCCTTGCACCGCGTCGAATGAACCGAATCGCTTGCGCAATCCGTATGCTGCGATGGCTGCTTCCATGTGTGGTGTCACCTTTGCTTGTGTCGGACCGCGAGGGCCGCGCGCGGGCCCTGCGAGCGCGAAGGGTAGGGGAGCGCGAGAACGCGCGAGAACGCCACAAACGCACGGCAGGTTCGCGATCGCACGGAACATCGGCTGGGTTGCGCATGGAACGCGGTTGCGTAAGTCAATGCGCGGCAAGAGGTTGCAGGCGGCCATAACGCGGGTTCCGACTTTCCCCACAAAAAACTGTGCGCCGCGCTTGCCCACTCTCGGGGCCGGGCTATGGTCTTCCTGCATCCCCCACGGATGCGGTTGGGTTGGGAAAAGGGACCACCCGACATCGCGGCACGAGGAAGGAAAGCCCGTGCAGCAAGTTTGCGCGCTCGCCGCGCAGCGCCTGGGCTTGGAAGCCCTAGGAGTCGGACAAATCGTTCGCTTGGCTTGGCGTGGCGCCAATCCAAGCAGCCCTCGATCTACGTGTTCGAGGGAGAAGGTTGATCCATGCCCATTTGGGGCAGGCATGGTGTTCCATCCCCCGCCCCGGAGTCCTGAGAGGAGAAATCCATGACCCGTTTCGTGCTCGCTACTGTCGTTGCCTCGACCCTCGCCTCGGCCGCATCCGCTGGTTTCACCGGTTACTCGGTGGAACGCGTCGCGACCGCTGGCGGCAACACTCGCTACCAGGTGTTCGCGAACTTTGACCAGAGCAATCTGGTGTTCCTGAACGCCTTTAGTTTCGTCAATGTCACGGGCACCATGAACGCCCGTCACCAGGACTTCTTCACCGCTGACGGCGAAGTCGGCACGTGGATGGCTGGCGCTTCGGTTTCCGCCGCTGACCGCGGCGAAGACTCGTGGGTCACCGCGAGCGGAAGCGCCACCAGCTCTGGCTGGGGCACCGCACTGGATCCCGGTTTCGCCAACGGCGGCACCGTCCGTGACATCAACGCCGGCGCCGGTTGGTACGACGCCACCCCCGGTACGGCCAACAACATCCTCGCTGGTGGCAGCCAGGGTGGCTACCGCATGCTGCTCGCGCAGATCGTCCGCACGGGTGACGATGCGGGTCAGTCCTCGACCCACTCCATGCAGCTCGCGTGGAAGGTCGCTGGAACGACCACGGCCATCTTCGGCAACGGCTCGTTCGTCCTCGTCCCCGCCCCGGGTGCGCTTGCGCTGCTCGGCCTCGCCGGCTTCGCTGGCCGTCGTCGCTGAACCGTCCTCAGGACTGATCAGTTCAATGATCATCGCCGGCGCGGAGTTTCTCCGCGTCGGCGATTGTTTTTGGCGTGCTTAGCCGCGAACCGACTGCCTTGCGAGTCCAATCGCGCTCGCGATGACATCGCCGAGTTCCTTGGGCACCAGTCGTTCCGGGTCGGCGGCCATGACATCGAGCAGCCGGCGCGCGAGCCCAGGCTTGGTGTGCCGTCGAATCGCATCGTCAATGGCGCGTCCCGGCGATCGGCCGCTCCCGGCATCGGACCCATAGGCTGATTCAAGGATCGCGCGCTCCAGCCCGCGGTCCCAAAAGTAACGCTCGATCGAGTTGGCAGGCAGAACGGTCAGTCGGCAGGGGGCGATCGCGTCGTGGCGATGGATCACCTCGGCGTAGCCGCGGCCGGCCGCGTCGCCATCGACAAGCGCATGGATTGGCATGGCGAGCGACCCCGCCAGACGCAGGACCGACTCGAGGCCGGCCTGCGCGAACTCAACGACTCGGATGCCCTCGGCATCCAAGTCATGACCCAAGAGCGAGGCCGCGCCAGGCAAGCTCCAGAACTCGGTCTCGCCTTCGACCAGGATCCAGGCGCGAGCGAAGAACGCACCGCCGCGAAGGGCTCGGATGTGATACGACAGCCTTCGGACATCGCTCTCCGAAAGGTCCTTGGACTTCACGCCGAACGCGACCGTTCGGTCTGGCCGGCGCACCAAGCGTCGGATGGCCCGCAGATCGATCGCACCAAGAAAATCAGGCGAATTCGTGGTGACCAGCCGCTGCGCTGGCAGTTGCTCGACCAGGCTCCACAAGTTCGAGAGCAGGGTCGGATGCAGGTGCGATTCTGGGTCTTCGACCAATAGGATCGGCCGGACTCCTTCGCCGACGCCGCGCCGATCAGCTTTGAGCAGTGCGTGGGCTGCGATGAGCATGGCGCAGATGCGATCGGCGTTGGCGGGCTGCCGGTCGGCATGCCGCCAAGCGCTCGGCAGCGCGCGGAACTCGGAGACCAGATCTTGGCTCGCTGCATCGCGCAAGCGTCGATCAGAGAGTTCCTTCGTCGCAGCCTCAGCGCTCTCAAGAAGGTCCTGTCTGGACGGCGGTCCATCGCGGTCTGGCGCCATCCAAGCGTTCATCGCCGAGGTCCAAGCATCGGCTGGAATCGAGCTGTCGTCGGTCTGGGTGATGCCATCCCAAAGCGAGAGACGGATCACCGGGATGTGCACTCGGAGCGTGTCATGAACGGCTTGCGCGGTCGACCGATCCAAGGGCAGCGGTTCGCCGTTGGCGTTCAGGATCGACGGCAGCGTGGTTCCGGCTTCGTGCACCAACCTCAACCGCACGACGCGATGGCCGTAGATGACACACGCCAGCCCGGCGATCGCAGCACAGCAGTCGAACTCACCGGGCCGAGACTCACCGATGTCGAGCGAGATCTCAAGAGGCCCGCTCGCTTCAATCGTGCGGTCGGCATCGGTCAGTCTGCGATCGTTCGGACCCAGGACCGTTTCCAGAACTCGCGTCAGACTTGACCGACCCCATTGGTTCTCGCCGATGAGCACGGTGGTGTCGGGTCGCAGCCGGAGCTGGAGCCCGCGAAGTCCCCGAAAGTTCCGAATGCTCAGGTGGCGAAGGTGCACGGTGGGATGGCCTTGGACCCAGAGTAGCTCGTCCGTTCTCCTGACTCGGGCGAGGTCGCCCCGCGAGTGGTGGTTTCACGAGCGGGCATTGGTTTTACTGGACCAGCACCGTGACGCCCAGTCGAGTTTTTCCTGGAATCTCTTCACGAGGGCTTGCAAGGTCCGTGCGATGTCGTCATCATCCCGACTTCGGGGGCGGAGCAAGACATCATCGTTGGAGGGATTAGGAAGGTGATCACTTCCCTCGGAGATCACCATGCTTCGTACTTCTTGCTTCGTCGCTGCGCTCGCGTTGCTTGCCCCGTCTGCCCACGCTGGCCTCATTGGTGCCAATTCGTTCGCGCTGTACCAGGTCCTCGTTGACGGGCAGTCGTTCCAGGACCACCAGATCGACTTGGGTTCCTTTCAAACGGGCGTGTTCAACACGCCATTGCAGGGCGTGACCGCCGGCATTCCGTGGACGGCATCAGCACTCGGAGGCGTTTACCTCGGGGAACTCCAGTCGGGAACTCGTTACCTGAGCACCGCTGGCGCAAATCGTGAATTGAAGATCGTGTTCGGGAACGGCGGTGTCATGGCCCTTGGAGCCAATACGTTCTTGACCAACAGTGGCGATGATGTCATCAGCGGCAATGTGCTCATGAAGCTCTCGGATGGCACGTCCTTCCTCGCTGCAGTGGGTCCCGAGTCGTCGTTCTACGGTTGGGTGAGCGAAGGGGATGTCACGATCACCTCGGTCACCTACCGACCGTTTCTCTCGGGGACAGGTTCGTTTGCGAGCCTGTCGGACCTCCGCTTCGCGCTGATTCCCAGCAGCGGTGCGCTGGCCGTCTTGGCATGCGGTGGCCTTATGGCCGTGCGCGCAAGGCCCTGAGCACGCCCGACATCCAACTCGGTCGAAGACTGGGGCGCCCCGACTCCGTGGGGCGTTACTGGAGCGGCGCCATCAGCCGTGCCACGCGGCACGCGCCGCGGAAGAGCCATGAGCGACGGCTCCAGTCGCGAGCGCCGATGCCGTGGCATCCTTCGAAGTCGCGGTGAAACATCGCCTCGACCTGCTTCGACAGCGTGCCGCCGTGAGCGAGCGCGCTGATCTCGAAGTTGATGCGCAGGCTGCGGTTGTCCAAGTTGGCCGTGCCGACGCACGCAAGGTCATCGCTCAGCATGACCTTCTGGTGCATGAAGCCGACCGTGTGCGAGTACGCACGGATGCCCGCTGCCGTCGCCTCGGGGATGTAGGTCAGCGCCGACATGCGCACCAGCATGTTGTCGGGCTTGCGCGGAATGATGACGCGCACATCCACACCGCGGAGTGCGGCGAGTTGCAGCGCGGCGAACGTGGCTTGATCCGGCACGAAGTACGGCGAGGCCACCCAGAGCCGACGCTGCGCACGACTGATGAGGTGGAGGTACATCAGGGAGCACGACTCGAGGTCATCGGCGGGGCCGGTCGGCAGGATCGCCACATGCTCGTGGCCGCGCTCGGCCGGTACCGACCACGCCACGGTCGACAGTTCGTCGCCAGTCGCCCAGCGCCAATCCTCCGCGAACGAGAGTTGGACCGCCAGCGCGGCAGGTCCGGCGATGCGGACATGCGTGTCGCGCCATGGGCCGAACGTGGGGCTTTCACCCATGTACTCGTCCCCGATGTTGTGGCCGCCCAGGAACGCCACACTCCCATCCACGATGACCACCTTGCGGTGGTTTCGAAAGTTGATGTTGGTCGACAGTGCAGTGCGTGAAGTCTTGAAGCAACTCACTTCGACTCCGTCTGCGCGAAGCTGATCGCACCATCCCTCTCCCAAGTGCATGCTGCCGATCGCGTCATAAAGGACCATGACTCGGACGCCGCGTGAACGCGCGCGAGCCAGTGCAGCGGCCATGCGCCGTCCCAGTCGATCATCACGGATGATGTAGAACTGAAAGGCGATGCAGTGCTTCGCCGCATCGATCGCGCGCTCGATCGCATCGAATGTGGCCTTGCCGTCGATGAGCAGCTCGCAGTCATTGCCTCGCGTCGGAGGAACGCGACACAAGGTGGCCATCGAGACCAGCGCAGGATCGATCGAGTGCAACGATGCTGTGTGCCGTGCGACCTCGCGAACCCGCCGATCGAGGGCGTGCCGACCGCGCCGATGCGCGACGACCTTCCCATCGAATCGGCGTTGACCGAACGCCATGTACAGCGGAACGCTCACGATGGGCACAAAGACCAAGGCGAGCGCCCAGGCGATCGATCCCTGCGGAGTCCGCGTGCGCATGACCGAATCGAGCGCGCACAGGACCCCGACTCCTTGGACCAAGAGCACGATCACGGTGATCGCGCCGCCATCGACGAACCACCGGGTTGCCTCGGCGCCGAGGTCAGGCACGGTTCCAGCCTCCCCATGGAACCAAGAGCGCTCGGCTTCTCGCGCGGATCCGCTGGATGCGCATGAGCAAGTCGTGGACGAATGCCGTCGTCTCGAGCAAGTGCGGTCCGATCCCGAGCATCACAGCATCAGCGCGAGCGCTGTCGGCCGCATCAGTGACCTCGCCTCGCGTGGGGAACCCATTCTCGGTCATCGACTCAAGGACCTGCGTGGCCCAGATCACCGGCATGTGTGCCGCTTCGCACAGGGCCAGCACCTCATCCTGCGCGATGGGGAGGTTCTCGAAACCGATCTCGACGCCCAAATCGCCGCGCGCCAGCATCACCCCACAGGACGGGCGACGCATGAGCGCCAACAGGATCGCCGGCAGATCCCTGCAGGCCTGCGGTGTCTCGACCTTCGCCACGACACCCATGCTCGTGAGTCCGCGTGCGTCCAGTTCCTGATGCAGATCAAGGATGTCCTGTGGGCTGCGCACGAAACTCAGCGCGACGATGTCAGCCACGCCTGCCACCGCATCTAGGGTGGCGAGATCTGCGGTGGTCAGCGAGGGAATCGCCACATCGCTGTCGGGGACATTGACGCCCTTGCGGTCCTTCAGGGGCCACGCACCGCTCCGCACACGCTCGATGAGCACCTCTGCTCCACTGGATGTGGCGGTCGTGCACCGTCCGCGGATGTTGCCATCATCGATGAGCACACGATGTGCAGGCTTCAGCGCGCTCAGCAGGTCCCGCGGCGTGATGGCGATGCGATG
Source organism: Phycisphaerae bacterium (assembly GCA_016873315.1). GTDB lineage: Bacteria > Planctomycetota > Phycisphaerae > Phycisphaerales > SM1A02 > SYIB01. Next base: position 13,895 of record VGXL01000023.1, on the reverse strand, counting down.
CGGAACGGCCAATGAACCGTCAGCAGCCCGCGCCGAACCGGTCGACACGGTGTCGTCGGCGTGCAGCCAAAGACGGTCGCCGGGCCGAATCTCGATCGGTCCATCGCTGCAGGTCCCCGTGCGGACTTTCGGGCCGGCAAGATCCACGCAGAGACGGATCGTCCGACTGGCTCGAGCCGCAGCAGCGCGCAGCGCAGCTGCATTCGTGCGCCACTGCTCGGGACTTCCGTGCGCGGCGTTGATGCGTGCGACATCCATGCCCGCGTCAATGAGCCGATCGGCAAGGGATGGATCGGCCGCCATCGTTGGCGGCAGGCTCACCATGATGCGCGTGCCTTTGGGGTGGGGCGGACCGAGCAGTTCGTCGGCATGCCGCTCAAGGGCGGCCACGCCCGCATCCATCGCCATCGCAGGCGAATCGTCCTTCCAACCACCACCGTTCATGGCGATGAGCGCGGCGTGGACAGCGCGCAGCGTGGGCTCGATGTGCGCCTCGCGCCGTGACAGCGAACTCAGTCCACATCGCACGAGGTCGGCCTGCAATCCCGCAGGGAGTGCGCTTCGCAGTTGGGCGTACTGCACAAGGTTGGCGGCGCTCGACGACCATCCGGATCCGACACGAAGGATGGAGGCCTGATCACGAACGGCTGCAGCCGAGACGGAACTCAACAGCGATTCGACCGAGGCCAGAATCGAAGGGAGCGACTGCATGCAGGGACGCTACCCGACATGGCAACGGTGCTGGACCGGTAGTCTTCTGTGCATGTCGTGCGCGTGGCGCAAGCACCTGTGGATCGCCCTCGGACTGGCCATCGCTTCCTTCGCGAGCATCCAACTGGCGGACGAGCCAGTGGCCCGGTTCGTGCAGGCCCATCGCGGATGGGCCACGACCGCATCATGGATCGCTGAACTCGGCGACAGCCTGTACTGGTTCATCGCCTTCGTCCTCGGCTTCGTGGCCCTGCACCTGCGTCGTGCGCATGATGCAGCGCGGTGGTGCTTCCTTGCGATCGCATCGATGGCCGTCAGCGGCATCGTGGCGGGCACGCTGAAGTCCACGATGGCGCGGTGGCGGCCAAGTGCTTTCCTAGCAGACGGGATGCATGCGGGCGGTTCCAGCTTCGCGTTCCCGGCATTCATCATTGAACATGTTCGCAACTCCTTTCCGAGCGGCCACGCCACGACCGCGTTCACCTTGGCGGCGCTGGCGGCGTTGAAGTGGCCGCGGCTCACTGCGCTTTGGGTCCTGATCGGCGTGCTCGTTGCCGCGTCGCGCGTGGTGCAGAACACGCATTGGCTTGGCGACGCGTTCGCCGGCAGCGCGCTTGGATGGGTCACGCCGTTTCTGGTGCTTGCTGCGTGGCGCGCACGATGGCCGGACTCTGCACCGATTCAGCGCATGGGAACGACAGCGAAGAGCATGACCTCGACGAGCTGACCCTTGCTGTAGTTGAAACCGCGAACACGGCTTGACTCGATTGCTTGGAGGCGATCGCGCAACGCGTCGCGTGCGCCATCGGCAACGAGCAGATCGGCATTGGCGATGATCAGTCCATCAGGATGATGGTCGATCCAGTTCGCGAGCGCGTCGTGGCCGAGCCGCTCGACGCGGCGCCCTGATTCGAAGAGCAGGGAGTCCTCGACATAGCCGGTCGCCGCCATCGCAGGCAGCGACGCCAAGCCGCGGCGATGAGCTTCGACTTGGGCATGTTCAAGGATCCGCCTGGTGATCCACGGCGCCGGCGAACGCGGCAGCACGACCCCCAAAGTGCACACAAGGCTCATGACCGTGATGGTGATGCCGCCGCGGATCGAAGAACCGAAGTCGCCTTGGAGCGCGTGCTTTCGGGCGCGCCACATGAGCACACTGCCGTACAGACCAGTCACGACGACCAGCACGAACGCGCTCGATCGAAGCGGAAGTGACCACCCAAGGTTCGGATCGCTCAGCAGATCATGGCGGTCCAAAGCCACCATCAACGCAGCGGGCATCCAACCGATGAGGGACCCGATCACCGCCCAGACACCGAATCCGAACCGATTCACCGGCTCAAGCGCACGCGGCAGGCTCGACATCCCACCGACGATCGCGCGCGCCGACAGCACCGCGAGCGGCGGATAGCACGGCAGGACATAGTGCGGCAACTTGGTGGCCACGAGTTCGAACGCGATCCATGTCGGCAGGAGCCAGCAGAGGAGGAAGAGCTCTGGATGGCGTCCGCCACGCGAGGTTAGGCCCGACCACCATCGCGCCGGAATTGAGTGCGTGCTTCGGGCCCTTCGCGCACGCGACCACGCCCATTGGATCGCTAGGGCGGTGAGCAGCGAGCCGGGAAAGAACAACACCGTCAGCAGGATCAGGTGGTAGCCGGGCGGTGCCCAGTGGCCTTCCATGCCGCTGCCCGCCCGTTCGAAGACTTCTCGACGGATCGCGCCGGCGATCGTGTCGCCGCCGATCTCTCTGGCGGCGAGGATGACCCACGGCGTGACGATCGCCAGCACGATGAGCCCGCCGGTCCATGGCTGCACTCGCACGATCCACGACCACCTTCGCGTCGCAGCCGCCATGCAGAGCACCGTCGAACCAAGGACGAACGGCGTGATGGGACCCTTGAGCAAGATGCCAGCAGTGCACAGTCCGTACAGCGCAAACAGCGTGATCCACGGCGTTGCGGCGTGGCGTGTCTCCCAGAGTCGCCAAAGCAGCACCATCATCCATGCGGTGACCGCGACCATGACTTGGTCCGCACGGGCTTGATGAGCGTCGAATGCCACCAATGGGCAGATGCCAATGAGGATGCCCGCGAGCGTGCCGGTCAGCGACCCGAACATGCGCCGCCCAAGCCACCAGGTCGCGAGCGCCGTCGCTATGGCGGCGAGTGCGCCCGGAAGCCTGTACATCCAGATGGATTCGGGGCCGCCGTCGATGCCGCCAAGCGCCGCCACGCTCGCGCTTTGCACCCAGTAGATCGCGGGAGGTTTCTGCAACCGGAGTTGGTCCCCAAAGCGTGGCACGATGTACCCATGCCAGTCCGCGGACTCCAGCATCTGCGCCGTGGCCTGGACGAACCGCGCTTCATCGCGATCGATCGTGGGAAGCGTCGCGATCCCCGGCAGCACGCAGAGCGCGGTCAACATGACGACCAAGAAAGCCTGACCCAACGGTCGTCGAAGGAGCGGAGTCAGGTCAAGACGCATGCGAACCGATGCTAGGTCGATCCGGCCGAACTGCCCAGCGCTGGCGTGGCATGCAGCGTCACGCTGCCAACGGTGCCGACCGCGTAGGTGAATCCAGGTTGCAAGGCACCAGCGGCATGGGTGCCATCGCGAGCGAGGACGAGAAGTCCGACCTGAACATTCGCTGCAAGAGGACCCGACTCGACCAGACGCTGCAAGGCCTCGCGACAGGCCTCGGCGGGACTCGCGCCCGCGCGGAGTCGCTCGACGGCGATGCACGATGTGAGCTTGCGCATCACCACTTCACCAAGCCCGGTGCAGACCGCAGCACCGGCCTGCGGATCCACGAACAGCCCAGCCCCGACCAGCGGTGAGTCGCCGACGCGGCCGTGCATCTTCCAAGCGAGCCCACTGGTGGTGCAACTTGCGGCGAGTCGGCCCTTCGCATCGCGCACCACCATGCCGATCGTGTCGTGATTCTCTGTGTTGGCGCGGGGGATGTACTGACGCTCGCGCAGCCATTCACGCCATGCGCGCTCCTGATCCGGATCGAGCGGCCGCGATCCCGTGAAGAGTCCTTCGGTTCGCGCGAACTCCTCGGCCCCCGCTCCGACGAGAAGAGCGTGCGGCGTGCGGTCCATGACGCGACGCGCCAACGCGATTGGGTGCGCCACACCGCGCACGCACGCCACCGCGCCAGATCGTCCAGCGTCATCCATGATGGCGGCATCGAGCGTGACGATGCCGTCGCGATCAGGCCACCCAGACAAGCCAACGGATCGGTCGGGGCACTCCGACTCGACGACCATGACACCACGCTCGGCAGCATCGAGTGCACTGCACCCGGCCGCAAGTTCAGACAGCGCACGCTCGGCGGCCGGCTTGCCATGGTTCCAGGTGGAGAGAACAACAGGCGCATCGATCATGGGCAGGACTCCGAGTTGAGTGGATGAGGTGGGTGCCGCGGCAGGGCCTCCACACGCTGCAAGGAGCGACGATCCAGCGACGAGCCGCACCGCATCGCGCCGAGTCATTGGGTATGGCATCGAAGGCTCGGTCATCGAGCCGGAGGGTCTAGACCTTCGGGTGGCATGGCGATCATGTCCGCGATGAACACGATGCGCGTGCGCGGTTGCGTGATGCGAGCGATGTCGTCTGCGCTCGCGCCCGCGTCTTCGGCAAGGTGTTGAAGCAACTCGACGGACTGCTCACGCGCCACGGCCCGCCCGTACGCGCGCGCGAGCACGCCTTGCGCGTTGCGTGGCACAAAGAACGCATGGTCGCGCGTCATGACGAGCAGTGGTTCGCCCGTCGTCCCCATCTCGACCCAGCACCCCATGGTCAGGCAGACCTTGGAGAGCGTGCCCTCGATGACGACCGGCGTCGTGCCATCCTGCCCGGCTTCGCCGCGCATGACCTGATCGGGTGTCATGCGAGGCCACGCGCCCATGGCGTCGATCGATGCCTGCGGCTGCAACGAGTAGGTGTTCCAACGCTGGTGGTCCGCTGGTCCAGGTTCATGCAGTTGCGTTCGGTGCGTCACGCAACCTGCCAAGCAGGCGGACGCGGCGGTGGCGATCAGCGTGACCCGGGCAAACGGAAGGCATCGGACCTCGTGCAGCGTCATGAGCATGCTTCGATCCTATCGGACTGAAGGGGGCCATAAGCAAACTTGGCCGCTTCGCGCAAGGTTGACTGGCGATGGCCTTGCGTTCGGTCGACGAACCATGACCATGCGTTCGATGGGTTCGATGATCTGTACGGCTGCGATCGCCATCGGCGTCGCTGCGTGGACCCGCGTCGGTGTGCATGCTTGGCATGGCGCATCGGCGTCCCGTTCTGCGGCAGGTTCGATGGCTGTGACTCGCATGGCATCGCCGCCGCGCGTCCAACGGCGCGCTGGTGGGTCCGCTGCCATCCGAGTGGACCGAGCGCGCATCGAGTCGCCGGCGCCAGTCGATGATGCGTCGTGGACACCGCCCCGTCATGCTCCCGCTGCGGAGCGATCGTTCATCTGCCCCGATGCTGTGATCACCTGGCGCGATCCCAACGCCGAGCGGATTCGCTCCTGGCGCGGCGATGTGCGTGATTGCGGCACGGCCGGTCCAGAACTTGGCGTCTCGATCGAGATCGACTCAGCGGATGTTGACGAAGCGGTCACGGGATTCGGCTTCCATCCCGACGAGATCTCGTTCCGCTACCGGACGCAGGAGGAATACGACCTTGGTGCACTGCAGCGTGATCGACTGCTCGATGCGCGCGGCGTGCGGCTGAACGACGAGGTTGTTTCGCCCGACTATCCGTGGATGCTCCGTCGCGGCGTGCCCACCGTGCACGCCATGGCCGACCGCCTCGAAGAGACCGCGCGCCGCGCAGGCGCCACCAGCATTCGCGGCCGCGCGAGCATCATGGCAGGATTCGTCCAAGCTTTGGCCTACCGAGAGAATCTCGAGGCCAGCGACGATCCGGGGCTCGAGCAACTGGGAGTGATGCTCCCGGCGGGCACGCTGTCGCGCGCCAGTGGCGACTGCGACTCCAAGGCGGTCCTGCTGTGTTCCCTGCTCGCGTCGTCGCAGGTCTGCGACAGCGTGTTGGTGCACACCGACGACCACACGCTCGTTGGGCTTGGCCTGAAGTTGCGAACTGGAGACGACAGTGTCCGCGCATGGCGGCGAGACTGGGTCTTGCTCGAGACGACCGATCGATGGCCTGTCGGTCGAGTCGCGCGACGCCATGTCGGCGAGCGCGTCACGATCGAAGAGCCCACCTCGCTGGTGGTCAGGACCAAGCGCTAAGCAGGACGCCTAGGTCAGCACCGTCGACCGTGCCGTTCTGGTCGATGTCGCCTGCGCCAGTGCCGCCCCAGTTGCTCAGAAGCACGCCAAGGTCGGCACCGTTGACCACGCCATCGCCGTTCAGATCGCCTGGCACGGCCGTCACATCCGCGATCCACGCGAGCGTGGCGTTGGCTGCAAAGCCGGTCGTCGTGACCCGATTCACCGAGAGCAAGTAGGAGCCCGGCGCGAGATCGTCGATCGCAAGATGTTCGACGTTGTCGACCGCGCTCTGGCTCACGACATTGCCCGAACCGAAGAGCCCGATGCCCGCATCACCGACCATGGACACGGGCACGCCGTTCACGATGCGTTGAATCTTGAGATCGTTGTTCAGAAGGATGGGAGTCGTGCCGTTGAACTGACTCGACGCCAGATTCCGGTTCCAGGTCAGTGCCACGCGAACATCGGCCGTTCCAGCGATGTCGATCCGCCAGTGACGCTCGAAGGTCGTGGACGAAATGACTTCGAAATCCCAACCTGCCATGGCCACCGACGCTCCGGCGATCGCTGCGCTCGCGGTGGTTTGCCCGACAGCCTCGTCCGCGGACAGGATCCGATGCGCTCGATCGATGTTGACTGTTCCAAAGCCCACGATCGGATCGATGGGGGTTGTGGCCACGCCGCGCGACGCGCCTGACTGCGGCGCACCATTGGACCAGGTCAGTCCGTGCGTGGCGCCGGCGAGCAGCGACGCCTTGACGGCAACGCCATTGCGACGATTGGCGTTCTGGCTATACGGTGGTTCGCTCGCGAATTGGTAGAGCAGCGTGGCGCAGCCAGCGACGACGGGCGTCGAAAAGCTTGTGAACTCACCGGGTGCCACCAGTTCCGGCTTCTGTCGACCCGCACCATCGATGCCCGAAGGTGGCGCGCCGTAACTGTGATTGCCGTTCGTCAAGCCAACGGAAATCCCGTTGAACCCAGAGCCCATGAGCGCCGGCACCGCGCCGCCAGCGCCATTGTTCAGGCCCGCGATGACGAGCGTGCCGTCGCGCTGCATCGCGTAGTCCGCACGGCGCAGCATCTCGTTGTCGGCGGCAGTTCCTGCCGAGCCGATCCAACTGCAATTGAAGAGGCGTGATCCGTTGGTGGGTGTGAGCGGCAGTGCGGACTGCCCACCGCCGTAGCGCAGGTAGGTCGAGAGCCAACCGTTGGCATCGAAGCAATTGATCTGCGTGACACCCTTGGCGACGCCGGCGGATCCGTAGAAGTTGCGGCCGACGAACGTCGCGTGCCCGCTGTTGGTCGATGCGCCCGAATGAAGATTGAAGGTCTTGCCAACGAAATCAGCCTCGGTGGGATTGGGGCGGTAGCTCAGTCCACCGGTCTCATTCGCTTCAACCTGGACGATGGGCACTCCCGCGCCAGTCGGCACCGCCGATCCCAAACGGGCCACCAACTCCTGGTAGCCGATCTCGTCGGCGAGGGTTGGTGTGGCGATGGTCAGGATGATGGCCAAGCTCGTGCGCATGGTCCGCGGCTCCTCTTGCTCATGTGGGACGGTCGTTCCGAAGTATTGCAAGCAGGCCACTTTGCGCAAGGCAATTCACGAAAGCACGGCGCGAAAACAACGAGACGACGCCGAGCGCAAAAAGGAAGGCACCGAGCGCCGCGGGGGCGCTCGGTGCCGAGTTCCATCGACGAGTCCGACGTGGCCGGACGGGTCGTGATTCAGCGACGACGGCGGCTCGCGAGGCCGGCAAGGCCGATGAGGGCCATCGCGCCCGGGGCAGGAACAGCGCTGATCCCGTGGAGGGTGATCGAGCCGGTCCATGTGCCCGACGTGCCCGAGTATCCGTAGCCGTTGCCCACGAAGATCGTCGCATCCGAGGACGCCCCCGAGAACGCAATCGCGTTCACGGAAACGGAGTCGATGACGGTAGTGCCGGCCTGGGCCGAGGCGCCGTTGGCCCACCACATGCGCTGCGAAGCCTGAAGGTTGGAAAACCCACCGACCTGCAGCAAGCCACCGAACGAAAGCGGAGCGACATCGACGTAAACGCACAGGTCGTCGGCGTAGGTCCAGTTGGTGGACGCGTCGAGCGTGGCGTTGACCGAGACACCGGTCAGGCTGCCCGAGAAGCCGCCGTATTGGGCGCTCAGGTCAGTGAAGTTGAAGCCAGTCCACGTTTGGTTCGTGAACGAGAAAACGACGTCGGCGGAAGCGGTTCCGGCGACAGCTGCGGCGAGGCCGGCAGCGAGTGCGATCTTCTTCATAGTGGGACTCTCTTGAGGAAAGGGGGGGAACTCTGCCGACATCGACGGCGCGACCCTTTTCCGAGCCCTACGGCAGAAAGATGGCGTGGATTGGCGGGCTGGCAAGCGCGAACACGCAAGAACCCAGTTTTCTGAAGATTGGGCGAACCGGGTAACCACACGGGACGACCGCCGACTGGCCAATAATATCATGCCGATCGTCATCTCACTGAGGGTTGATCTGCGACAGGAGTTCGGTCGTCGTGGCAGCGACGAGCGAGCCGCCACGATGCGTTGTTCTGCCGTCGAGGGAACCCCACGCCGCGCCGCACGCGGGCAGAATGGCCGCGAATGGCCCGATGTCCCAAGGGTGCATGACCGGCTCCACGACGGCGTCGATGCGGCCCGTACACAGAAGCAGCAGCGCCGAGCAATCGCTCCATCCGCGGAGCGACCCGGACGCCGCCCCAAGTCGTGACCACAACTCCATGCGGCCTGCGCGGCGGAAGTACTCGGTGCCCGTTGTGCAGATGGTGGCGTCGTGCAACGAGCGTGGCGCGGCGACACGACATCGCTGTCGTTCGTGCGAGCGTGTCCACCACGCGGTGTCACGCGAAGGCGCTTCGATCCGTTCGTCGAGTGCTGGATAGTCGGCGACACCAGCGACGACGATCGGCTCACCACGATCGGTGTGCTGCTCCAGACCAACCAGCGTGCCCCACAACGGAATGCCGCGAATGAAACTTGCCGTGCCATCAATGGGATCAATGATCCAACGGAAACCGCTTGAGCCTTCTTCGTCACCGTGCTCTTCGCCAAGGATCGCATCGGTCGGGTGGTGAATGCGGATCAAGTGCCGTAGCGTGGCCTCGATCGCCCGATCAGCTTGCGTGACTGGCGAACCGTCGGACTTCGTATCAATCTGGAGCGACTGGCGAGCCCACCCCAGGCTGACGGGGCGAAGTTCGTCCAACCACTGGGTCAGGTGGTCCAAACGAGCCTGAGGTCCGTCATCGTGCATGACGGTGCATCGGTGCATCGCGCCGCGCGGCATGAATCACCGCGCTTGCTGCACGGGCTGGCGCTCGCACTCCATAGGATTCACCCCATGCCGAGGATCTTCGCGCTGATCGTGATGGTCTTGGCGCTGGCGGTGATGGGTCTTGGCGGCGGCCTGCCCATCGCCGAACGCGTCGCCGCCGCTTCGAGCGCGATGGAGGTTGGCAGGAGCGTCGTCGTCCACTACTGGCGCCCGGACGGCGACTACGCCGGATGGAGCTTGTGGGTGTGGAAGGAGGGTGCACCTGGGCGCAGCGTGCCGTTCGTCGCGAGCAAGGACGGCGCGGTCGCGCGCTTCGAAGCCGAGGACGGCGTCGAGCGACTTGGGTTCATCGTGCGCAGGGGAGAGTGGGAACGAAAGGACATCGATCAGGATCGGTTCATCGAACTCAAGCCACGCGGTCGCACGGAAGTGTGGCTTGCAGCGGGGCAAGCCGCGGTCCACGCCTCGGCGAAGGCGATCGATCGATCGAGCTCTTTCGTCGGTGCCTTTCTCGATGCACGGCACGAGATCACGCTGGCCATGACTGGGCCACTCGACGACGCTGCGCGCCGGGCGATCAAAGTGCGGATCGATGACGACGGATCGCTTCCGGTCTCATCCGTGACGGCGGACCGAGGTGGCGATGGCCACCCGACCTTGACGGTCAAGTTGAGCAAGGCGGTTTCGGATCCGGCGATTGCTCGGCTTTCCATTCAGGTCGATGGCGCGTGGCGAACAGTGCTGGCGCGCGGGATCCTGAACGACTCAGCCTTCATCGCACTCGACGCCGTGCTTGGTCCGACTTGCGGGAAGGACGGGGCGACGGTCACGACCTGGTCGCCGGTGTCGAGCAAGGTGGAGCTCGAACTCTTCGAAAAGGGACTCGACGCTCCGACCAAGATCATTCCGTTGCGCGCAGGCGCGCGCGGGATCTGGTCGATCGATGTTCCAGGTGATCATCATGGCGTGCCGTATCGGATCGCCTTCACGCACTACGGGCGCCGGCGTTCGGCCGCGGACATTCACGCGGTGGCGGCGAGTGCCGACAGTTCGTTCAGCATCTTCGCTGATCTTTCGCGGCTCGAACCCAACGGTTGGCAGGAGGATCGCGGCCCGACGCTCGCGCAGCCCACGGACGAGATCCTGTACGAGCTGCATGTGCGAGACTTCACCATCGCCGATGCGTCGTGCCCGGCCGATCGTCGAGGGTCCTACTTGGGCTTGGTGCACGAGGGCAGCGCTGCGGGCACGCCGACTGCGCTTGCGCACCTGCGTCGCTTGGGGATCACGGGCGTGCATCTGCTGCCGATCCATGATTTCACAGCCAAACCCGATGAGTACAACTGGGGGTACTGGACGGCGCTCTTCAATGTGCCCGAGTCGAACTTCGCGTCGGTCCGGCAGGATCCGCTCGCGCCGATTCGTGAATTGCGTCAGGCCATCGCGGGCATGCACGCGGCGGGGATCCGCGTCGTCACCGATGTCGTCTACAACCACACAAGCTCGAGCGGCGATGCGAGCCCATTCGATGCAACGGTGCCAGGTTGGTTCTTCCGGACCACGCGCGACGGCTCCTTGACCAACGACGCTGGATGCGGCAACTCCGTCGCAGATGAGCGCCCCATGGTGCGCAAGTACATCCTGGATTCGCTCGCGCATTGGCTGCGTCAGTACCACGTCGACGGCTTCCGCTTCGACTTGCTCGGAACGCACGACCCGGCGACGGTGCGCGCGATCGTGGAGCGCGTGCGTTCGATCCGTCCAGACGCCACGCTCTACGGCGAACCGTGGACCGGCGGCGGGCCGATCCGTTTCGGAAAGGGCGCTCAGAAGGGCACGGGTATGGCGGTCTTCAACGACCACCTGCGCAACGCGCTGCGCGGCGATCTGGACGGGAATCGCACGGGCTTCGCGAGTGGATCGGGTGGTGACCGCGACGCGGTCAAGCGTGGTGTGGCTGGTTCGATCGATGACTTCACCGATTCGCCCGGCGAGAGCGTGAACTATGTCAGTGCGCACGACAATCTGAGCCTGGTCGATCAGCTTGCGCGCTCCGCGAAGAGCGCGAGCGAGACCGATCGAGAAGCCATGCTTCGGTTGCAGGTCGGAACGGTGCTGCTGTCGCAGGGGATTCCGTTCCTTGAGGGCGGATGTGAAATCGGCCGCACGAAGGGCGGCGACCACAACAGCTATGTGAGCGGGGACGCGGTCAACCGCTTTGATTGGGAGCGGGCCACGCGATGGCAGGGCACTGCGGACTGGATCGCGGGCATGATCGCGCTGCGCCGCGCGCATCCCGCATTTCGCATGATTGATGCATCGACCGTTCGCCGTGCCATCCATTGGATGGATGGTGCGCCGCTTCTTGCATGGACGATCGACGGGCGCGCATCCGCAGATCCGTCCCGAACCCTGCTCGTGGCGCTCAACGGCGAGCCCACGGCGGCAACGCTCGCGCTGCCAGATGGCGAGTGGACGATCCTCGCTGATCGCGATCGCGCGGGCACGACGCCGATCGGAACTGCGCACGGTTCCATCACGGTCGCGCCGTGGTCGCTCGTCGTGCTCTCGCGCTGATCGTGGGCGCGATGCGCCACTCGTCGTGCTCTCGCGCTGATCCCCGGCCCGAAGCGTCACGAGTGCTGTCGCGCTGAGCAACTCGCGCCACACAACGCACAGCGGGTGCCGGCCGGAGCCGACACCCGCTGGAGGGGATCACGATGGGCCGCGAGGGATTCAGCGGCGGCGACGCGAGGCGAGTCCAGCGACGGCCAGCAGCGCCACGGCGCCGGGCGCAGGAATGAGCGTGCCGCTGACGATGATGTTGTCGATCCGGTTCGTCCCGGCCGTGGCAACCGTGGAGAGGTTGACGAACCGGATCACCAAGGTGCTCTGGTTGTCGGCACCAGCGATGCTTGAGAGGACTCTGGTGAAGGCCGACTGAACCCCGGCGGTCACCGACCAACTCAACGTATTGGTACCAGATGCGCCCGCCTGCATCACCGTGTACGACGCGAGCAACGTGGTGAAGTTCGTGCCGTCCGTGCTGACATCCACGCGGAAGCTCGATGGGCCCGTGCTCGAACGCGTCTGATCCCACGACAGGCTGATGTCCGAGTAGTTCGAGGTTGATACGCGCACCTCGTAGTAATCACCGACCGACCAGCCGTTGCTGCTGAAGGAGTACGGTGACCCGTTGCCCGAGGGCGAGGACCAGACCGTGGTGGCGAGGGCGTGATACCCTCGGAGTTCGCTGCCCGCGGTTTGGTCACCCTGATCGGCGATACCGATGGAGTAGGCCGAGCCGGTAAACGAAGTCATGGAGTTCGGCATGCTCCAACCGGCGATCCAGGCGCCTTCAGCGGAGGAAACCAAGGCGACAGCGATTGCGCTGGCGGTCAGGGAGGTGAAACTCTTCATTGGCGGAGGCTCCTGAAGGAAAAGGGTGGTCGGCGCCCTTGAACCCGCCTCCGATGCCCCTTCACGCTCCGACCTCCGGGAACTATAGCCCAAATCGGCGTAAGTCCAAATCCGGAATCGAGGGGAGATTGTCGACTGGATGCTCGAGGATCCCAAGAGCCCAATCGGGGGCCCGCGCCGAAAGGCCCTCCATCGGTAGGCTGTTGGCGTGCAGGTGCCGAAAAATGGCCCTCATGACCCGGTAGGCCGGGTTGCAATGCCCAGCCGGGAGTTGCTCGGGGTCCTTGTGATGTGGTTGGTGGCGTGGTCGACGGCCCGATCCATGGCCTCGTCGGAGCCTCCGGCCCAACCTCCACTGCCGTGGCACGGTCCGGCGTACCCCGGTGGCTCGCCTCAAGCCGGGAGCGGTGCGGAGTTTCAGGAGCGCCGAGTCTGGACCTTCGATGCGGGCTCCGGCATCCAGGTCTGCATCGACAACCTCTTCAGTGGTGCGCGACTCAACGGCTGCGAACAGGTTGGGCCGAAGGAGTTCCGCCTGCTGGTCGCGCCCGAGCGCGAGCCGATCAACCCGAGCCCGTGGTACGCGCTGCGGATCCGTTCGTCCAAGCCCTGCGAGGTCACGCTGCGACTGGCGATCGCGACCGCGAAGGCCCGTCCGCGCGCATGGGCGAGCCGCGACGGTCGCCGATGGGCGATGGCCCCTGACTCGCAGTGGACCGGCGAGCCCGGTGATCGCGAGTGCACGATCAAGGTCTCCATCGTTCCCGATCCGATCCTCATTGCCAGCAACCACATGATCGGGATCGAGGAACTCGATGCCTGGTCGACGCGCGTGGCGATGGAGTCCGGCGTTGCGGTCGAGTCGATCGGCCGCTCCACCGGTGGTCGCCCGATCCTGGCCTTCAGGCTGAATCCGCAGGCGCCGCCGGATCATGTCGTCGTGATCGGTCGGCAGCATCCCCCGGAAGTCTCCGGCAGCGTGGGCCTGATGAAGTTCGTCGAGCGGCTCCAGCAGTCCGATGCTGCACTGGCTGATTTCGGCCGCCGCTTCCGCATCACGGTGATTCCACTCGTGAATCCCGATGGGGTGCACGAAGGGCAGTGGCGATGCACGCTCGGCGGCATCGATCCAAACCGGGATTGGCATGAGTTCTCGCAGCCGGAAACGCGTGCCGTGCGCGATGCAATCCTGGCGCTGGCGGCGCAGCCCGGCGCACGCATCC
>VGXL01000022.1 GCA_016873315.1 Phycisphaerae bacterium | reverse complement strand
GTTCGCTCAGACAGTCCTCGCCTGCTCAGAAACTGGCGCGGATGTCACATCGTGGTCACTGACTGGCACTGCGCGCCAGCTTTCCTCGCAGGCTGCGGAACTCGCTCGGCGAGGCATGCCGCGCCCCGTTTCCGCGACGGCCGCAGGACCGAGTCCATCGCGGTGAACGCCGTTCATGCAGAAAACTCCTCGTTGACATCACTCCGAAGTCATTTTCGGGGGTCAAGATTGCAGAATCTGCGGGACAGAGCCTCGCGCGCGCGTCCGCGCAACGGGACCCACGGAAGCGTGAGGACGAGCGCAAGCAGCGCAGCGGCGCGAAGGCGTGCAACATCGCGCTACGGAGCTGGCGCACGGGCGGCTTCCTGGGCGATCCAGGCGCGCACGCGAACTTCAAGGAGCGGCAGCGGCAGGGGACCAGCACCGAGCACCGCATCGTGGAACCCGCGGACATCGAAGCGGTCTGCAAGCGTTGTCTCGGCCTCGTGCCGGAGACCGCGGATGCAGAGTTCGCCGATCTTGTAGGCGCACGCCTGGCCGGGCCACGCGATGTAGCGATCCACTTCGCGTGCGATGTTCAGCTCGCTCAGCGCGGTGTTCGCCTTCATGAAGTCGATCGCTTGCTGTCGCTCCCAACGCAGCGAATGAAGCCCCGTGTCGACCACCAAGCGCGTGGCGCGCCACATCTCGTAGAGCAGGCGACCGAAGTCAGCGTAGGGATCGTCGCGGAAGAACCCCATGTCGATGCCGATGCGCTCGCTGTAAAGAGCCCAACCCTCGACGAACGCGGTGGAGTCGATGCCGCGGCGAAAGTGCCGCGTTCCGGTCATTTCCTCAGCGAGCATCATCTGGAGGTGATGACCCGGGACGGCCTCGTGCAAGGCAAGCGGAATCATCTCGTAGGTCGGCCGCTGATTGAGCGCGAAGGTGTTGGCATAAAACCACCCTGGCAGTCCGCCCGCGATCGACCCAGGCATGTAGTACGCGGTGGTCTGCTGCGGCGCCATGAATCGCGGGATCTCGCGCACGCCGTACGGGCAGCGCGGCAGGATCTTGAAGAACCTCGGCAGCTCTGCGTCGACCTGCTTGCAGATGTTGCGGTAGCCCGCCAACAGCGCTTCGGCGCTGGTGTGATAGAAGCGAGGATCACTCCGCAGGTAGGCGATGAAGGCGTTGAATCGTGCGTCGGGCTCGAGCGCCGCGCGAGCGGGATCCGCGGTCATCCAGTCGGTTCGCGTGATGACCTCGAGCATCTCGGCGCGGATCCGCGCGACTTCGGACAGGCCAAGTGCGTGGACCTCGTCCGGTGTGAGATCAGTCGTGGTGAAGCGCGACAGCTCGAACGCGTAGTAGGCCGCGCCGTCGGGCGCGTCCCAACAGCCGACCGTGACACGGCACGCGGGCAGGTACTCCTGTTGAAGGTAGGTCCGCAGTGCGGCCATCTCATCGAGCGCACGGCCGCGGTCTCGCTCCCAATCGGCCAAGAGCGGCGCAGCGAAGAGATCGCCGTAACGCACCGAGGCATCTCGCAGCGGCGCGCCCGTGGACTGGAGTTTCGTGGCCAACACCGCGTCGAACTGCTGCAGGACGCCCTCCATGCAAGCCTTCGGCGGCAGGATCCCTCGTGCACGCCCTTCGCGAAGCCGCGCCTGGGCGTCGCTGATCGACTGTGGCACGGCGCTGAATCGCTTGGAGTAGTTGATGTAGTCATCGGGTCGTTCGAACGCCACATGATCCGCGAACTGCGGCACATCGATCTGCGGACCGCTTCGGGCATCAACGGGCGCCAACCAACGAGCGAAGTCGAACGACTGGATTCCCAAGTCGATCTCTCGCAGGAGCAAGTCGCGATCAAGTCGGTCGAAGGGGTTGAGCTGCTCAGGATCGATGGCCAGCAGGTCGTCGCGCACGATCTTCAGATGCGCCGCCCGAATGCCGAAGCCGCGAAGGCTCGTGTCGGTGATCCGATCTGCCGCTGTTGGACGACGGCGCGTGATCGCTTGCTCTGGGTACTGATGATCGAACCATCGCTCGTACTCGTCGATGACCGACTCCAGCGCGCGCTTGGCAGCCTCAGGCGGTGTCGCCGGACCGATCGCAACTGGCGCGGCTGCCTGATCTTGGACGCTGGGCGGGACGGTCGTGGCATGCGTCGAGGCGATCACGGGCCGTGCGGACGCGAGCAGAGGCACAAGGAACGCAAGGCGCGCAAGGCGGGACGGATGCGCCAGGAGCGCACGGCGCAAAGGGGCGTGGCAACGCATGGGACCACGATACGGTGACCAATCGGTCGAAGTGGCTTGGACTCGGCGTAGAACTGCATTACTCTGATAACCCAAGGAGATCCAGAATGCACCTCAAGACCACTGCCCTTGCAGCCCTGGTTGCGGCCGGCGCTGCCCAAGCCACGAGCCAGGCGACCGTCTCGGTCCCAGCCAACACCTCAGTTCAGGCGACGGTCCGAATCGACATCACGCATAGCAGCTTCGGATCGAGCAATGACACGGAGCAGCGAACCCACACCCTTTCGGGATCGATGCATGTCACGATGAGCCCCAACAATCCGCCGTGGGCGAACATCGGGCAGGACGCCATGAATCTGGTCCTTGGAGCAGCGACCTACAACTTCCAGTTCTTCTGCTTCCCGTTCATCGGCTGCCAGAACCTGAATGTGGACCTCGCACCGGTGACGATCACGATGTTGACCCCGGCCTCGAGCCCGCTCAGCGGGACCGGCAACTACACCATGAGCAATGTCACGGCGCACTTGGCCGGGGGTTACACGACGACGGGCATCGACAACGGAACATATGTGCTCGACCGTCCGGCGACCGTCACGATGGTCGGTCGCCTTGGGCAGACCGCTGGCATCGCCAAGATCGACCAGTTCAGCCTTGGCTCACTGATCATCGATGTGGATCCACAGGACCTTCCACCCAATGTGACCGCGATCCGCCTGACGATTACGCCGAATCTCTCGCAGGTGGTCTTCTCGGGCCCCTGGTCCGTCGTGCCGAGCCCCGACTTCAACGGTGATGGTCTGGTCAACGGCTTGGACCTTGGTGTGCTGCTCTCAGCATGGGGTGCCGCGCAGGGCGACATCAACAGTGACGGCACGACCGATGGCGCTGATCTGGGGCTCCTCCTGAGCGGCTGGACCGGCTGATCCTTCGACTCGATTCGCACGGCGGGCAGCTCGCGCAGAGCGCGGCAACCCGACCGTCCACACACAGGGCGCCTCGACGGGCGCCCTGTGTTGTCATCAGTACACTTCGTCGCCGATGGCACAGTTGAGCCCACAAACCGAGCAGGGGTATTTGCCCCCGACCGTGCGTCAGTTCAGCGTTTTTCTGGACAACAAGGTGGGCAAGTTGCTCGAACTGCTGCAGATGTGCGAGCAGAACGGTCTGCAGATCGCGGCGTTCAGTGTGCTTGATTCGAGCGACCACGCCGTCGTTCGCATGATCTTCACCAACGCTGATGCCGCGCGCCACACGCTTCGCAAGAACCAGTACACCTTCAGCGAGAGCGATCTGCTGGTGGTCGAGATGTTGCGCGGCCAAACCGTGGCGACTGTGTGCCTTCACCTCTTGGCGGCCGAGCTCAACATCCGTTTCTCGTATCCGCTCCTGACGCAGCGCGATGGAGCGCCGGCCGTGGCCTTGGCCGTCGATGACAACACGCTCGCGGGGCAGATCCTGCTGCGCAAGCGCTTTACGCTGCTGGGCGAAGAAGACCTGGGCTGACGATCACACGGCGGCCTGCACGGTCGCGCAGGTCTTGGCCGTCTCCCACACCGTCACGGACACCAGATCAAGACCCGCTGCCCGAAGCGGCGTCTGCAGCAGATTCCTGCACACGAGCGCGATGTGCTCGACGCTCGGGTTGAGTTGGGCAAACTCCGGACAATCAAGGTTGAGGTGCTTGTGGTCGAGCCGCGACATCACTTCACGATCGACCACCCGTTCGAGCATCGCGACGGCGTTGGGAACCGATGGGTCCGTGGCGACGACGACATCGAGCCGATAGTTGTGTCCGTGGCCGTTGGGATTGCTGCACTTGCCAAAGAGCGCGTGGTTCTCCGCGTCGCTGCGGCCTGGCAGAGCGAGCCGATGCGAGGCGGAGAACTCGAAGGAGACTTGAAGGTTGAGTTGCTCGGGCATGGCGGGATCCCAGTGATAGATGTGTTGCGGGCTGACGCGCAGCGAGAGACCGATCAGTGGCGGCAGCGCGGCGCTGGCGCAGGAGTCCGCGAGCGAGCGCATGCAGGCGACCGACTCGATCGCAGCCGGCCACGCCGCCGCCCATGCGCGCACCGCCTCATCGATTCGTGTGATGTTGACCAGGTATCCGGAGTGGTCCGGTTGCCCGGAGCATCGGACGGTCCATTCGATGTATCGCGATCCGGCAACAAGTGGTGGTATCGCGCCAAAACCATTGGTTCCTTGCTGGCTCTGGAGCGGCCATGACGATCGCACCGTTCGCGCAAGGGATGCTGTGAACTGTCGAAGGTGAGGGATCGTCATGGACCTGTTTGGTTCCCGTGCAAGCGTTTGACAGGCCTGCCATTTGAGTCTATCGTCTACTTTAACGGACCCCCGGAAGGGCTCGGCGTGAGCACTGCTCCGCCGGGCCTTTTTCTTTGATCGCGGTTCAGTGCGGCGGTCCGAGTTATCTCCCGTCCCGTTCGATTCTCTGGCGAGGCATCTGATGCGTCACCGCACGACCACCACCATGCCGCTGTGCACGAAGCCTTGCAACGATGGGCTGATGCGTGCGATCGTTTCCACTCGCTCGCCGGCGATTCGCTCGATGGTTGCATGTGCTCTGGCGATTCAGCTGGTCCTTTCGGTGGCGTCGTGCCAATCGCCGCCGTCCGAATCGAGGGGGGGCGGTGTGCAAACTCCGGAGACTCCGTTCGCCATGGACCGCGCAGTGTCCAAGAGAGGACGCGCATCGTCCGCGGTCGGGCGCGCAGCGTCTGAGACAGATGGCCCGTCATCACGCCCCGTCCAACTCGGCGCGATCACGGTCGATCGAACTGCTGGATCGGTGCGCATTCCTGGTGTCGTGGCGTTGCGCGAGGGCTGGCTCGAACAGGCCGTCTGCCAAGTTGGGACTCGCGACCACGAGTCGCTGGTCACCGTGGAGATGCCTCCGAGCTCCATCCACGCTGCGCTGCTGCTCGCCGGGCTTGTGCCCGGCCGACCAGGTCACTGGCGCATCCGAACGGATGGCTCGCTTGAGCTCGTCCCCCCGACTGGCGAAGCGGTGGCCATCGAGGTCGAGTGGGTTGATGCATCGGGAGTCTCGCAGCGCGCGCCGATCGCTGAGTGGATCATGATCGACGGCGCCGCCGCAGCACGCTCGTTCGTGTTCGCTGGAAGCGTGGTGCGCGATCGCGCCGCGACGCCGTACGCGGCGGACCAATCCGGCAGCGTGGTCGGCCTGGTGACCTTCGGGGATGAACCGGTCGCAAGCGTCGAGGTGGTGCCCGATCAAGCCGAGATCGCCGAGCCATCGATGAAGGCTTGGACCGAACGGATGCCGCCCGAGGGAACAAGCGTGACGCTCGTCATCCACCGTGTGCCGCCGCGCACACCCTGAGTCGTCTTCACCGTGCGCCGCCGCGCACAGCCTGAGAGGCGTGCGTACGATCGCCGCATGGATCACGCACCAGAGTTCGCCGCTTCGCTGCGGGGACTCACCAAGACCTACTTCCGGCCCGACGGATCAGTGCTTGTCGAAGCGCTGAAGGGTGTGGATCTAGACATTCCTCATGGCCAGTACATGGCGATCATGGGATACAGCGGCTCGGGCAAGAGCACGCTCATGAATCTGCTCGGTTGTCTCGATCGCCCGACATCAGGTGCGTACTACCTCGATGGCATCGATGTGGCCACGCTGCCCGATGACGAACTCAGCGAGGTCCGCGGCCGCCGCATCGGGTTCGTCTTTCAGGCGTTCAACCTGATCAGCGAACTGACGGTGGTGGAGAATGTTGAGGTTCCGCTCTTCTATCAGCGGATTCCCGCGCCTGAACGCCGCGCGCGAGCGATCGAGAGCCTTGAGCGCGTGGGTCTTGGCGATCGGCTCGGCCACCGACCGAACCAGCTCTCGGGCGGGCAGCAGCAGCGCGTGGCGATCGCGCGAGCGCTTGTGACTGGCCCCGCCATCCTCATGGCCGATGAGCCGACGGGAAACTTGGACAGCGCGACCGGCGAGTCGATTCTGGGGTTGTTCGAAGCGCTGCACCAGCAGGGGATCACGCTCATCATGGTCACGCACGATGATCGGATCGCCAGTCGATGCGAGCGCGTGGTGCGCCTGCGCGATGGATCCATCGAGAGCGATCGCGCGGGCGGCCGCGTGCACGCGTCTGGGAGCACCGCGTGAAGATTGCGAGCACCGCGTGAAGATTGCGAGCACCGCGTGAAGATCGTGGGCATCGACCCGGGCTTACTCCGGACGGGCTACGCGGTGATCGATGCGAGCCGCGCGATGGCACCGCGACTCATCGAAGCCGGACTGATCCGCCTGCCGCCCAAGTCGAGCGTGGCGAGTCGGCTCGTCCAGTTGCACGATGACCTTGCGGAACTCTTGGCCGAGCACGAACCAGTGGTCGTCTCGGTCGAAGAGGTCTTCGTGAACGCCAAGTTCGCGCGAACGGCCGTGACCATGGCCCACGCGCGTGGCGTCGTGCTTCTGTGCGCGCAGCGTGCGGGCGCGCGGTTGGTCGAGTTGGCACCTGCCACGATCAAGAAGGCAATTGCTGGCAATGGACAAGCGACGAAGCCTCAGATGCAACGCGCGGTCGCGGCGCAGTGCGGCTTGGCCACGCCACCCAAGCCCGCGGATGTGGCGGATGCGATCGCGATCGCACTGTGCGCCTGCCTGCGTGGCGGTCGTCCTCGCTGAGCGTTCAGGCTGCCTGCGCGTCATGCGCGGTCGCTGAGTGCGCAGCGTCGCGCCCTCGTACGGCGCCCGCCGATAGAGTTCAGCCATGCCCACCCAGGCCCACGGTGTCATGACATGCGCTCGACGCCTGACGAGCGACCAACTCTCGCCCGTTCTGGCGTATCGCCGGCTCGTTGCGGCCGATGAGCGGCTGGCGCCGAGCTTCTTGTTTGAAAGCGTGGAACAGGGCGGTCACATCGGGCGATTCAGCCTGATGGGCGCCCGCCCGATGCTCGAAGTCATTGCGCGTGGCCATGCCGTGACCATCCGTCGTCGTGACGGTGCAGGCGAGTCCAGGACCGTGCCCAACCCGCTTGATGTGGTGCGTGAACTGACCCCCACGGGAGCGTCCGTGCACCACGGGCCCGTGCCTTCGTGTTTCCACGGTGGATGGGTCGGCTACTGCGGCTTCGATGCGGTGCGCTGGCTCGAGCCCGGAAAACTGCCGTTCACGGCAGCGCCGCGCGACGATCGCAATCTGCCTGATCTGCACATGGGCCTGTACGGCGAGGTGGTCGTCTTCGATCATGTCACGAAGTCGATGATCGTGTGCGCGTCCGCGCCGTGCCACGGTGATGCGCGTGATGCATCGCTCGCGCGAGCGCTCGGCGTCGAGATCGACCGCATCGTCGCCGCGCTCGAGGCGGATTCGGTTCGCTTGCAACCAGGTCACATCGATGACGATGCCCACAGCGCGCCACTGCGCCCGATCACATCGAGCACGCCGCCCGGAGCGTTTCGCAAGGCCGTCGAGCGCGCGAAGGAGTACATCCGCGCTGGCGATGCCTTCCAAGTGGTCCTGAGCCAACGCTTCGAACGCACGACGACGACGGATCCGTTCGACCTGTACCGCATGCTGCGCGTGGTCAATCCCAGTCCGTACCAGGCCTATCTGCAGTCGGAAGGTTGCATTCTCGTGGCCAGCAGTCCCGAGATCCTGTGCCGAGTGCGAGGCGGCGTCGTGACCAATCGTCCGCTTGCGGGGACGCGTCGTCGCGGACGCGACGAAGCCGAGGACGCTCGACTCGAGACCGAACTCTTGGCAGACGCGAAGGAGCGTGCGGAGCATGTCATGCTCGTCGATCTGGGCCGCAACGACTTGGGGCGCGTGAGCGATCTGGGCAGCGTGCAGGTCAAGGCATGCATGGACATCGAGCGCTACAGCCATGTCATGCACATTTCGAGCACGCTCGAGGGCTCGCTGCGACCCGGACTTGATGCGTGGGATGCTCTGCACGCGGCGCTCCCTGTGGGCACGGTGAGTGGCGCGCCCAAGGTGCGGGCGATCCAGATCATCGACGAGCTTGAACCCGTGCGTCGCGGTCCCTACTCCGGTGGGCTCGGTTGCGTGGGTTGGAACGGCGATCTTGATATCGCGCTGACGCTGCGCACGATGGTCGTGCCCACCGCGCTGCACGATGCTGCGCGGGGTACATGGCGCATCGATCTGCAGGCGGGAGCGGGCATCGTGCTCGACAGCGATCCGGCGGCTGAAGAAGAAGAGACCGTGAACAAGGCCGCGGCACTCGGCAGAGCCATCGAGCTCGCCGAGCGAAGTTTCGTCTGAGTCCGAGCTCAGTCCATCGAGATCGGTTCGTCGTCGTCGCGGCGTCGTTGGATGCGCGGGCCGCCTGGGATCGCTTCGGCCGACTTCGACCGCGGCTTGCGCGTGCCATCCCAGTCGGGCGGAAGATCGGCCGGTGGATCCAAGCCTTCCACATTCCCGACCGCTTGCGCCACGCGGCTCGCGCGATCGACCAGGACGAAGAGCGCGAAGACGACCGCGACCAGTCCGAGCGCTTCGATCACGGTCACGAGCGTCAGGATCTTCTCGCCGAACGGTCCGGCCACCACGATCGAAAGCGCCCGTCCAATGGGCACTTGGATCCAACCGAGGCAGCCCACGATCATCGCTGGCAGCGCCAACTCATCGAACCACTCTGGGGGCGGCAGATGCAGTCGCCGCCACAGAAGTTGCACGATCCGCATCAGGCCCGCGAGCTGCAGTCCGACGGCGATGAGCGCCCACGCCTGAAGCACGCAGATGACGACCGGTCCGAACCGTGTGTCGGAAAGGACCGTCGCGCCGACGATGAGCACCGCCGCCGACGCGAGCTCGGCGATCGACACCCCCTTGATCCAAGGTCGCCATGCTGCAAGGGCGGGATGGCGGAGCCAACCGTCGCGGTCGAGCCGCCACCACGCGATTGCGCGGAATCCACCGAGCCCCAGGATGAGCAGGCCCGTGAAGACCGGCACCCATGAAGTCGCCGCACACGTCCCAACGATGCCCGTCAGAGCAGCCGCGCGCCACAAGCTTTCGAGCGCCTCGCGGAAGGACGCATCAGGTCCGTCATCTCCGGCGCCTCGAGCCCGGACCGCCGGCAGTTCGTCACCACACTCGGGGCAGCGCACGGCACCCGGATTGCCGCCGCAGTCATGGCCGCAACCCGGGCATCGTCGGATTCGGTGCTTGGGGGTTTGCTCGCGCAGTGCCATCTTCGGGTGGATTGTCTTGAACCGGAACGAACAATTACCGATAGAACTACCACAATGGCACTCGGAGGCCCCATATCCACGCTGCTCGCCTCGTTCGTCGTGATCGGTTCGTTCGTGCTCGGACCGACCGCGGTCGCCACTTCGCCGACTGGCGATCCCACTGGCGCTGCCGCTTGGGCCGACGCGCTCTGGACCGCTGCGCTCGCCGATGATCAGGCGAAGGTCGAGGAACTTCTGAAGGCGGCACCCGCCGACGACACGCCCGCGATGCAAAGGGTCCGCGACCGAGTGGCGGAACGCGCGCGCAATCACGATGCGCGCGAGGCCGAACGCAAGGCGGATCTTGAGAAGCACGAGAAGGAGATGGGTGAACATGTGGCGAAGGGCGAGCTCCTGAAGGCGCTCGTCGATGCCGCGAACATCCGGTTCCTGCTCTCCGAGAAAGAGTGGCTGCAGCGGGGGACCACGCCGGCGTTCCGCAACCTCGTGACGACTGCACTGGCCGAGGCATCCAAGGCCGAGTCCGCGGGCGATCTGCTCTATGCGCAGGAGCTGACCTTCCGCGCGAAGGTGCTCGTCGAAGATGGCATCGACCGCGAGACCTTTGAGCGCACCGAAGCCGCACTGAACGACCTGAACGATCGCATCATGCTGATCGCGATCTATGCGCCTCGCGCCATGCATGCGCTGCGCGAGAGCGTCGCCAAGCGCGTGGACCCCGACGATGACTTCGCGGACTTCAGCGAAGACGCCGCCGACGACTGGAAGGAAGTCGTGGATGGCATCAGCCCAAACCTGACGACCCGTGCTTTGTCGGCCGCCGCCGAGGCCCACATCGGCGGGCAGGGCTGGGTGCCACTCGTGCGCGGCGGTCTGGAACAGGTTCGTCTGCTCGCCACCACCAAGGCTCTGGACGAGACCTTCCTCGACCTCAAGGACCCAGCACTCGTGGGCGCGTTCGTCAAGGAACTCGATGCGCTCATCGCCGCCAAGCCCGAGCGCGCCACCGGCACCTGGGCGCGCGCGACCGTCGACTCCATGCTCGACACGAACGACCGAACGGTCAAGGTTCCCCACGAGGTCCTCCTGCACGAGTTTGGGACCGGCGCGACGGAGCGGCTCTCGAAGGACCAAGGCGACGACTACTCGTCGATCATCTGGCCTGAGAATCTTCGCCGCTTCAACCAGCAACTCGAGGGCGACTTCGTCGGCGTGGGCATCCTGCTTCGCTATGACGACAAGCGCCAGCTCATGATCGCCAACCCACTCGAAGGTGGGCCGGCGGCGCGTGCGGGCGTGCAACCCAACGATCGCATCATCGAGGTCAACGGCATGCCGACCGCAGGCTGGACGCTCAACAAGGCCGTCGAGACGATCACCGGCCCAGCCGGCAAGCAGGTCGTCATGAAGCTCCGCCGCGGCGAGGGTGACCTTGCGACCGACATCGAGGTTCCCTTGGTTCGCGAGCGCATCAAGATGCGTTCGGTGAACGGATGGTGGAAGCGCTCGATCGATGCGAGCGGCACGCCGGACTGGGACTGGATGATCGATCCCGACGCGGGCATCGGTTACTTGCGCGTGACGAGCTTCAACGACGACACGCTCGATGACATCGCCACGGCCTTGGAATCGATGCGCAAGGCTGGACAGCTGCGCGGGCTGGTGCTCGACCTTCGCGGCAATCCCGGCGGGCTCCTGCCCGCTGCGGTGGACATGGTCAACCTGTTCGTGAGCCGCGGACTGGTCGTCGAAGTGCAGGACCGCAACGGCCGCACGGTGGGAACGAATTACGCGAAGCCGAGCAAGGCGAAGCTCGCGGGCCTGCCCTTGGTTGTGCTGGTGAATCGCGAGTCGGCCAGCGCCAGCGAGATCGTCAGCGGCGCAATCCAGGCCCACAGGGCAGGCATCGTGATTGGCGATCGCACCTTCGGTAAGGGAAGCGTGCAGACTGTGCAGCGCATCGCTGACGGACCGCGGCAGGCGGCCGTCAAGGTCACGCAGCAGTACTACGCGTTGCCGCCCGCAGCTCCCGGACAGAAGGGCCGCTTGGTGCACAAGCGCCTGAACACCGGCGACTGGGGTGTGAACCCTGATGTCGTCGTGCGGGTTGGTCCCAAGCAGCAGGAGAAGTCGCAGACGCTGCGCACCAAAGCTGACCAGATCGACGAGAGCGGCAAGGGCGCGAAGGACGAGCGTCCGAATCCGAGCGCGTTGGTTGCTGAGGGCATCGATGAGCAGCTTGATCTTGCGCTGATGCTCCTGCAGGCGCGCTTGGCGACCGAGACCGCGGTCGGCACCGCGGATCGCCCCAAGTCGGCGCAACCTGCGCTGTCGACGGATCGCGGCGCCCCTCCGAGCTGAGATAACGGCGCAGGGCATGACGGTCGGGACCCGACCACAAGTCGGTCTTGCCCCAGACGCGCGATTCTCCTATAACTGTCCGACTCCCCGTCGTTTGGGAGCCACCATGAGCATGCTTTCCGAACCCTCGACGTCCCGTCCGTTCGATGTCCACGGCAGCCCCGGTGAGCGGACCCTCGCCCCGGCCGCGACCGGTCGCCGCGACCCGGTCGATCCAGCGCTGTGCCGCCAGTGGCTTCGCGACATGCTGCTGATCCGGGAGTTTGAAAACCGCTGCATGCAGCAGTACCAGGACAAGAAGATCGGCGGGTTCTGCCACATCTACATCGGGCAGGAAGCCGTCGCGGTCGGTTGCACGGCCGCCGTGCGCCCCAATGACCCCATCGTGACTGCCTACCGCGACCACGGCCACGCGCTCGCTCGCGGGATGGCAGCCCGGCACTGCATGGCCGAGATGTTCGGCAAGATCGGTGGCTGCGCCAAGGGCAAGGGCGGTTCGATGCACATGTTCGACCGCGAGCATCATCTGTACGGCGGTCACGGCATCGTCGGCGCGCAGATTCCGCTCGGCGTCGGACTGGCGTTCGCGTGCAAGTACATGGACGAGGTCATCGACGGCCGTCCGAACAGCCGCGTGGCGTTGGCGTTCCTCGGTGACGGCGCGCTGAACCAGGGCGCGATCCACGAAGCGATGAACCTTGCGGGCCTGTTCGACATCCCGTGCGTGATCATCTGCGAGAACAACGGTTACTCGATGGGCACGAGCATCCATCGCGGCACCACGATGGGCCACGACATCATCTCGAAGGCCATCGGCTATGGCATCGATGGCTATGTCGTCGATGGCATGGATGTCCTCTCGGTCTATCACGACATGAGTGCGATCGTGGAGAAGTGCCGTCGCGAAAGCCGTCCGGCGTTCGTCGACATGCGCTGCTACCGCTTCAAGGGTCACTCGATGAGCGATCCGCGCAAGTACCGCACGACCGAGGAAGAACTCCAGTACGCGAGCGACGATCCGATCGGCCGGCTCAAACTTCATCTTGAGGAGCGCGGCGAACTTTCCGACGCGGTCCTCAAGGACATGCAGCGCGAAATCCGCGACGAAGTGCGCGAGTCGATCGCGTGGAGCGAAGCCAGCCCCGAACCGCCGATGACCGAGCTCTACCACGATGTCTTCGTCGAGCCGCACGGGCCGTACAACGGCACCAGCCTGCCCAAGATGCTGCAGGGGAAGGACCTGCGCTGACCATGAGCACTGTCACCGTCATCGACCCCACCATGTCCGCCACACGCGAGATCGAGTTCCGTGATGCGCTGCGCGAAGCGATGACGCAGGAGATGCGTCGCGACCCGCGCGTGTTCCTGCTGGGCGAAGAAGTCGCGCAGTACAACGGCGCGTACAAGGTCAGCAAGGGCATGCTCGATGAGTTCGGCCCGCGCCGCATCATCGACACGCCCATTTCGGAGTCGGGCTTCGCTGGCATGGCGATCGGCGCCGCGATGATGGGCTTGCGCCCGATCGTCGAGTTCATGTCGTGGTCGTTCAGCCTTGTTGCGGCCGACCCGATTCTGAACAACGCGCCCAAGATGCTCTACATGTCGGGTGGCCAGTTCGGCTGCCCGATCGTCTTCCGCGGCAACGATGGTGCGGGCGGCCAGCTCGGCTCCACCCACTCGTGGTGCGTCGAGGGCCTGTTCAGCAATGTGCCGGGACTGAAGATGGTGATCCCCAGCTGCCCCGAAGATGCGAAGGGCCTGATGACGACCGCCATTCGCGACGACGATCCGGTCTTCTTCCTGGAGAGCGAGCGCATGCTCGGCATGAAGGGCCATGTCCCCGAGGGCGACTACCTGGTTCCGTTCGGCCAGGCCAAGGTCCGCCGCGAAGGCACCGACTGCACGCTCGTGTCGTTCGGTCGGCCTGTGAACTTCTGCTTGGATGCTGCGGCGGAACTTGCGAAGGAGGGCATCTCGTGCGAGGTGCTCGACATGCGCACGATTCGCCCGCTCGACATCGATTCGATCGTTCGCAGCGTGCGCAAGACGAACTACTGCGTCGTCGTCGATCAGTCGTGGAGCTTTGGCAGCCCGGGCAGTGAAGTGGCGAGCCAGCTACACCAGCACTGCTTCGACGATCTGGACAACTTCGTGCACCGCGTGCACAGCGCTGATGTGCCCACGCCTTACGCGTTCAACCTTGAGCAGGAGTATCTGCCCAACGCTCGCAGGATTTGCGAGGCGGTGCGCAGCTGCCTGTACCGCGCCTGAATCACGGACGATCCCAGGAGACACCATGCCCACGACCGTCACCATGCCTCGTCTTTCGGACACGATGGAGGCCGGCACCGTCATCAAGTGGCACGTGAAGGAAGGCGACACCGTCGCCAGCGGCGATGTGCTTGCCGATGTCGAGACTGACAAGGCCACGATGGAGATGCAGACCTACGACGACGGCGTCGTCGCCAAGTTGCTCATCGGCGCGGGTGACCGCGTCGCGATCGGCACGCCCATCGCGGTGATCGCGGTGGATGGCGAAGATGCCTCGTCAGCCAGTGGCGCCAACCCCGCGGCGGCTTCCAGTGCGCCGGCGGCGCCCGCACCGGCCGAAACGCCGGTGGTCGTGACTGGAACTGTCGTCATGCCCAGCGCCCACGCCGACAACGGCGCGCGTGCGCGCATCTCGCCCGTCGCGCGCCGCATGGCCGAGGAGCTTGGCGTTGACATCAACAGTTTGCGCGGGTCGGGACCCGGCGGTCGCGTCATCAAGCGTGACATCGAGAGCGCTGCGGCTCGTACGAGCGGTGGCACGGCACCAGCGTCGATGATGCCGGTCGTTGCTGCATCTGCACCCGCTGCGGCTCCGAGCTTGCCCGTCGTCGCGGGACCCGGTGCGCGCGAAGTTGCCGTGAGCGGCATGCGCCAGACGATCGCGCGCCGACTCGTCGAGAGCAAGAGCACGATCCCGCACTACCAGGTGTCGATGCGCTTCAACATGGATCCCTTGCTCGAACTGCGCAAGATGCTCAACGCGCAGCTTGAGCCGCAGGGCGTGAAGCTGAGCGTGAACGACTTCATCGTGCGCTCGTGTGCGCTCGCGATGGCGCAACATCCGTACTTCAACGCGAGCTGGGCCGGCGACCGCATCATCATTCACGGTGAAGTGAATGTTGGCGTGGCGGTGAGCTTGCCTGCCGAGCGCGGCGGCGGCCTGGTCGTCGCGGTCATCCGCAACGCTGACCAGAAGGGTCTGCGCCAGATCTCGCTCGACACGCGCGCGCTGGCCGAGAAGGCCCGCACGCGTGGACTTGGCCCCGAAGACATGATGGGCGCCACCTTCACGATTTCAAACCTGGGCATGTACGGCGTCGACAACTTCACCGCGATCATCAACCCGCCTAACAGCGCGATCCTTGCGTGTGGCGCGGCGGTGGAGCGTCCGGTCGTGCGTGGCGGTCAGCTCTGTGTCGGCACCGAACTCGATGCGACGCTGAGCCTTGATCACCGCGTGATCGACGGCGCCATGGCCGCCGAGTACTTGACGACCGTGCGCCACAACCTCGAGAACCCGGCCACGCTGCTGGTGTGAGTGGGTTCGAGCGCGGCTAGGCTGCGCGCGTGAGCTGCACTGGGGCGTCCGTCACGAACCCTTGACCGTCAATCCAACGGTGCTGGCCGCGCCTGGCTGGCAGGGGGCCGAACCGTCGCTGCAGCCTGCGCCGCGCGTGTTGCCAGCATCGTCCGCAACGCGCTTGCGGGCGCGGATCTGCTCGTTGCCGAGCTGACCGCAGGCTGCCATCGCGCTGCGGCCCTTGGTGCCGCGGATCTTCGTGAACTGACCGTTGGCGACAGCGCGATTGACGAACGCATCGACTGACTCATCCGAGGGCGCGGGCCACGGACTGTCGCGCCGCGGGTTGTAGGGGATCAGGTTCAGGCTGCAGCGCATGCCCTTGAGGAACGCGCAGACTTCGTCGCAGTGGGCGAGCGAGTCGTTCACGCCCGGGATGAGCACATACTCCACGCAGAGCGCCGCGCTCGGCCGCTTGGGGAACTCCATCATCGCCTGACGCAACTTCGCCATCGGCTCAGCACGGTTGATGGGCATGATCGAACTGCGCACCTCGTCGTTGGGTGCATTCAAGCTGACCGCAAGCTGCACTTGGTGGAACCCGCGCTCACGAATGAACTCGCCGAGTCGACGGATCCCATCGGTGCGACCGACCGTCGAGATCGTGATGTGCCGTGGCGCGAGTCCAGGACCGTTCTTGTCCGCAATGATGCGGATCGCGCCGAGCACAGCCTCGATGTTGTCCATGGGTTCGCCCATGCCCATGAAGACCAGATTCTTCACCGGGAATCCGTGGCCCGGGCCGCGGGGATTCGTCTCTCCCTCGCCGATGAGCGCCGGAGCGGGCGCGCGCCCAGGTCCGGCCGTCGCGGGCTCGTCATCCCAAGGGTTCGCGACCGTGAAGATCGCTTGCTGCACTTGCTGCACGATTTCGCGCACGGAAAGATGGCGCAGCAAGCCCATCTGCGCTGTCTCGCAGAAGCGGCATCCCATCGCGCAACCAACTTGGCTGCTCACGCACAGCGTGCGGCTGAACCACCCCGTTCGGTGCGGCATCGGAATGACGACGCTCTCGGTTTCGTAGTTGCCGTCAACGGGCAGCAGGAACTTGATCGTCTTGCCATCGATGAGTTCGCGCACTGGTGCAGGCGGCGGCGGAGCCATCCACGGCAGCCACTCACCGCGCCGATGCACACGCCGATACGCCTCGAGCGCCACGCCGCGAGCGACGCCCGCGGCCTTGGCCGCATCGACGAACGCAACGCTGGTCAGAGCAAGGGGATCGGGCGCACTGGGCATCGCGACATGGTACGGGCGCAGGGCTACACTCCATGCCGCATGAGCTTCAAGCGATCAGAAGGTCCGCGCGGCGAGCGCATTGTGCCGGTCACGATCCACTTGGAGGATCCCGAAGGCGCGACGGGCACCGAGCAGAAGGAGTGGACGCTGACGGGCGCCACCGGCGAGAGCCTGCTCGAACTGGCGCTCGATCAGCACATCAACATTGAGCACGCGTGTGGCGGCGTGTGCGCGTGCAGCACCTGCCACATCTATGTCGAGGAAGGCATGGAGTGCCTGAGCGAGTCGACCGAGGCTGAGGACGACCGCGTCGAGGAAGCACCCGGCATTCAGCGCAACAGCCGCCTTGCCTGCCAGTGCGAAATCAAGAAGGCCGGTCGCATCGTGATTCGCGTGCCGAGCTGGAATCGCAACGCCGTCAAGGAAGTGCCGCACTGATGGCCGCCGAATTCCATTGGCTCGATGTCCAGCGCATCGCCGAGGAACTGGCTGATCGCCACCCCGAGATCGACCCGGTTTCGGTGAGTTTTCCACGGCTCCGGGCGCTCGTCACGGAACTGCCGGGATTCGCTGAGGAACCAGGTCACCCGAGCAACGAACGGATTCTGGAGACGATTCAGCAACTTTGGATCGAGGAGCGCGCATGAGGTACCACGCGGCGGCGATTCAGACGGCATTCGAAACGCCGAAGGACAGGAGTGCGATCGCCGATCGCGTGGCGCGGATGTGCGCGATGGCCGAGTCGACAGTCGGTGGGTACGAGCCCTTCTTCGATGTGCGCCTGATCGCGTTCCCGGAGTTTGCGCACACGCCGCCGTGCTATCTGACGGTGAAGGAACTCCAACAGCATCTGGCGGTCGAACTGCCGAACGAACACACCGACGCCTACACGCGCGTCTGCAAGAAGCTCGGCTGCTGGATTCAGACGGGCACCTTCCTCGAGCGTCATCCAAGATGGCCCGACGCGGTCTTCAACACGACCATGCTCATCGGCCCCGACGGCATCGTGGCGACCTACCGCAAGGTGAATCCGTGGATCCCGTGGGAGGTGCACGCGAGTCCGCACGATCTGGCCGACTACGACCTGCCGATGTTCCCCGTCGCCGACACGCCCATTGGTCGCATCGGTTGCGCCATCTGCTACGACTGGCTGTTCCCAGAGACGATTCGCCAACTGGCCTTCAACGGCGCCGAGGTGCTCGTGCGCGTGAGCGCGTACATGGATCCTTGGGGCGCGACGCAGCCGATGGATTGGTGGACGCTCTTCAACCGCACGCGCGCTGCTGAGAACACCGCGTACGTCGTCGCTGCAAATCAAGGGGCGAGCTTTCGCGACTATCCGCCGTTCTCGTGGCCGGGCGGATCGATGGTCGTGGACTTCGAGGGTCGTGTGCTCGCGCAGGCCGATCCGGGTCCCGGCGAGAAGGTCGTCGTGGCACCGATTGATCTGGACGCGCTGCGTGCGGCGCGCGCCCGATCGCGCGGCCACGACATGCGAGCCCACCTTCGCACGAGCGCACACTCCTACATGGAGCGGCCGTACTTGGCTCCCGCGGGAACCGGCGCGATCTCCATCGCTGCAACGAACGAACGCATCGCTCACGCCAAACGGGATCTGCCGTGAGGACAGCGGGGGGAGCGGATGCATCACCAGCACGGCGCGCAGCCGATGTTGATGGCCGAACTGGTCGTGCTGGCCGAGTCGATCGTGCTGGTCGAGCACTCGGCACGCTGCTGGTGATCGTTGCGGCCATGAGCGGCTGTGCGAAGCCCACTGCCGACGAATCAGCACTCAGTGCCGTGCAGATGGGTGCGCTGAATCACGGCATTGGTTTGATGGGGCAGTTCGACTTCGCGGGCGCGCGAATGCAGTTCCAAGGCAGCGCGCAAGTGCACGGCAATCGATGGGGGCTCACGAACGCGGCCATCGCGCTGATGAACCAATCCGACGAAGGCGCGCAAGAGCGCGCGATCGAAGAGTTCCGCTCGATCCTTCGGTCGTACGACGCGCCCGATGTCCAGGTGTGGGGCACGCCGACCTACTGCATCGGTCTTTGCGAGCTCTACCTTGGCCGACCGGAAGCGGCGCTTGAGCACCTCCGTCGCTGCGCTGATGCAGTCCCGGGCGACCCACATGCGAGTTTCTATGTTGGCCAGTGTCTGGAACTGACTGGGCACGATGTCGACGCGCTCTCGTGGTACCGCCGCGCTGCCGAGCTCGATCCCTTCCTGCGCAGTGCGCAACTTGGGATCCAGCGCATGGCCGCGCGGGCGGGCGATGACGCCGCCGCCGATCAGGCGATGCAGTCATTCGAGCGCTTGGCCACGAGTCCGCGGAGCACGCTCGCGGAGTTCAAGTACACGCGCATGGGCCGTCTGGCCATGTGCATCCTTCCGCCAGAGCCCATGCCGGAGCCTGCCAGCGGTCCGGTGCTGGCGTCGCCGTCGGCGATCGTGCTCGCTGGTCCGGCCACCGAACTGAGTTGGAGCGAGACAGGCGGCGTGAGTGTGTGCGCGGTCGATCTGGACGGTGATGGCGCGCTCGATCTGATCCTGCCCGGCGCGCTCAAGAGCGAGCACCCCAACGCGATCTTGCGATCGACTCCAGCGGGCTTCGTCCATGATGATGCGCATCCGCTCGCGGCGGCGTCGGGCGTCCTTGGTGTGCTCGCAGGGGACTTGGACAACGATGGGCGCGTGGATCTTGTGTCACTGGGCAGTTCCGGCATTCGCGCATGGTTGCAGACTGCTGATGGCTGGAAGGACCAAACGAATGATCTTGGTCTTGGCACGATGACTGCCGCGCGCGATGGCGTGCTTGCGGACCTCGATCACGACGGCGACCTTGATCTTGGAGTCCTCGATGGAGCGGGCTCGCTGCGACTCTTTGCAGGCATCGACGGTGGGCCCATGCGCGAGATCACCGATCGATTGCAAGGCGCTTCCGCCAAGCCCGCGACGCAGATTGCACTCGGCGATCTGGACGCCGACCGCGATGTCGATCTGCTTCTGGCCGGCCCCGAAGGCTGCACGGTCTGGTGCAACGACCGGCTTTGGTCGTGGACGCGCCATCCACGGTTCAGCGCGATCGAGGACCACGCCGCCACATGGATCGCGTGCGCAGAGCGTGCGATCGACGGCGCGCCGCTCGTCATGCTTCGCCAGCTTCCGAAGGCTGCGCGGAATGACTCGACCGCGGCGGGGGACGGTGCTGCGTCGAAGATCGGTGGCGAGATCCTGGTGCTCTCCCCCACAACGCCCGAGCGTGGCGCGAGTTGGACCGGATCATGGGAACTCAGTTCGCGCGGGTCAATCGAGCTTGGAGCCGACACCGGTTCGACCAGCCTGTTCACGCTCGCGGATCTCAACGGTGATCTGCAACACGAGGTGCTGTGTGGTGAAGGCAGCGCGCTCCTTGGGCTCGATGCCACCGGACATCAAGTCTGGACGGAGCGTGCGCCCAAGCCAGCCACGGCGTGGGCGGTCGTCAACCTGACGCCGGAACGGGGGCCGAGCGTGCTCGCGACGCAGCCCGGCGCGCCGCCCGTGGTGTTCGGCCCAGGATCTGGTCGCGGCGGATTCGCAGCGATCGATCCGCGCGGACGCATCGACCCGGCGCAGAGCATGCGCTCGAATGCAAGCGGTATCGGGACTCGACTCTCTGCGCGCGTCGGCAATGCGTGGACGAGCACGACGACATGGCGTTCGGGGTCCGGGCCGGGCCAGAGTTTGCAGCCCATCTCGATCGGCCTTGGTCGTGCGCCGCATGGCGATGTGCTCGCGATCGATTGGAGCGACGGCGTGACGCAGAGTGAGCTCTGGCTCATGGCCGGATCGCGGCGCACGCTCGTCGAGACGCAGCGCCAGATCAGCAGCTGTCCCGTGATCTTCGCGTGGAACGGTCGCGAGCACGCGTTTGTGACGGACTGCCTTGGCGTTGGCGGACTGGGCTATCTGCTCGAGCCCGGTGTCTATGCGCCACCGCGCCCGTGGGAGCGTGTGCTGCTCGGCCCCGGCACGCTCGTCGCGGACCGTGGCATGTATCGCCTCAAGCTCACCGAACCCATGGAAGAGGCGTGCTGGATCGATGGCGCGCGGCTCGTCGCCTACGACTTGCCCGCGGGTTGGTCGATGGCGACCGACGAGCGGATGGGGATCAATGGTCCGCAGCCGACGGGCGCGCCGATCTTCTGGCGCACGGAGTACCTGCCGACCGCCGTCAGGACTCAGCTCGATGCACAGCGTGCGACCGAGCACGGGGATGCGAATGCACACGGGGGTTCGCCGGCGGCTGACGTGCGCGCGCAATCCGCGCTCGACGCGGTGACTCGCGCGGATCTTGTCGCTTTGGATCCTGGGCCGCTCGATCATCGACTCATCGGTCGCCTGAAGTCGGATCATGTGGTCGAGCTGGAGTTCGCGCACGATCTCGCCGCGCTGACCAACGCGTGGCTCGTCATGGATGGGTGGATCGAGTACCCGTACTGCCAGACGATGTTCGCGGCATGGCAGTCGGGCGCCGCGTTTCGTGCGCCATCGCTCGAAGCTCGCGGCGCCGATGGCGCGTGGATCATGGTGGCGGACCAGTTCGGGTACCCCGCAGGCATGCCGCGACGCGCGATGCTCCCACTGCCCGCAGTTCCGGCCGGAACGACCGCACTCCGGCTCTCGACCAACCAACAGATCTACTGGGATCGCCTTGCCGTCGTTGTCGCTGAGCCGGCACCGGTCGAACCCGTCGTGTGTCCTGCGCAATCGTCGGTCGTGGCTCGGCGCGGTTACGCACTGCGTTCGACGGGGCCGCAGGTCTTGCCGCACTACGACGACGCGCGCGCTGTGCCGCTCTGGGATTGCCGCGTGCAACTCGGCGCCTACACCGCGCTTGGGGAGTGCGCACCGCTGACGGCACTGCAAGATGATGCCTGTGCCATCTTCGCTGGCGGCGAGGAACTGCAGTTGGCGTTCGAAGCCCCGCCCGAACAGGCTGGCCGCAGGCGTCACTGGGTGCTCGAACTCGACGGATGGTGCAAGGACATGGACTTGTTCACCAAGGACGGCGAGACGCTCGATCCCCAGCCCATGCGGGGCGATTCGCGCAGCCCAAGCGCACAGGCATTGCACGAGCGTTTCAACACGCGCATGCAGGGCGGACGCTGACACGCCGCGCGACCGATCGGCGGCGATTGACCGAACTCGCAAGACTGCCGTGCTGACGCGGAGGCCGCAAACGATCGCGCGGACTCGCTCCCGGTGCGTGGCATCTAGACTTTGACCCATGGCCGGACCCGGCGGAACGCCGCACAAGCAGCCCGTCCCGCGTCGCTTGGCGCGCGTCCTGTCGTTTGTGCTCGGGCTCTTCGCGATCTTGGTCGTGAACAGCGTCTACCTCTCTGGCATCACGGTCGCGGAGTGGGCATCGGGCCAGTCGCTTCAGAATCAGTTCTACCAGTGGATGTTCGGCGGGCACATCCTGCTCGGTGTGGTCTTCACGCTCCCCTTCGTCGTGTTCGCCGCGGTGCATCTTCGCAACGCGCACGACTGGCCCAACCGCAGCGCCGTCCGCGCCGGATGGATCTTGCTTACTGCGTCGATCGGCGTGCTCGTCACTGGTTTTCTGCTGACGAACATCGAGTTCTTCGGGCGTGATGTCGGGCTGCGGGCCCCAGAATCGCGACGCGTGGCGTACTGGCTCCATGTCGTGCTGCCCATCGCAGCGATCTGGCTCTTCGTGCTGCATCGGCTCGCGGGCCGGGCCATCAGGTGGCAGATCGGCGTACGGTGGGGCACCGTCGCAGCTGCATTCGCCGCGGTGATGGTCGCGCTGCACGGCGCCGATGCGCGCCCGTGGTCCACGGTCGGCCCGCGCAACGCTGACTACTTCGAACCGAGCTTGGCGCGCACGGCTTCAGGTGGATTCATCTCGGCCCAGAGCCTGATGATGAATGAGTACTGCCTAGCGTGCCATGAGGACACCTACAACTCGTGGGCTCACTCGGTCCACGCCGCGAGCAGCTTCAACAATCCGATGTACGCCTTCAGTGTCCGGGAGACCCGGCGCACGGCGCACGCGCGCGATGGCCGGGTGCAGGGCGCACGCTTCTGCGCCGGCTGCCATGATCCGGTGCCATTCTTCAGCGGCGCGTTCGAAGACGCTCGGTTCGACGATCCGAACTACGACGTCTCGAGGGACCCCTTGGGTTCCGCCAGCATCACCTGCACATCCTGCCACTCGATCGTTGCGGTGAACTCGCCGCGCGGCAACGCGGACTACACGATCGAGGAGTCGCAGCACTATCCCTTCGCCTTCAGCGAAAACCCCTTCCTTCAGTGGGTGAATCGCCAACTCATCAAGGCCAAGCCTGCGTTCCACAAGCAGACCTTCCTCAAGCCTGCCGTGCATCAGTCCACCGAGTTCTGCGGCACCTGCCACAAGGTCAGCTTGCCAGCGGCGGTCAATGACTACCGATGGTTGCGCGGCCAGAACCACTATGACTCGTTCCGGCTCTCCGGAGTGAGTGGTCACGGCGTCGAAAGCTGGTACTACCCACAGAAGGCTGAGTCGAACTGCAACGGTTGCCACATGCTTGCGCGGCCAAGCGACGACTTCGGTGCCAAAGTGCGCGATGGTCGATTGGCGATCCTCGACCACGGCTTCGTCAGCGCCAACCCAGCGACGCCGTTGCTCTCGGGACTCACCGGCGCCGACACAGTGCAGGCCAAGTGCGAGGCGTTCTTGCAGGGAACGATGCGCGTGGACCTCTTCGGGATCCGTCGTGGCACCGACATCGATGCTCCGCTCGAGGCGCCCCTTGATCCCATGCGGCCTGCAATCTCGCCAGGCGAGTCGCTGCTCGTCGAGGTCGTCACGCGCACACTCAAGCTGGGCCACGAGTTCACGCAGGGCACCTCGGACAGCAACGAGATTTGGCTCGACGTCACCGTGCGATCGGGCGACCGAATCATCGGTCGAAGTGGGGGCGTTGATGGGGAGCGGGCCGTCGATCCCTGGAGCAAGTTCCTCAACACCTTCATGCTTGATCGAGAAGGCCACCGCATCGATCGTCGCAACGCGCAGGACATCTTCGTCGCGCTCTACAACAACCAGATCCCGCCGGGTGCTGGCGATGTGACGCACTTCGGTCTCACGCTGCCCGATGATCTTGCGGCGCCCGTCACCATCGATGTCGCGCTGCGCTATCGCAAGTTCGACACGACGTATCGGCACTTCGTTGACCCCGCGAGCGGTCCAAACACGCTGCCAGTCCTGACACTCGCGACCGACTCCATCACGCTGCCGTGGACAGGCGCGGGAATTGCCGACGCATCGCCTGCGCAGCAGACCGCTCCGCCTGAGTGGGAGCGTTGGTACGACTACGGGATCGGTCTGTTCCGTCAGGGCAACCGCGGCAGCCAGAAGGGGGATCTTCGTGGTGCAGAGATCGCCTTCCGCAAGGTCGAGGAGCTCGGCCGGGGCGAGGGCGCGCTTGGCTTGGCGCGCACGTATCTGAAGGAAGGTCGCCTGGACGAAGCGGTGACGGCGCTTGACCGCGCGGCCCAGGCTCAGTCGCCCGCGTATCCATGGTCGATCGCGTGGTTCAGCGCGCAGGTTGATCGCCAGAACGGCAATCTCGAGGCCGCCGTGCGCAACATGGAGGCCGTCAAAGCCAGTGCGTTCCCGCTTGCGATCGAGCGCGGGTTTGACTTTGGACGCGATGACCGACTGCTGGTCGACTTGGCCCAGGTGCAGTACGAGTGGGCGCGATCGTGTTCTGCGACAGATCCCGCGAAGGCGCGTGACCTGTTCACGAGTGCCCGGTCCAATCTCGATGCGGCGCTCGCGCTGGATCCCGAGAGTGCCAGCGCGTGGTTCGTCCTCTCCCAAGTCGCAACGGATCAGGGCGAGACGGAACTCGCAGAGCGCGCCAGGACCGAGCACGAGCGATACAAGCTCGATGACAACGCCCGCGATGTCGCCATCACCGCTGCTCGTGCGCGCTACCCGGCAGCGAACCACGCCGCGGAGCCGATCGTGATCTACGACCTGCAGCGACAGGGGCGCTACGACGCCTCGATCACCGATCCGATTCGGGACATGTCGCTCAGCCGCTCACGCTCGGAGTGACGATGCGGTCGGCGCGAGCGTAGGCTGCGCGGATCGATGCACGAGCCCGAGCCGGAACCACAACCTGACGATGGCCGCATCGGTCGAGCCACTCGCCACTCGTTGGCCGCGATCGTCGCACTGGGCGTGATCGGGGCTGGCATCTGGCTGCTCGCTCGCAAGCCCACGCCGATCCGCGAACCTGATCCCACGCCTGTGACGCCTGCGCAGCCGCGCGTGGTCGAACGGCCGCTCGCGCCGGTGCCATTCACCGACATCGCCAAAGCTGCGGGCATTGAGTTCACGCACACGACTGGTGCCACGGGCGAATCGCTCTTGCCCGAGACGATGGGTGGTGGCGTCGGTTTCCTGGATGTCGATGATGACGGTGACCAGGACCTGATCTTGATCGACGGTTGTCGTTGGCAGGGTGAGCCCTTTGCCAGCGCGCCCGAGCCCGGTCACGACAGCGTGCGTCTGTGGACCAACGATGGTCGAGGTCAGTTTCGCGACGCGACCAAGGGCAGCGGGCTCGAGGGGCCGCGCTTTGGAATGGGCGTGGCGACCGGTGATCTTGATGGCGATGGGCGCACGGATCTGTTCGTGACCACCGTCGGCCGCAACGGCGTCTATCTCAATCGGACCGAGTCGGGTGGACCGCCACGCTTCGAGGATGCGACGGACCGCCTGAATGTGCCGAGTGCCTCGCGCTGGGGGACGAGCGCAGCGATGTTTGACGGCGACCAGGACGGCGACCTGGACATCATCGTCTGCAACTATGTGCGTTGGTCGCGCGAGATTGACCTTGCCGTCGACTACCGGCTGACCGGCATTGGCCGCGCGTATGGATCGCCCACGGGCTTTGAGGGCGTCGATCTGACCTACCTACGCAACGAGGGCCCCGCGGGCCTGGTCGATGCGACGGCCGAGTGCGGATTCGCGGTCGCCAACGCGAGCACAGGCAAGCCCGTCGCCAAGGCGCTCGGTGTCGTGCTCGGTGACTGGAACAACGACGGCCTCATCGATGTGGCCATCGCCAACGACACCGTCGCAAATTTCCTCTTTCGCAACGAAGGAACACCCGGTCGCGGCAGGTTTGTCGAAGTGGGCGCATCGAGCGGCATCGCGTTCGATCGCAACGGGAGCGCAACGGGCGCCATGGGAATCGACACGGCGTGGCTGCGCCCGAACCAGTGGGCGATTGCGATCGGCAACTTCGCGAACGAGATGAGTTCACTCTATGTCGCGCGCGGCTCGACCATGTCCTTCAGCGACGATGCGATCATCGAGGGACTCGGTCCGGCGTCGCGCGCGTTCCTCACCTTCGGCTTGGTCATGGCGGACATGGATCTCGATGGCGATGCCGATCTGGTCCAGGCCAACGGTCACATCGAGGAGCGCATCGCGCGTGTGCAACCGAGCCAGTCCTGGCGTCAGCGTGGGCAGCTCCTTCTGAATGCTGGACCAAGCGCAACGGGACCGCTCCTGCGCGACATGCCGGCTTCCATGATTGGTGATCTGGCGCGCCCGGTCGTGGGGCGTGGACTTGCGACCGCGGACATCGACGGCGACGGTGACCTTGACCTAGCGCTCACGCAGGTCGGCGGAGCGCCGATGCTCCTGCGCAACGATCTCTCGGCGCACGGCCAGTGGCTTCG
This sequence comes from Phycisphaerae bacterium, assembly GCA_016873315.1. GTDB lineage: Bacteria > Planctomycetota > Phycisphaerae > Phycisphaerales > SM1A02 > SYIB01. Next base: position 1,752 of record VGXL01000022.1, on the reverse strand, counting down.
CATTGTGCTCAAGGGTCCCGCGGGCAATCCGCAGGGGATCGGCGCCCTCGTCACCGTGGCCTCCGCCGCAGCGCCGAACACGCCGACCGCCGCGACCATCGTCAGCAGCGCGCGCAGCTATCTCAGCGCGTGCGACACCGCGTTCACCATTGGTATTCCCGCAGGCCAGACCAACTCCATCGTCACCGTCAGATGGCCCGCTGGAAGTGGTGTGGCCGAAGAAACCCGCGTCGTCGTCGACGAGATCGGCAAGACGATCGTGATCCGCGCTCAGGGGCACGCGCCCCAGCCGCCGAGCATCGCGCCAAGGTCCGCGCCGTCCACCGTGCCATTGCCGTCAAGGTCGGCCGAGCCGCCACCGCCCCATTGACCGAGCAGCACGCCAAGGTCAGCCCCATCGACCGCATGGTTGTTGTCCAGGTCTCCTGGGCACGCCGGCGGCTGTGTGCACACCACGCGGTCGATGCGGATTGAGTCGATCGCCGCATCGGTCGTGGAGTTGTTCGGGTTGTCGCGAGCGACGAATCGAACCTGCATGGTGTTCCCAGGCGCCATCGTCGAGGACAACTTGCCGGAGTAGACCAACCAACTGCCTGAACTCGCCGTGAAGGTCTCGAAGTTCCGCCACGCACCGCCATCGACGCGCACATCGACCGACAGCGAGTCAACCTCCGCCGCCGTGGGTTCGATGCACGCGAACCAACGCGCGTACGAGATGGTCACATCCTGACCACCGATGGTGAAGACCGGTGAGACGAGGTTGGTCGGGCCGCCGTCCACATCGCCCGTCGCAGCCGTTCCGCCGACTGCGCCCTGACCCGTGAACCAGCAGTTCACACCAGTGGCGGAGTTGTCGTTCTCAGGCTGCACCGGCGTCGATCCGCTGTTCGTGCCGATCGGGTCGCCGAGTTCCCAAGCACCAAAGGTGATGGATGTGTTCTCGACCGTCCAGCCAGCGACGCCAGTCTCAAACTCGCTCTCGAAGATGACTTCGGTGCCCGACACTGGGTCGAGCTCGAACGGTGCCGCGGCGCCGCCGGTGGGCAGCAGCCAGGTCGCCGTGCCCGTGTTGGACAGGCGCGCCGAGATGTACCAATCAAGGCTCTGTCCGCAGTTGAGTGCCGGCAGATTCACCAAGAACTGCGTGGATGACACTGGGGTGAGCGCAGACTCCGTCCACGCGCCGTTGTTGATGCGCGTGGAGAGCTTCGCACTGCCCGACACGATGGATCCACCACCGACGATCGTGGCGTTGGCCGTCAGCACGGTGGCCTGCCCAGGTGGCACGGTCGACGGCACGCTGCCGACGATCGACCAACTCATGTTGATCGGGGGCGTGTTCATGTACACATTGATGCCCGCGCAGGTCCCAGACACGATGTCGCGCCAGCCGTCGCCGTTGATGTCGAAGATCGCAGCATCGGTCCAGCCGGTCTGCTCGGTGGACGGCACGGTGCCAGCTTCGTTGACGAACAACGCGCTGTCGGTCCCCGTGTTTCGGTAGAACTTGGTCGTTCGACCGCTCGTCGGGCAGAACGGCCCAAGGTCGCTGTCGACATCAGTCACGATCACATCCTTGCGTCCGTCGTTGTTGAGGTCCGCAATCGCAATGGAGTTGCCGAACTCTGACGGGCTGCCGGAGATCACAAAGGTGACGAAGTTGGCCAACCCATCGGTCCCGTTGCCCGAGTTCAGGCAGTAGCGATCCTGTCCGTCGTCGGCGACGATGAAGTCAAGCTTGCCATCGCCGTT
>VGXL01000021.1 GCA_016873315.1 Phycisphaerae bacterium | reverse complement strand
CAGCGAAGCAAAAAAGCAAGGTGGCCGCCCTTGCGGACGGCCACCAGCTAGGCAGGAAGAATCTCGCCGCGGATCAGCGACGACGGCGGCTCGCCAAGCCAGCCACGCCGAGGAGCGCCATGGCGCCCGGGGCGGGGACGATGCCGATGCTGAAGGTGCCGTCAGCGAAGAGCGCGGTGGTGGTGCCAGCGACCTTGTAGGCGTGCTTCAGGTAGAAGGTGGCGAGAGCGTCGGCATCGCTGCCGTTGCGGACGATCTGCGCAAGCAGCATGCGGTAGCCGCCCTGGGTTCCACCGACGCCGATGGCGTTCGGGGTGCCGGGGGTCGCGTCGTACCAGCCAGCGCCATTGTTGATGTCACCAATGGTGCCACCGTTAGCGAAGCCGGGGTCCAGAGCGCTGCCCCAGCCAGAGTTGGTGGCGAGGCCGCTGGCGGTGACCCACGAGTCTTCTCCGCGGTCAGCGGCCGAGACCGACGCGCCAGCCATCCAGGTGCCGACTTCACCGTCAGCGGTGAAGAAGTCCTGGTGACGAGCGTTCATCGTGCCCGACTGGGTCGCGAAGTTGAACGCGTTCAGGAACACGAGACCACTCTGGTCCCAGTTTCCGTACACCTTGTATGCAATGTTTCCGCCCGCAGTGACGCTGCGTTCGACGGAGTAGCCGGTAAATCCGGCAGAAGCGACCGAAGCAACGGCCGCGGCGAGCAGGGAGCCCGCAACGAGGGACTTCTTCATCTTTCTTCCTTTCGAAACCTAGGGAAAAGGGGGGAGAGGGAACTGCTTCGTGGCGAGGGATGCCAGAAGCACGTTCAGCCTAGATCAGCGTTGGGGGTGGTCAAGCCGAGGAGCAAGGAAAAGGCAAAAACAAACAACTTGGTCCCTTTTCCACTTCACTCGGACCAGAGCCAAAGATCGAGATTGACTGACGATACGCACGGGGCGCTTCGTCAGTTCCACATCAAGTTACGACGCGGACAGAAGGCCGTCAAGCAAGAGGGGCTTGGATCCGACGATTCTTGCGGGCTGAACGGACCCGAGCAAAGTCTCGGCTCCGTCAGGGGCAGGAATAGCCACAATGAGGTCGCCCGGAGTTCGTCCGATAAGTTGCCGTCGACTGACGACCTGGCTTGAGGCGGTCGGCAGCTTCCCCGCCACGCTCAGACCCACATGACCACTGGGAACCTGCGTGCTGCTCGAACGATCGCGAATGTCCTCCACAAAGACGGGAACCGATCGACCGACCCACCGCTCATGGGCGCGCGCGCTCACGGCGTTCTGCAGCGCGAGCAGTGCGTTGTTTCGCGCACGCTTCACGCTGTCTGGAACATCGTCCGGGAGTCGATCGAACGCCACGGTGCCTGGTCGTGGGCTGTACTTGAAAATGAAGTTGTTCTTGTAGGGCACCTTGCGAATGAGATCGCAGGTTTGCTCGAAGTCCTCGTCGGTCTCGCCGCAGAATCCAACGATGATGTCGCCACCGATGGTGCAGTCGGGCAGAGTGGTGGTGACGCGATCGATGAACTCGAGGTACTCCGCAACGGTGTAGCCGCGATTCATCGCCTTCAGCATCCGATCACTCCCGCTCTGGGCTGGCACATGCAGGTACTGACAGATGCGTGGCGAGTCCCGCATGACCTGCAGGATGTCGTCTCCAAAGTCCCGGGGGTAGCTCGTGACGAACCTCAGCCGCTGAAGGCTCGGTACCTCCTCGTGGATGCGGTGCAGCAAGTCGGCGAAGCTTGTTGTTCGGGAGCCGGCGGCCGGCGGCTGCCTGAACACGGACAGGCCAGGGCCAACCTGGGGGGCCTCGTGGCCATCGACCGTCAGCGCGGTTCCGTGCGTGTACCGATAATGGTTGATGGTCTGCCCGAGGAGCGTGATTTCGACGACCCCAGCATCGACCAAGCGCTTGCACTCTTCGACGATGTGCGCGGGTGGACGGTGGACTTCGGCGCCCCGCGTGTGCGGAACCACGCAGTAGGTGCAGAATTTGTTGCAACCCCGGGTGATGCGGACATACGCCGACCGAGACTTGGCGTCGTTCGCCACGGGCTCGAAGGCCCGGCTCAGGTCGAGGATCTCAAGGTTGTCTTCGGCGGCCTGCAGCGTCGCGGTTCGGCGACTCTTGTTGCCCGCAAGCGCGATTCGCTCGGATCGGTCGGCGGCATCCGCCCGAGCCGCGTTGTCGATCAAGAGCGGCAGCCGATCGAGTTCGCCCGGTCCGCACATCAGGTCGACCTGGGGGTAGCGCTTGAATAGATCCACGCCGTCCCGTTCGGCCATGCAGCCGATGACGCCGACAATCAGCTGCTCGCCCTGCTTCTTGCGGACCCCCGCGAGTCCAAGCCTGCTGTAGACCTTTTGCTCGGCGTGCTCCCGGACACTGCAGGTGTTGAAGAGCACGACTTGCGCGTCGTCAGGATGAGCCACGAACTCGTGCCCGAGCGAGAGCAACTGTCCTCGCACGAGCTCGCTGTCGAGCTCGTTCATCTGGCAGCCGAAGGTTTCGAGGTACACGCGCATCGATCGAGCGAGGATAGCGCGACCATTCGTCGGAACTGCAGGTCCGCGCCCGCCCGTGCCGATATCTGGACGTGCTCCGCGCTGGCCACGGCATCGCTCTCCTCGCCCTGACGCTGCTCCTCATCGGAGTGGTGTTCGTCAATAGTGCCGAGGTCACGGTGGCCCGCGACACGCGCACGACCCTGGCGGCGGTGTTGCTGGACCGGCACACGATCTTTGCGATCGCCTCGATGGGCTGCCTGCTCTTGGGTGTGGTGCTGCCGATCGAGCGGATCGCGAGTTGGTCGGGCTGGCGTTCGCCCTTGGCTTGGGCAACCGCGCTGAGTCTGCTCGGGTTGCTGGCCGTACACATTCCAGGCATCGGGAAGGAAGTCAATGGCGCCAGCCGATGGGTCAGCCTTGGGCCGCTCACCTTCCAACCGAGTGAGCTCGCCAAGTGGCTGATGCCGATCGGTTTGGCGTGGTACATCGCACGAACGGGCGAGCGCATGAAGCGAATCGTGCCGGGTTTCCTGCTCCCCATGGCGATCGTGGGTGTGGTTGCCCTTGGCATTGCTGGCGAGGATCTTGGCACCGCGGTGTTGGTCATGGGCGTCGGCGTGATCATGCTGCTCGCGGGTGGGGCCAGCATCTGGAACGCGGTGGCATTCCTGCCCGTTGGCGTCGCAGGTTTCGTCGCGCTGGTCTTCATCAGCCCGTATCGACTGCAGCGCATCCTCTCGGTGCTTGATCCGTACAGCGATCCGCAGGGCACCTGCTACCACATCATCCAAAGCATGGGCGCCATTTCGGGTGGCGGCGTAGCCGGACGCGGGCTCGGCAACAGCGTGCAGAAGTTCGGCTACCTCCCCGAAGGAACGACTGACTTCATCTACTCGATCATCTGCGAAGAGATGGGTTTGCTCGGCGCCGTCGCCGTGCTGCTCCTGTTCGTCGGGTTGGTCTGGTGCATCGTTCAGGTCGTCTCAAGCCGCGTGTCCACGAACGGCGGAGCGACTCATCCCGCGCTCGATCCGATGAGTCGGGTGCTGGCGTTGGGCATTGGCGCGACCGTCGGGCTGCAGGCCGTCATCAACGTCGTCGTCGTGACCGGCATGGCGCCGACCAAGGGCATCGCGCTTCCGCTCATTTCGCGTGGCGGTACCGGCTGGATGATGACCGCGCTCTGCTTGGGCATGGTCATTGCGATGGACCGACGCGTGGCTCGCGCGGAAAAATCGTGCGAGGGGGCTCTTGAGGGATCGCCCGAAGGATCGTGCGAGGGATCGCCCGAAGGACCGTTCGAAGCATCGCCCGGTCGCTCGATCGCGGGAGCGGTTCCGCTCGACGGCGAAGCATCCGGCGGCATGCCGGTGCCAGCAGAGCCATGACGGTAGCCGCTGTGAGCGCAGGCGTGTCGTCCAGCCCGTCGCTCGCCGTGGCGCCCAAGTGCGTGCTGCTCGCGGGCGGTGGTTCCGGCGGGCACATCAGCCCGGGATTGGCCGTCGCGGAGCGCATGAAGGCGATCGATCCGGGGTGCAGGCCGGTCTTCGCGTGCAGCCAGCGCCCGATCGACGCGCAGATGTTGACCGAGGCAGGAGTTGAACATCTTGCCATTCCGGCCGAGCCGATGTCGATGCAACCACGGAAGCTGTTCCGGTGCGTTCGCTCGTTCGTCCTCGGACGCGCAGCTGTTCTTCGAATGATGGATCGGTTGAAGCCGTCGTGGGTCGTTTCCCTGGGTGGCTTCGTCACGGCGCCCGTCGTGCATGCAGCGCGCGCGCGTGGTGTGCCGGTGTTGCTGGTCAATCTCGATGCCACGCCGGGTCGAGCAAATCGCTGGGTGGCCCGACGCGCGCGCGAGGTGGTCAGTGCGATTCCGACACCCACGCTTCCGGGCTTCGCGCGTGAGATCATCGGCATGCCGCTGCGGCGTCTGGCGCTGGCGCCGGCCGAGCAGACATCATGCCGCGAGCAACTTGGATTGCTCCCGGGTGTTCGCACGCTGCTCGTGACGGGCGCGAGCCAAGGTGCAAACAGCCTGAACGATTTCATGTTGCGCTTGGCCGAGCGCGAACCGACGGCGTTCAAGGACTGGCAAGTTCTCCACCTGTGCGGCCCGAGCGTGAGCGGCGGTGCAGCGCGCTTCGAAGCGGGGTACCGCGCTGCGGGCGTGCGCGCGGTCGTCTTGCCGTTCCTGCACCGCATGGGATTGGCCTGGGGCGCCGCCGATCTGGCGCTCAGCCGTGCCGGAGCCAACAGCGTCGGCGAGGCAGCGGCCAATCATGTTCCCACGATCTTCGTGCCGTATCCGTACCACGCCGACCTGCATCAGATGCACAACGCGATGCCGCTCGTCGATCAGGGCGCAGCGGTGCTGGCGATGGATGCGATCGAGCCCGAGGCCAACCTGCGAGCGCTGGGCGAGCCGTTGTTGAAGTTGATCCACGATGACGCCGCGCGCCACGCGATGCGTGCTCGGCTCGAGGCGCGCAGTGAACCAGACGCCGCAGAGCGCATCGCGCGCTTCCTGCTTGGTGCGGGATCGTTCAGTTGATCTGATGGCGTGGTGAATGCGGCACACTGATCCCCGCCGCCGAATCTCGCGCGCCGTCACTCAGAGCGTGACGAGGCACTCCGAAAGCAGGTCGATCGCCGCCTTCAGATCCTTCTTGTCGATCGACTCGGTGACGGTGTGGATGTAGCGAGTTCCAGCACCAATCGCGATGCACTTGGCACCCTTGCCGCTGCGCTGGATGGCAGCGCCGTCCTGACCACCGCGCGGCAGAACTGCGCGCTGGTGGGGGATCTTCTTGCGCTTGGCGATCGCGCAGACTTCGGTGAGCAGTCCGTAGTCGCTGATCATGCTGCTGTCCTGGACCATGACGGCGGCGCCCAGACCATGCTTGGTGACGCGCTGCGACTCCGGCACACCCGGCGTGTCGCACGCCAGATTCACATCGAGTCCGATGCCGATCTCAGCTCCGACAGAGTTGGCCGCGGTCATGGCACCGCGAAGTCCAACTTCTTCCTGGGTGGTGAACGCCATGACAAGGTCGCGCGACAGCTGGCCCCGTCGCTTGGCGATCGCGCGGGTCGCTTCGATGGCCAGGAAGCACGCGAAGCGATTGTCGAGCGCCTTGCTGATGACGGCATTGGGCAGGTCGAGGAAGGGTTCGTCCATCACGACGAAGTCGCCGACTTGCACACGGCGCTTCACATCGCCCGCGTCGCGGCCGAGGTCGACGAAGAACTCCTCGGTCCCTGGCACCTTGCTGCGCTCGGCCTCGCTCGAGATGTGGATCGGCTTGCCACCTGGATTCAATACGCCCTTCAGGTCGCCCTTCTCGGTGACCACGAGCACGCGGCGGCTGAACAGATTGCGAGCGTCGAATCCGCCAGCAGGATTCAGCCAGAGAAAGCCCAGCTCATCGACATGGCGAACATAGAAGCCGATCTCATCCATGTGCGCGGCGACCAGGATCGGACCACGCGAACGCTTGCGCGCCTTGATGGTGCACAGCAGCGAACCCATCGGATCGACCGTGACTGAGTCGAACAGTCCCTTCGTTTCCTTCTGCACGAGCGCACGAACGCGCTCCTCGCGACCAGGGATGCCGGGGGTTTCGCACAGACGCTGCAGCAGGGAGATGTCCATGGGTCGGGAAACCTATCATGGTCCGCCCATGCACGATGCTCTCCACGCTCTCCATGCCGAGTTCGCCCGCGGCGAGGCGCAGCGTCGGGATCGAGCCGTGGCGCAGGCGCCGGGTGCTGGTGATCGCGGTGCCGGAATTCTTCCCGCGGCTGGCCAAGTGCAGTATGTGCCTTGGGCTGACGGTGGCGAACCCGTCGCCCTGATGCCGGCCTGTTTCGGCAGCGTGGAAGTGGAGTACGCGGCGATCCGCCGAGGATGCGCGCTCCTGGACGGTTGCACGCGAAGCGGAATTCTGGTGCGCGGTCAGGATCGTCTCGATGTGCTGCAGCGCATGCTCACGCAAGACCTTCGCGGGCTTGAAGTGGGCGGCGTCCGGCGCAGTTTCTGGCTCAACCGCAAGGGACGGATCGACGCAGATCTCACGGTGGTCGCCTTCGAGGATCACTGGCTCATGGAGTGCGATGCGCTCGATGCAGACCACTCCGTCACGAGCTTGTCTTCGTTCATCTTCAGCGAAGACATCACGATCGAACGGGGCGCGGCGAGGCGTCGATTGTCGCTCGCGGGTCCTTCGACCTTCGAGGTCCTGGCGACAGTCGGTGCAGAGACGACCGAACTGGCGCACGCTGATGCCCGGTCATGCCTCGTCGAGATCGCCGGAGTTCCGTGCGAAGCATGGCGCTTGGATTGGTTCGGCGTGCCGACGGTCCATCTGGCGTGTGGGGCCGATCGAGCGGCGGATCTCTGGAAGGCACTGGTGGCACAAGTGGATCTGACCCATGGCGGGCGACGCGTGCGACCGTGCGGTTGGTATGCGCAGAACATCGCTCGCATCGAATCGGGTGAGCCATGGTTCCATGTGGACTTTGGTCGTGAGAGCTTGCCGCATGAGAGTGGCATGCTGCGCGAGCGCGTGAGCTTCACCAAGGGGTGCTACCTCGGGCAGGAAATCGTGGCTCGCATGGAGAGCTTGGGCAAGCCCAAGCAGGTTGTGGCAGCCTTACGCATCGTTGGCGACGCGTTGCCCACGGCAGGGGAGCAAGTCTTCTCGCTCACCGAGGGCGGGGGACTTGCCGATCAGGTCGGTGTGATCACCAGCAGCACGCTGAGCCCGTTGCTCGGGGCAGCCAGCATTGCTCTCGCCACGGTGCGCACCGCGCACGCCCTGCCGGGATCTCTCCTTGCGGTCAACGCGGAGGGCATGACGGTTCGTGCCGTCGTGCAGCCATCACTTCGATTTGTCGAGGCAAAGCCATGATGATCGTGCAGCCATCATTTCGATGTGTCGAGGTCATGCCATGATGCCGCACTTCCTGCCATGCATGGAGGCCACGCCATGACCGGCGCATCACTGTTTCAGGCGGTCCTGGCGTCGCAGGATCTCTCTGGAGTCGCCGAGACGACTGACTTTCGCATCGTGCCAGAGTTTTGGCTCTTCGTCGCCGCCGGTGTGCTGTCCGTGGCGCTCGCGATCGGCATCGCGATCTTCTGGCGTCGCATCAGCAAGGATCACGATCGGGACACGCGATGAAGCGCATCCGCATCACCGAGGTCGGGCCACGCGACGGCTTGCAGAACGAGAAGGCGATCGTTCCCGTCGCTGCGAAGGTCGCGTTCGTCGAAGCTCTTTCGGCGGCTGGTTGCAGCGAGATCGAAGTGACGAGCTTTGTCCCGCCCAAGTGGGTTCCGCAACTTGCCGATGGCGCGCAGGTCTTGCGCGCGATCACTCGAAGGCCGGGCGTGATCTACAGCGCGCTGGTGCCCAACGAGCGCGGTCTTGAGGGAGCGCTGGCTTGCGGCGTGGATGCCGTAGCCGTGTTCGCGGCCGCGAGCGAGGGCTTCAGTCGTCGCAACACGAACGGTTCGATCGATGAGGTGCTCGCGCGTCTGGCGCCCGTGATCCGCACAGCCAAGGCCTCGGGAGTTCGTGTTCGCGGATACCTGTCGTGCGTGATCGCGTGTCCGTTCGACGGTCCGATCGATCCCTCCGCGGTCGCCCGCTGCTCAGCGCGCCTGCTCGACCTGGGGATCGATGAGTTGGATCTGGGCGACACCATCGGTGCTGGGACCCCCGACTCGGTCGAGGCGATGTACGCCGCCGTTGCCAGCGTGGTTGACCCAGCAGCGACGATTCTGCATCTGCACGACACGCGTGGTGCTGCACTGCGTTGCGTCGAACGCGCGTTGAGCCTTGGTGTTCGGTCGTTCGATTCGGCCGCGACCGGCTTGGGTGGCTGCCCGTATGCGCCGGGTGCGCCTGGCAATCTGGCAACCGAGTTCTTGGTTCGCGCCTTGGACGCCGGCGGATGGCACACCGGGATCGATGCGGACGCGGTCGCTTTGGCCGGGTCACAGGTCCGAGCCGCCTTCGACTCTGGTCAGGCTGACGGATAACTGCGTTCGGACGCGCGCGACGCCTTCCGCAACGGCCCGAGCTTCGCTATCGTTCGGGGCTCGCCGCTTCCGGATGTCACGGAAGCCCCCTGACCGGGGACCACGGCGCTCCTGGGCTTCGGCCCGACAGGAACGAATGGAGTCACGCATGTCGCAATTCACCCCGCCTCCTCCGCCGACCTTCAAGCGCACCGTTGGCGCCAAGGGCAAGTCCTTCATCGACTACAAGCAGGTCGAAGAGCTTCGTCGGGCGATGACGCCCAATGGCAAGCTCTATGGCCGCAAGCGCCTTGCGCTCGACGCGCAAGCTCAGAAGCAGTTGACGCTCGCTGTGAAGCGCGCCCGCTTCATGGCGCTGCTGCCGTACACCAACGCCGGCACCTGATTGCGTCAGCCCGTTGAACCCAACCCGAGCAGCCGTCGCAGCGCGCGGACGGTGCGGTGCCACATCAAGTGCACACGCAGCGTGGTCAGTGCGTGGTGATCGGGGCTCATCGTGCGCAGCCGGCCAATGCAGGCCGAGGCCAATCGAAGATCGCCACGACGAAGCCCAGCCACAGCGGCATTGAACGCGCTGGTCGCGCAGTGTCGATCGAGCTCAAGCGCCAAGAGTGCCGCGCGTGGATCGTCGTGCTCAACGGCCGCCAAGTAACCGATGAGGCGTGCCACTTGGGGCTGGTTGCAGAGTTCGCCTGCATCCTTGGGCTCGCGGCCAACGAAGGCCAGATCGAAGGCAAGTTTGCGCGCACCAAGACCCAGCGCCAGTTCCGCCAGAACGACATAGCCAGTGCTCGGGTGATCGTCGAGTGCCGTCGTCGATCCGATTTCGCGCGTTCGAGCGACCACGGATTGCAAGGCGTATCGCGCGCCGCCGGTATCGCCAAGCCGGATCGCAGCTTCAGCCAAGCCGGCGAGCGCAACCGTGTCGCCCGGTTCCATCGCGAGCGAACGCTCAAAGCTCGCGCGCGCATCGGCGTACCGAGCCAGTCGCATCAGCGCGAATCCGCGCCGACGCGATGCATCGGACTGGAACTCGCCGTGGAGCGATGCGACCTTGAATGCCTCTTCGGATTCGTCGAGCCGACCAAGCGACTCAAGCACGAGGCCAAGGCCGATGTACGGCGCACCGCTGTCGTCCTCGCCGTTGCCAGCGGTGTCGGGTCGGGGCATCGGGCTTGCAGCGCAGACGGCGCGGAAGATGCGCAGCGCCTTGCGGTGCTCGCCGCCGAACTGCAACGCGAAGCCGAGCCGAGTGCGAAGTCCGGGGAGTTCGGCGCCCTGGCCCTGCGCGTGCTCGTAGCACCACGCTGCTCGAGCGTGATCACCCCGGCGCGCACAGACATCGCCCATCTCGATCGCGGTCAGCGGAAGCTGCGACCCGTACTCCTGCGCCGTGTAGTACGCGACCTCAGCTTCGTCGTAGCGCTCCATCGCGCTGAGCGCGTGGACTTGGAGCGCCCACGCAGGATCGTGCGAGCTGTCCGAACGCGAGGCGGCCTGCGCCCACTCAAGACTCAGTTCGTGAAGTCCCATGCGGGCAGCGCAGGCTGCAGCCATCGTCTGGGCAGTGCAGGGGGCGTCGAGCTCCTCGGCCGCCTGCGTGTAGGCATGGAGGGCATCTTCAAGCCGACCTGAACCCTCGAGGGCCCGACCCAGATGGACCTGCCACTCTGGGTGGGAATCATCTGCTTCGAGCGCAAGTCGGAGCACCGGAACGGCCACGGCGAAATCGCCCTTGCTCATGCGCTCAAGCGCATAGCGAACGGCATCGGATGGCGACTCGAATTCGCGTTGCTCCTCGCCCATGCACCGATGGTACGCGGCACGATGTCCATTGGATCGGGCAATCCCAAACCAATGGGCGGGCTAGTACACCTCGATCATGCAGCGTCGGGTCGCGTGGACGCGGCGGCGCAGCTGGTCCTCGGTCCAGGAATCTGGCGCAAGTCCGGCGAGCTCCTCGTGCAGGCTCAGGTACTGGTCACCGAGCCCGTGGCGCGCGAGCAGTCGATAGACGCCGACCTGCATGCCAGACAGTCCGCACAGATAGACCAGTCCGCGGGGGCCAGCCAAGGTCGGTCGCAGGCTGTCCATGATCCCGTCCATGAACTGATGGACATACACACCGCGCCCTGGCGTTGCGGCGGACTCTCGGCTGATCACCGTGTGGTAGGTGAAGTTGGGGTGCGCGGCGGCCAGACCGGCGAACCAGTCGTCGTAGATCAGGTCGGTCGTGTAGGGCGTCCCCATGACCAAGGTGATCGACGAGGTCGTCGGTCGCCACGCAGCTCGGGCGGGCGTGCCCGCCGGCGGGCCGACGAGGAGTTCGTGGAGCATCCCTCGGAAGGGGGCGATGCCCGTGCCGGTGGCCACAAAGAGGTAGTCGTGCGCCTGGCGATCGGTGGGCAGAACAAACCGCTTGCCGGCTGGACCGGTGACCTGGACCTGGTCGCCCATCTTCCGATCGCACAGGAAATTGCTGCAGACGCCGAGGAACAGCCCATGATCGTCGGCATCGTCGCCGGGTCGCTGCGGCTTGCGCTCGTCAATGAGGCGCTTGACGGTGGTGCTCAGCACACGACCATGCCCATCTTCGCCGTATCCGGGGCTGGCAATGGAGTACAGCCGCACCTTGTGTGGCTTGCCATTCGCGTCCGTGCCCGGCGGAACAACACCGAAGCTCTGTCCGGCCAGGAACCGTCCCGAGAGCGGCGTGCCACCGACATCGATGCAGACATGGCGAACGATGCTCGCCGACTTTCCTTTGGTGCACAGCGTCGACGACGCGATGACCGCGTTCGCTGGCGCATTCGGCGGCACGAGATGCATGCAGACCTCGGGCATCGACGGCTCGTTCACGGTGGCGTGGTCGCTCATGGACGGTCGGATGCTACGAGACGCAAAATCATCGTCAATGCGTTTGGAAGCCCCACAGGCCATCGAGCCGATGTCATAATGCGACGCGGTCGCATGGATGCGGCTCCAGATTCCTGACGTGAGGTGATCGATGGCAATGGAATGCTTCGTGATCGAGGGCGGGCAACGGCTCAGCGGCGAGGTCCGCATCGAAGGGGCCAAGAACGCCGCACTTCCGCTTCTCTGTTGTTCGCTGCTGACCGATGACACGGTCCAGCTCGACAACGTCAGCGACCATGCCGATATCGACAACATGCTGAAATTGCTGGGCGAACTCGGCATGGGTGTCGAACGCACGCCCGGCCGGATTCGCGTGACCGGCTCGAGCGACGACACTTCGGCCGCCAGCTACGAGACCGTCAAGAAGATGCGCGCCTCGATCAGCGTGCTTGGACCGCTCGTCGCCAAGCGGGGCAAGGCCTTCGTGAGCCTGCCGGGCGGTTGCGCGTTCGGCGATCGTCCGGTTGACCTGCACCTGCGCGGATTGCGCGCGCTCGGTGCGAAGATCGAGATGGACGGCGGGTACATCACGGTGAGCGCCGACCGCCTCAAGGGCGCCACGATCTTCCTTGGTGGCCCGAACGGCTCGAGCGTCGGTGCGACGGAGAATGTGATGTGCGCGGCGACCCTGGCCAAGGGACGGACGGTCATCGAGGGCGCTGCATGCGAGCCCGAGGTCGTCGATGTGGCGCGCCTTCTGCGCTCGATGGGCGCGAAGATCACTGGGGACGGTTCACCTCGCATCATCATCGAGGGCGTGGATGAGCTGTCCGGCGCTTCCCACTCGGTCATGCCGGACCGCATCGTGGCTGGCACCTACGCGATCGCCGCGGCAATCACGAACGGCCAAGTGGTCCTGCACGACTTCCCGTACGACAGCCTGCTCTGTGCCATCGATCGCTGGAGTGAGATTGGTGTGCACATCACGAAGGTGAATGCCTCGGACAGCGACGAGCGTTGCAGCGTCAGGGTGGCCAGTGACCGGGTTCTACGGCCGACCACGATCACGACGCAGCCGCACCCGGGCTTCCCAACGGACCTGCAGGCCCAGTTCATGGCCTTGCTCACCCAGGCTCAGGGCAACTCGATCATCACCGAAAAGATCTACACCGAGCGCTTTCTCCATGTCGCCGAACTGGCTCGCATGGGGGCGCAGGTGCAGCGCAATCAGAATGTCTGCGTGATCACGGGCCGAAGCCATCTGAGCGGCGCCGAAGTGATGGCGAGCGACCTTCGTGCGAGTGCCTGCCTGGTCCTGGCCGGCTTGGCCGCCGAGGGCGAGACGATCGTGCACCGCGTCTACCACCTTGACCGTGGCTACGCGCGCATGGAACAGGTCCTCAACCGTCTGGGCGCCAAGGTGCTGCGCGTTCCCGCCGAGCATGTTCGCGAGATCGCTGCGTCACGCGGACCCGGCCACCGACTGGGACTGGCGGCGTCGCCGTTCACCCAAGACGAGGGCTGACGTCACCGCGACATTCAGGCTCGGCACATCGTCCGCCTCGCGCAGGGCGTGCTGGGTCTGCATGGGCAGATGGACGGTCATGCCGCAGACATCCATGGTCGCCTGACGGACGCCGGCGCCTTCGGCACCGAAGACGAAGACGCATCGTGGCGGCATGGGTGCTTCCCAGAGTGGTTGAGCGCCCGGGCAGTCCTCGACCGCGATCAGCGCGAATCCGTGGCGATCACGCAGTTCGGTGAGCGCCTGATGCAGCATGGTCGCGCGCGCCCACGGAACGGTGAAACTTCGACCGCTGGCGATTCTGATCGCCTTGCGATGCAGTGGGTCACCACAACGCTCGCTGAGCAGGAGCGCGGCATCGCCGAAGCACGCTGCGTTGCGAAACAGGCTTCCGATGTTGTCCGTGTGGACGATGCCATCGCCCGCAAGCACCGTGCATGTCGCTGGCAACACCGCGGCGAAAGCATCGAGATCAGCGCAGGCAGCATCCTCGCTCTTGCGGCGCTTGGCGTTGGGCTCGCCCGGTCGTGAACAGAGCATGATGGCGCCGTCGTGCATCCGGTAGCCCGTCAGGTCCGTGAGTTCATCGTGTTCGATGCGGTGGACGACCAGCGGGAAGTACCCCACGGCGTCGCCGATCTCCTCGATCGCTGCATCGCATGCGAGCAGTTCGAGCGGGCGTACACGAGGGGTCATGCGTGCGCGACCGAGTTCGTCGGCATGCATGGCGTGCAGGGCACGCCGGATGACCCGCGGGCTTTCAGCAAGAAAAAGTCCATCGCCGCGCAGGTCACTGTCGAAGGCGTTGGCGAAGAAGGGGCTAGGCGCCGACATGGGCGTGCGTGGCTCAGCCGCCGCTGCCGCGGACGAGCGTTTCGTTGTCGGGCGAGCGATTGACGGCGGCGACGAGTTGCTCGACCTGCACGAACGGCGGCATGCTCATCAGTCGGCGACGCAGTGCGGTCATCGTCTTCAACTCGCGCTCACCCATGAGCAGATGTTCCTTGCGCGTGCCGCTGGCGGCGAGGTTGATGGCGGGGTAGACCCGACGCTCGGCGATGGAGCGATCCAAGATCAACTCCATGTTGCCGGTGCCCTTGAACTCCTCGAAGATCACTTGGTCAGCGCGGCTGCCCGTATCGACCAGGCATGTCGCGATGATCGTCAGGCTGCCACCCTCTTCGGCCTTGCGAGCGGCGCCGAAGAGCTGCTTGGGGATCTCGAGCGCGCGAGAATCAAGCCCCCCCGACATCGTGCGACCGCCAGTGGAGTACCGACGATTGTTGTTGAATGCCCGGCCGAGCCGCGTCAGGCTGTCGAGCAGCACCACCACATCCTTGCCGGCTTCGAACAGTCGACGGGCGCGCTCGATGGCCATGATGCCCATCTGCGTGTGGCGCTCAAGGTCCTGATCGTTGCTCGACGCAAGGACGAGCGCCGGCACATTGCGTCGGAAGTCCGTGACTTCTTCGGGGCGTTCGTCGATGAGCAGCGCAATCACTTCCACCTGCGGGTGGTTGTGCTTGATCCCATGGGCGATCTGCTGCAGCAGGATGGTCTTGCCCGCCTTGGGCGGCGCAACGATCAGGCCGCGCGTTCCGAAGCCGATTGGGCAGAAGAGATCGATCAGCCGACACGCAGGTGGACAGCCCCGATACTCCAGGTGCATGCGAGGTTGCGGATCGATGCTGGTGAGTTCGCCGTACGGTGGGCGTGCGGCCCAGACCGAAGGCTCAAGTCCTTCGACCGATTCAACGCCGACGACCATGCGGCGGAGCTTCTTCGGGCCGCGGCGCTTGCGCACGCGAACCATCTGCGCGTTCACGGTGACTTGATTGCCGTTGCGCAGGTTGAACCGCTGCACGAGCTCCATCGGAACCTGCGGTTCATCGTGTGCGGGCATCCATCCGTTGCCGCCGAACTGCCGCAGTCGGGCCTCATGGCTCGAGATGTCGAGCACGCCAGAAAGTTGTTCAATCGGGGCTGGTGGGTCGGGCGTGTGATGCCGATCGGCTGCGTCGTCCCACGATTGGGCGTCGTCCTGGTCGTCGCCATCGCCTTCATCGCCGAGTTGTTCCGGCGTGTCGTCGAGCACTGCTGCAGCTGAGCGTTGCTGCTGCTGCTGCTGCGTGCGCGGCTGCACCTGGTGTCGTGGTTCGGGGCGCTTGGGGGCCGGCGGAGGGGGCGGGGCCAACTCTGGATTCGCCGCGATCGCCGCAGCTTCGGCGTCCGCCTTGGCGATGCCATCAAGGTCCGACGGGTCGAACTTCATCCACGCGTTTCCGACGCGGCGGAAGATCGGTTTCACGATCGGTGCTGTCGGCTCGGCGGGGGGGAGCGAGTCGACGGCAGAGGTGGTCGGCTGCGCAACCTCCGTGGCCGCTTGGCTCGGTGCCGTTGGGTCGAGTGCGACCACAGATTCCGCGACGGTGCTCAAGAGCGCGCTCGCCGCGGACTTCTTGACGGATGTGCGCTTTGCCTTCGGGGCGGGCGTTCCGGTGCGCGCGCGCGAGACCTTGGTCTTGGATGCGCTGACCGTCTTTTTCGGTGCTTTCGTGGTGAGCTTGGCGGCTCGCTTGGTCGCGGGCTTCGTCTTCGCGGCGCGCGTGACCGAACCCTTCGCCTTGCGGGGCGTGGTTGCGGGCTTTGCTGTGGCGGCCTTCGAGGCCTTGGGCTTGGGCTCCTTTGAGCCCGTCTTCTTCTTGGTAGCCATGCAGTGGAAGGCGCCGCACGAACGGCTGGACCCGCCGCTGAGGCGAGGCCCACGAACCCGAATTCGTTCAGGGTGCGCGCCGCGGGAACCGCAGCGCCTTCGGGTTGAAGTAGATCACATCCACAGCGCTGCGTCAAGCCAATCGAGTCGAAACGGTCGGGCTTTCACGGTTCCGGTGCGTTGATTCGACAGGCAGCCAGAGGATGGGTGCGAGTTCGGGGGATCGGATCATCCCGCGACGATCACCGAGGAAGATGGAGGGGCGCCGGACCGGATCAGCCGGCGTCACGCGACGCGGCATCTGCAACGAGCGCGGCGCACCGCGCATTGTCCAGGAGCAGCGCGATGTTGGCATCGAGCGACTGGCCTTTGGTGCGCGCAGCAACCTGGGCCAGCAACCATGGCGTCACCAAGTTGCCTTCGATGCCGGCGGCCATCGCCTCAGCGGCAAGTTCGTCCGCCAAGATGGACGAGCCACCGTGATCCAGAGCGTGCACGGCCGGGCATGGATTCGCAAGCAGCACGCCCACGCTTGGCAGCAACGACCAGTGTGCACGGCACGCTCGCGCCGCATCGTGCGGTGTGGCCACCGTGGCGTGCAAGGGAAGCGAACCTGCACCGTCCGTGAACTCAGGGAAGGTGTCTGTGGCGAGACCAATCACAGGAACGCCAAGGCACTCGAGTGCCTCGAGCGTTGCTTTCAGGTCCAGGATGCTCTTCGCCCCACTCGAGATGACGCACACCGGCGTGCGCGCGAGCGCGCCAAGATCGGCGCTCAGATCGAGCGTCTGCGCGAAGCCGCGATGCACGCCGCCGATCCCGCCCGTTGCGAAGTGCCGAATCCCTGCAAGGCCGCACGCGACGAGCGTGGCACTCACTGTGGTGCCCGCACACGATCGAGCTGCGCAGAGCGGGCCGAGGTCACGGACGCTCGCCTTGCGCGCATCGCGATCGGTGGCCAATCTTTCGAGATCGCCGCGAGTGCAACCCACCTTGAGCGCTCCGTCGATGACGGCGACCGTGGCGGGCACGCCGCCATGGGTCCGCACCACGCGCTCCATCGCGATGCTCAAGGAAAGATTGAGCGGAACGCCACGAGCAAAGTCAGGCTGATGAGCGACGACCGGTGGAAGCCCGGTGGCAGGCTCGCGTGGCAGGCCATGGGTGAGCACCGCCGATTCGAGCGCCACCACCGGACGGCCATGCGCGAGCGCATCGCGGACCTCGTCGGCGATCAGCAGCGGTCCGTTCGCCATGACTCAGCGTCGGCGCGTGGCGAGACGCCCGCCGAGCCGCCTGGGCGGTGGAAGCATCGGCACGACACCGCCGGGGAACTTGGCCTCGTCGGCGGGATCGACCTTGGTCGTCGCCAGGATGTCGCGTGACTTTGACTCGGCCGAGGCCGCCTTGCGCTGCGCTTCCTCTGCTCGTCGCGCCACCACGGCTTGCGGGATGGGGCCGGGCGTGAAATCGCTGTACTCCAAGCGCGGGATCTCGATGTTCGCCAGCCGCTCGACGCCCGTGAGCAGGTCGCCCTGGTCAGGGCACACGAACATCCAGGCCACGCCGTTGCGGCCGGCACGCGCCGTGCGGCCGATGCGGTGGATGTAGACCTCGGGGTCCTCGGGGATGTCGTAGTTCACCACATGCGTGATGTCGTCCACATCCAGTCCACGCGCCGCCAGGTCACTGGCGACGAGCACGCTCAACTTGCCATCGCGCAGTCGATCCATGACTTTGTCGCGCTTGCGCTGGTACATGTCGCCGTGCATCGCGTGGGCATCGATGCCCTTATCGTTCAGGTAGAGCGTGACATCGTCGACCGCTTTCTTCGTGCGGCAGAAGACGACGGTCAGGCCCGGCTCTTCGCGACGCAGCAGATGCAGGAGCAAGCGGCGCTTGTCCCACGGTTCGACGCTGAGGTAACTCTGCGCGACCTGCTGCACCGTCAGGCTCTTGGCGACCGTGACGATCTTTTCTGGGTTGCGCATGTAGTTGCGCGCGAGCTTCTCGATCTCATCGCTGATCGTGGCCGAAACGAAGACGGTCTGCGGGTGATTCCGAATGCCGCCGAGGATCTTGCGGATGTCCTCGCGGAAGCCGATGTCCAGCATGCGATCGACTTCGTCGAGCACCGCGTAGCGGACATGGTCGTAGGTGATCAGCCTGCGCTCGCGCATGTCCATGATGCGACCGGGTGTGCCGACGATGATTTCGGGACGGCCCTCGAGGAGGGGGATCTGCTGGCGGATCGGCTGACCACCGTAGATGGGAACGGCCTTCAGACCGGTTCGGCCACCGAGTTCGTGGAACTCCTTCGCGACTTGGATTGCCAGTTCGCGGGTGGGCACGAGGATGAGTGCAGCGAACGCATCGCCGGGCTTGAGCATCTGCAGCGCGGGCAGTGCGAACGCAGCCGTCTTGCCGGTGCCGGTCTTGGCTTGACCAAGGCAGTCCTTCCCCGAGAGCGCGATCGGAATGAGCTTCGACTGGATGAAGGTCGGGTGCTTGAAGCCGAGGCGGTCGAGGTCGGCCAGGATGCTCTCGTTCAGCCCCAGGTCGGCAAAGGTGGTCTGCGTGTCGAAGATCTCGCTCTTGTCCAAAGTGCCTTCTTTCGGTGCGCGCGGGCGCAGCCCCGTGATAGTAATGCACGGACGGCGCAGGGACGCGCAGCATGGATTCCACAAGCACCATCACCATTGATCTGCGGGCCGTTGGTCGGAATGTCCGGCGACTGCGCGGCCTGATCGGCCCAGACCGGGCCATGTGCACAGTGCTCAAAGCAGATGCGTACGGGCTTGGCGCCAATCGGATCTGGCCGGCGATGGTCGAGCACGATGTCGACATGCTCGCCGTCTACAGCTTGCCGCAGGCCAATGCGCTGGCCGACGCTGGCTGCACGGCGCCGGTCCTCGTCCTGATGCCGGTGCATCGGCTCGACCCTGACGACGCCGCTCGGCCGCAGTTCATCGCAGGGCAGGTGCACCTGACGATTCACGACGCCGAGCAAGCACGCGCGCTGATCGCGTCCATTCGCGAGTCAGGGCTTCGCATGCGCGTGCCGGTGCACATCGAACTCGATACGGGCATGACTCGCGGCGGTGCGCGCCCGGCCGAGGCTCAGGGTCTGGTGCAACTCGTGCACACGAGCCGCGAGCTCGAGTTGGCGGGCGTCTTCACGCATCTGGTGGCGAGCGGAAGCGCCGGTGCCACCGATGCGCAGATGCGTTGCCTTGATGAGTGGATGGCTCGATGTTCGACCTGCCTGCCTCGCGGACTCTTGGTGCATGTGGCGAGCAGTCACGCTGCCGTTCGCGATCCGAAATCGCACCGCGGCATGATCCGCGTCGGGCTTGCGTGGACGGGACTTGTAGACGACGAGTGGGGCGCCTTTGGCCGTGACGATGGTTTGGAGTCGGTCGTTCGTTGGACGACGAGCGTGGTGCAAGCCAAACGCGTGCCTGCAGGAACGCCGGTGGGCTACGGCAGCACATGGTGCTCGACGCGCGACACCGTGATCGCGTTGCTCCCCGTGGGCTACGCCGATGGCTACCCATCACCGCAGCCCGGACTGCAGCAGGCGGTCCGCATCCACGCCCGTGGAGCATGGCACACCGTCCCGGTGGTTGGCGCAGTGAACATGGATCAACTGACGGTCGACGCTGGTTCCATCGTCGGCAGTTGGGGGTCGCCGCAGGAACTCTATGGAGCGCCCGTCGAATTGCTCGGGACGGATCGCACGCAGGCGACGCATCCTCTTGAAGTGGCGCGCGTGTCGGGAAGAAAACCCTATGAAATCCTGTGTGGACTCAGTGCGCGCCTGCCCCGCGTGCACGAGGGCGCGCTGATGATCGATCGCTCGATGCGTTCGGCTTCGGCCCCGCGATCTGCAGCTGCGTCGCCCCACGCAGGCGAGTGATCCGCGATGGCTACCGCGGTGGCCTACCTCACGCAAGCGATGGCCGACCTGGCCCGCCAACTTGCGTTCGCGCCGATTCCCGCTGCGCGCAAGCATGTGGCGAATGCCTTGGCCCTGGTCGGCGAGATCGATCCTGATCAGTCCTATCCGATGGGATTCGTGACCTTTCGCATCACGGGATTCCGAGTGGATCGTGGTCCAGATGATCTCGTGCAAGGGGCGGCGATCCGATCGGACCTGTGCACCTTCGTGCTCGAAGTGAGTCGTCGCGCACCAACGACGCCAGATCACTCGACCGGCGCGGTCGTGACCATGACCGAGCTGGCGCAGCGGTGGTCGGTCAGCGACCGCACGCTGCGTCGATGGCGCCGATTTGGGCTCGTGCTCGAGTGGTTTGAGCGAAGTGGCGCCGAACCCGAGCTCGGCGTGCGTGAGTCGATTGCCGATGGTGTGCAACTTCATCATGCGCGAGTCGTCGCCCGTGCCGGGAGGTTTCGGCGTCTTGCCCCGCATGAACGACGCAAGGTCATCGAGGCCGTTGCACGCGAAGCCGGGCGCGCACCGTCGCTCGCGCAAGCGCAGCGCACCGTTGCCGCCGCGTACGGCATTACATCGGAGGCCGTCCGGTTGATTTGGCAGGCGAGCGATGCCTCGACGGATCGGGCGACGCGGCCGGATGGGTGGTTCGCTCGATGCGCAGGGCGAGGCATCCCGCTCGCCAGCATCGCGCGCGCCGCAGGGTTGAGCAGTGCGCACACGGCGCGTCGGATCGTCGCAGACCGCGCAGCGAGTCTGGCGCAGACGCTGCCGCATCTGCCCGCGTTGTCGACCTTTGTTCATGCCGAGGCAGCGAGCGTGTTCCTGGGTGCACCGTGGCTCGAACACGGGTTGGTGCAGGCCGCACCCGTCGATGTGCAGGAGGCCTGCTCCGGCGTGCTCAACCCCAAGGGCGCGTCAGCGCATCCCGAGTCCGCGGGCCGTGACTTCACAGTGCTCGCTGCTCTGCGATTTCTCCTGTGGCGTGCGCGCGGCGGAGTGATCGGTCCGGCGCGACCGGGCACCGTGGAGCGCGCCGAACTCGATGCGAGGTGGGCAGCAATGTTGTTGCGGACGCTGGTTGCCTGGCATACGCCGGGAGTCCTTCAACGGTTGGCGGCCATGATGGAAGCGCCAGTGATGCACCTTCCAGCAGAGCCACTGCGCAGGGCCATCGAGCTCGCGCAGGCGTGCATCGTGCACGCGTCGTTCCAGATCGACCTGTCGACGGTGGCACCGAATCGCCTGCGCATCGATCGTGTGGCGCAGCTTGGCTTCGAACAGCAACTCGTGCGGCAGCCCAGCCTGCATGCGCCGGGGCGTGCTCCGGCAATGCACCCGCGTCCGGTCCAACTCAACGACGCGGTGCTTCGCGGGTGCGCGTGGATCGGCGCTGTGGCTCCTGGCTGTGGCCAGCGCGCCGGTGCAGTGCTCCTGGGCGGAATGACCTTGGAACTCCTCGCTTCGGTGCATGGTTGGCAGGGGGAGCGGCCACGCTCGGTCGAGGAGTTGGCGCACATCCATCGGGTCTCGCGCGGTGCGATGCAGTCGCGCGTGTCCGAAGCGGCAGACGCCGCGCGCAGAGCGTGGCGCGCGTCGCTCGGGCCGACCTGACCGAACACGCGGGGATCCACCAAACACACAACGCCGCCCGAAAGGCGGCGTTGTGGAAGGTTCGGAGGCCCCGCGATCGCGGGTCGTCTGATCAGCGCTTCGAGAACTGGAAGCGACGACGGGCACCGGACTGGCCGGGCTTCTTGCGTTCGACTTCGCGTGCATCGCGCGTCAGGAAGTTGTGCTCACGCAGCATGCTCTCGAGGTTGGCGTCGTAGCAGAGCAGGGCGCGGCCGAGGCCCATGATCACGGCACCAGCCTGGCCAGTGAAGCCACCGCCTGTGCAGGTGACGCGCACATTGATCTTGCCCTTCTGGGCGGTCTTGTCGAGGACATTCAGGATCGCCTTGCGATCACGGTCCTCGACGAAGAACTCTTCCATCGGGCGCTCGTTCACCAGGAACTCGCCGTTGCCGGACTTCACGCGCACACGCGCGACGGCGGTCTTGCGGCGGCCGGTACCCCAGAACCAACCCTGCGCATCAGCGCTGCGGGTGGCGTAGGCCTTCTTCGGGGCGATCGTTTCAGTGGTCATGCTTCTTCAATCCTTCGTTGGTCGTCTTGGCGTTGGTTGGTCGGTTTCGGATCAGCTGGCCGCGACGGGTTGCTGGGCCTGGTGGGTGTGCTCGGCGCCTGCGAAGACGCGGAGGTTGCGCTGGATGCGGCGGCCCAGACGGCCGCGCGGAAGCATGCGGATGACGGCTTCGGTCACCATGCGCGAGGGATCGTTCTCCTGCAGGTCGGCGTAGGTGCGGACCTTCAGGCCGCCCGGGTAACCGCTCCACTTGCGCAGGGTCTTCTGATCGGCCTTCTTGCCAGTGAGCACGACCTTCGATGCGTTGGTGATGACCACGCAGTCGCCGCAGAGGACATTGGGCGTGTATTCGGGCTTGTGCTTGCCCATGAGCATGGTGGCAACTTCGGTGGCGAGTCGACCAAGGACCTTGCCGTCAGCGTCGATGTGACGCCAGGTGGCGGGAACTTGGCCGGGCTTCGCGTGATAGGTCTGGCGGGGCATGATGAGGCTCGTTTCCTTGATCCATCCATGGCCCGGGGCGCACCCAGCGCTCGGGCAGTGGAGGATCGAGGAGGATACAGAAATCGCCTGCGGCGTCAAGGGAGAAGTGCGGTGGTTATAGGCGGTCCATGGCATGTGGGAGGGCGCGATCGCCGTTTGGTGTTGTCGAATCGAGCAAAAAGACAACAATCCGTACGATGCGCGGCATGATGACGACCTTCGGCTCGCGGCCTCGGCCTGGTTCGGCTCGATCGGCAATGGTTGCTTGGGCGACAATCCTCGTCGGCTGCTGCTGGATGCTGACCGGCGGATTCGGGTTGCTTCACCCCGAGCAGCAGGAGGAGTCCGCATCGGCGACTCCGTCGATGGTGAGCACGCAGGCCGACGCGGCCATCCAGCTGGTGGTCGCCATGAAGTCGTGGGTGGGCGCGGAAGCGATCGGGGCGGGCTGGTCCTCGCTCGAGCCGCTGAAGGAGCAGGGGATGTTGGAGCGGCTGGCCTACGCGATCACCGGCCGGTGGTTGGGAGAGGTTGAGGCGTCGAACACGGAAATGCAGTCGCTCATGGCGGAACTGCCGGACGATGCCCTGGTGAAGCAAGTCAGCGCATGCCTTGCGCAGGCCGATGTCCTTGGAGCATCAGCAGTGGGCTCGGCAGCGTCACTCCCCGACGGCGTGACCCGCGAATCGCTCGCACCGTTGGGAGCGTCAGCATCGCTGCTCGAATCGATGGCGACTGGCGACGCGACGCTTGCCGCGCAGGTCGCTGATCGTGCGGTGCGCATTGCGATGTCGTTCGTGGCGTTCTTCGGCATCGCGATCCTGGCCTTGGTCGTGGGCGTGGTCACGCTGGTCGTGCTGTTGCTCAAGGCCGGGAGCGGTGCGCCGATGTCCAGACTCGCTCCGACGCTTCTGGGGCATCAGGGGATTCACATCGAGCTCTTCGCAGCGTGGGTCGTGTACGAAGTTGTGCTCAGCGTGGTCGCATCCCGAGTCGATCTGGCGAGCCTTGGAACCATCGGTGTGGTCACCTTTCAGGCGCTCGGGCTGTTGGCGTTGACATGGCCCACGATCCGGGGCATGGCATGGAGCGAGGTGCGGCGCGAGCTCGGACTGACCGTTGGCGCCGGTTTTGTTCGCGAAGCGGCGTGGGGCGTGTTGGCCTGGTGCATGGCGGTACCGATGGTGCTCGTCGGAGTCGTGATCTCCATCTTCCTGGGCTGGTTGCTCGGCGACTCGCTCTCCGATGCCAGCCACCCGCTCCAAGAGGGTCTGCGATCGAGTTCCGCTGGTGGCATCGTCATCTGGTACATCGTGGCCGCCGTCGTCGCTCCGCTGCTGGAGGAACTGGTGTTCCGTGGGGGCCTCTACCGAGGCTTGCGCGGCGGAACCGGCGCGATGCCGTTGTGGGGGAGCGTGGTGGTGTCGGCCCTCCTGAGCAGTCTTGTTTTCGCGGCAATTCACCCGCAGGGGATCCTGTTCGTGCCGATCCTGGGCGCGCTCGCCATGAGCTTCTGCCTCGTGCGGGAACTGCGTGGCAGCCTGGTGGCACCGATGGTCGGGCATGCGCTGAACAATGGACTGATCGTGACCTTGAATCTGATGCTGCTGCGGTGATCGCCTGATGGGCGCTGCCGAGTCGACGCGGTTTCGCGCTTGCTTTGTGCACCGTCGGTAGCATCCTTGGCCGAAGGCATGGATGGCCTTCGGAGGTACGCGAGAATGAGCTCTCAGGCTGGCGTCTTGGACACCAAGGTCCTCGTCCTCAATCGAATGTATGCCGCGGTGCGCGTGATCGACGCGTTTCGAGCGTTCACGCTGCTCGCCAAAGAAGCCGCTGAGGTCATTTCCGTCGAAGACGGATCATGGGTCGGCTACTCGTTCGACAGTTGGGCGCAGGCAGCCGAGTACCAGCGCGAACACGAAAACGAAGTGCATGACTGGGTGCACACCACGCGCATCGTCATCGCTGTACCGAAAGTGATCCGCCTGCTCGGGTACGACCGCTTTCCCAAGGAGCAGGTCAAGCTGAATCGCCGCAACATCTACGCGCGCGATGGCAGTCGCTGCCAGTACTGCGGCAAGCACTTCAGCACGAAGGAACTCACCTTGGATCATGTCGTGCCGCGCGTGCAAGGCGGCGAGAACAGTTGGTCCAATCTGGTGTGCGCGTGCGTGCGGTGCAATGCTCGCAAGGGTGGTCGGACGCCACAGCAGGCGAGCATGCGACTGGTCAAGGTGCCCACGAAGCCCAAGCGAAATCCTGCGATCGCTTTGCGGTTGGGCAGCCCGCGCTACCAGTCGTGGAAGGCTTTCCTGGACGAGGCATACTGGACGGTCGAACTGTCCGAGTGATGGCGAGCGCGCAGCGGTGCCGCTGCGGTCAGGGTCACGCGCCGAGGATCAGCGTTGGAATGCCGCCTGGCACCAGCGATTCGACAAGGGGGGCATCAAGCACGCCGCGAGGCATCAGCGATTCGACGAGCTTGGTGTCCAGCACGCCGCGCCCCCAGTCGCATGCCGTCACGGCGGGCTCGCCCTGTTCGTCGACCGACCGCACGAGATCATGCAGAATGATCGCGTCCGCGACCGGACCGAGCGTGCCCAGGATGCGCGCGAGATGATCCGCTGCGTGGTCCAGCATGCTCTCGGTGAGGAGGGCCGCCGGCGCAATCGCCACGCCGAGGTCGGGATGTTCGCGCAGGAGACGCAGCGTCGAATGCAGATCGCTGATGATGTGCAATGCGTGGGGCACGATCACCAATCGCTGGCTGCGCTCAGCGGCGCGAGCATGGGCGCTCGCGAGCGCGCCGCGACAGGCCTGGATTCCAGCGGGCATCCAGTTGCGCAGATCGCCTTGGTCCGGCGTGCCTGACAAGGATCCGGTGAACG
Source organism: Phycisphaerae bacterium (assembly GCA_016873315.1). Lineage (GTDB taxonomy): Bacteria > Planctomycetota > Phycisphaerae > Phycisphaerales > SM1A02 > SYIB01. Next base: position 3,709 of record VGXL01000021.1, on the reverse strand, counting down.
CAAGGACGCGCGGCGTCCCTTCGGGCCATGAACCAGGATGGAGCAGCGTGCCAGGCAACCATGTGCCCCACGGAGCGCCGTCCAGAGTCAAGGGTCCCGTGGCGATCGCCGCACATGCACCCGCGCGCATGTGCGGGCCGATCAGGATCGGACCCGTCATGCCGAAGGGCCGCGAAACTCGCAGCGGCTCGTGCATGTTTCATGCACGATCACTTCAGCGAGCATGGGGAGGACCGGGTGCAACCGATCCCAGACCCAGACCGCGAGCATCTCGCTGGTCGGGTTGGCGAGCCCGGGCAACTCATTCAGCAGGCGATGGTCGAGTTCGTCGTGAAGTGGCGCGACGGCGCGCTTGATGTCGCCGTAGTCCACGAGGTAGCCGCGTGCCGGATCAAGCGGGCCCTCGACGACGATGTCGACCCTGAATGAGTGGCCGTGCATGCGACGGCACTTGTGCCCCTCCGGAAAGGAGGGGAGAAAGTGCGCCGCCTCAAACGAAAACGACTTCGCGAGCCTGATCCGCATGCTGCGGGATCAGGCCTTCGCCTTCGAACCTTCGCGGTCTTCGCGCAGGCGACGGCTCTTGCCTTGGCGGTCGCGCAGGTAGTAGAGCTTCGCGCGGCGCACTTCTGCGCGGCGGAGCACTTCGACCTTCTCGACGCGGGGAGAGTTGAGCGGGAAGATGCGCTCGACGCCTTCGTTGGCGACGATGCGGCGCACCGTGATCATCTTGTTGATGCCACGGCCCTTCTGAGCGATGAGCACGCCCTGGAAGACCTGCACGCGCTCCTTGTCGCCTTCGATGATCTTGTAGTGCACGTCGAGCGTGTCACCGACCTTGAGCTGGGGCACGGTGCCTTCGGGCTTGACTTGGCCGGCGACGACGTCTTCGAGGATCTTGCTGCGGTTCATGGAATCTCAACCTTGGGCACAGTGGCCCGGATGGCCGTTCAGCATGGGCACGGAGTGCACAGGCCGTGGTGGCATGGCGACGTGGGCGCATGTCCCAGAGGTCGCGGTTCAAGGAGGTCGGGACGACGCTCGCGCGTGCGCTCGACCTGCTGCCCGAGACGCCAAGCCGCGATTGCGGCGTGGTCACCATCGAGCAGCACGGGGGGAACGGGTTGTCCGCGCCATTCGCGCGGACGGGTGTAGTGGGGGCAGTCCAGAAGTGGACGGCCCTGAGGATCGCTGAGCGAGAAGCTGTCCTGCGCCGCGCTGAGCTCGTGGCCCAGAACGCCCGGTTGAAGTCGCGCGATCGCGTCGACGAGGAGCATCGCGGGAAGTTCGCCACCAGAGACCACAAAGTCTCCGATGCTGACTTCCTCGAGCCCAAGCGAATCGATCGCACGCTGGTCGATGCCTTCGTAGTGACCGCACACGAAGAGAACGCGCGGCGAGGAAGCGAGTTCCTGAACGAAGCGCTGTGTGAGCGGCCGCCCGCTGGGCGAAAGCAGGATGCGGCGCGCTGGGCGGGCATCCATCGCCTGAACGGCTTCGACGGCATCAGCCACGGGACCGGCCATGAGCACCATGCCAGGACCGCCGCCAAACGGACGGTCGTCGACCTTCTGGTGCTTGTTGTCCGCCCACGCACGAATGTCGTGCGTGTGGACCTCGATCGCGCCCGACGAGATCGCTCGCCCGGTCATGCTGGCGTGCAGCACGGCGGGGAACATCTCGGTGAAGAGCGTGAGGATGTCCAGGCGAATGGCCATGGCGCGGCGTGGGTCAGATCACTTCTTCGCGGGAGCCGCGGCGGGCTTGAGCTTGGTGTGGCCGCGGGCGCGCGTGACTTCGTACTGCTTCGAAATCGGGCGCTTGCCCTTGCCAACGGTCGGCGTGATGTTGGCGCGCTTGAGCAGGTCAACCACGGTTTCCGAAGGCTGTGCGCCGACGGAGAGCCAGTGCACGATGCGATCGGTGTTGAGGTTCCACTGCTTGCCTTCGGTGCCGAGCGGATCGAACCAGCCCAGGGCTTCGATGACAGCGCCGTCGCGCGGCGAACGCTTGTCCATGGCGGACAGACGATAGAACGGACGATGGATGCGACCCATCTTCTTCAGGCGAAGAACGACCATGTGATGACTCCGTGTTGCGCTTCCCTCGGGGCGCCCCGGTGCCACAGTGGCTGGGGTCGCTGACCGGGCGAGCCGTGGAGCCCTGCGACTGGTTGGTCGCGAAGAATGGGGCCGTGCGGCGCGCCTTTGGGACGCGGATGCGAGTCGAACAGTGTACGGATCCGGCGCCTCGCTGCAAGGGGGCGAGCGATTCGGCGCGAGGTGCGCGCGTTATCGGTGCGTCTTCTGTACCCTGCCCGGCATGGGCAGCGGATGGTGGATCCACGAGATGAACCACGACTACGGGGCGTGGATGGTGGCGGGATACGCCCTCATCGTGATCTTCAGCATTTCACTGCACGAGCTGGCGCACGGCTGGGCAGCGATCTGGCAGGGGGACCGGACGCCGATCGAGAGCGGACACATGACCTGGAATCCGCTCGTGCATATGGGGTGGCCTTCACTGCTGATGTTCGCGGTCGTGGGCATCGCCTGGGGCTTGATGCCGGTCGATCCATCGCGCATGCGGCATGGACGCCGAAGCATGGGTTGGGTGGCGTTGGCTGGTCCTGCGATGAATGTGCTGATCGCGTTCATCACCCTGACGGTGCTCGCGGTGGCGGTGGCGAAGAATCTCTCCTTCGGGGAACGGATGTCGACGCTGCTCTGGATCGCGGGCTACATCAATCTTGCGTTGGCGATGCTCAATCTGCTGCCCATTCCACCTCTTGACGGATCGCGCATCGCCGCGGGCCTGTCGATCAAGGCCTATGCGTTCTTCAATCGCCCAGATGTCGCGGGGGCATCGGTCTTCGTGCTCTTGGCGGTCGTCTTCCTTGGTGGGGGCGACCTGATCTTCGAAGCGGCTCGGGCCGGCGTGAAGTGGTACATGATGTTCGCCGAGCGATTGCTCAGCACCTGATGCGCCCTCGGTCAGGCTGACCGATGCACGATCTCGCCGCCGACGATCGTCATGAGGACGCGCGGGGGTGCATGCACCCAATCAGCGCTGCGTGGATCGCGATCGAAGATCGTGAGGTCGGCGGGGGCACCGGCTTGCAAGGTGCCACAACCGGCGGGGAACCCGAGGGCGCGTGCGGCCTCGTGCGTGTAGGCGGTGAGGGCCTCGGTGGGTGTGAGCGATTGTTCGGGCACCACGACCGCACCGATGCGGTCGATCCCGGTGATCGCCGCGCGCATGCCGGCCATTGGGCAACAGGTCACGATCGGCCAGTCGCTGCCGAAGACCAGCCGCGCGCCGGCGCGCGCGAAGTCACGGAAGCGGAAGAAGCGATCCATGCGCGAGGCGCCAAGGCGTGATGGCGCGCTCGGAGCATCGTCTGCCTTGTGCAGCGGCTGCATGCTGATGATCCTGCCAGCGCAGCGTGCGATGTCCTCCGCGCGTGCGGTCTGCGCGTGCTCGATCCGGCCGACGCGCCGTTCATCGCGCTCGAGTGCATCGAGCGCGGCCGTCAGGGCGGCATCGCCGATCGCGTGCATGCTCGGGCTGAGGCCGTTGGCCAGGACATGCTCCGCCCAGTCGCGCAGCAGGCCCTCGGCGGCGAGCTCGGTCCAGAGCCCGCGCGTGGACGGTTCGTCGGCGTACGGCGCATGCATCCGCGCCGTGCGCGAGCCGAGCGTGCCGTCGA